>DATKSN010000010.1:0-6791 GCA_035531595.1 Pirellulales bacterium | reverse complement strand
CATCCGTCAGATCCGAGGAATACGCCTTCCGAGGGAGGGTTTCGTCCGACATCTCATGCACTCCTTTGCAATAAGGGGGGGGTGCGCGAAAAGATCGGCGAAATCACGACTTACAGCAATATCAGTTTTCGGATAGCCTCTGAGAGGCGATGGCGCGGTTGATCGCGCCCGAGTGGGGCACACCCTCCAACCCGTGAAGCCCATGCCTTTCGGTTCCAAACGCCTACTCCCATCTCAAATCCGCTGCTGGCCGCGGCTGGCGTTAGGGTGCCTGGCGGCATGTCTCGCCGCCGTGTCATCGCGGGCCGAGGACGACGTCTCCGACATCCCACCGCCCTTGACCGAGTACATGGGGCGCGCGATCGCGCCCTACATGACGTATCACGGCGCGACGTGGCTGGTGCGCGAAGAGCGCGAACGAGAGGAACACTGCCGGTCGATGCTCAAGGCGCTGGCGATCAAGCCCGGCCAGACCGTCTGCGATATGGGCTGCGGCAACGGCTATTATACGCTCAAGCTGGCCAAATTGGTCGGCAAGACGGGCCGCGTGCTGGCGGTCGACATCCAGCCCGAAATGCTGCGGTTGCTGGAAGCATGGGCCAAGGAACAGGCGATCAAGAACGTCGAGTTGATCCAGGGTTCGGTGATCGACCCGAAACTGCCGGAGGGCAAGCTCGACCTGATCCTGCTGGCCGACGTCTACCACGAGTTCTCATACCCCGAACAGATGCTCCGCGCCATGCGGAAGGCGCTCAAGCCCGACGGGCGGCTGGTGCTCGTCGAGTTCCGTCTGGAAGACCCCAGCGTACCGATCAAACTGGAACACAAGATGAGCAAAGAGCAAGTCAAGAAGGAGTTGTTGCCCAACGGATACAAGCTGGTCGAGGAATTCGACAAACTCCCCTGGCAGCATGTGATGTTCTTCCAACCGGACGACGCGGAGGAAGGAGAAGGCGGGAGAAGAAAGGAGACAGGAGAAAGTGGGAAGTAGAAGGAGTTGGGAGAGGGCGAGCCGACTCGCTCCGCGGGTGGCCCACGAATGAGGCAGGATCATTTTTACGCGCAAAGCACGCACGTTGCGCAGCAACCGGCGTGCAAAAGAAAACGGCGGCCATGCATATTCGGAAAATGCGGCACGATCGGTTTATGTTGCCAACCCCGCCACGCCGAAAATGACCGATGTCTTTCTTCGATGCGATACCGCACGGGGCCGACAAGGAGAGATTCACGGTGGCTGGGGCAGAGCCTCAGCGATGCCCCGGTCGCTATTTGGCCGGGGCATCGCTCACGCTCTGCCACCAGCCACCAGGTTCTCGTGATAAAATGTCTCCTTCTCGGCCGCGTACCCTAGGCAAGGTAGGAAAGGAATCTCGCGATGGCAATGCTCGTCCAATGGAAACGGTTCGGCCTGTGTTTGGCTTTGGTTCTGGCGATGGCGCCCGCGCGCGGCTGGGGGGCCGGCGCCACGCCGAAGATCGAGCAAGCCCTCAAGCTTTCTCCGGTCCAGGCCGACGTGGCCTACGATCAGCCCACGGAAAAAGACGCCGCCCGCTCGACGCTCAAGGCCGAAACGATCGGCGGAAAGACAGGTTGGATCGTGCGCGATCCGTCGGGAGAGGTCTTGCGGCAATTCGTGGACACCAACGAAGATAATGTTGTCGACCTATGGTGCTATTTCGCCGAGGGTGTCGAGGTTTACCGCGACATCGATGCCAATTTTAACGGCAAGGCCGACCAATACCGCTGGTTGAACACGGCCGGTACCCGCTGGGGCTTGGACGACGATGAGGACGGCAAAATCGACTCCTGGAAAGTGATTTCGGCCGAGGAAGTCAGCGCCGAATTGGTCGCGGCGCTGGCCCACCGCGATAGCAGGCGATTTGCCCACCTGCTGATGACGGAGCACGAATTGAAGGAGCTGGGTCTGGGCGCCCAAAAGGCAAAATTGTTGCGAGAGAAAATCGAGGCGGCCACGGCTGCTTTCAAAAAGGTGGCCACGAGTCAAAAGACCGTGACGGCCAAGAGCCAATGGTTGCAGTTTGGCGGCACGCGGCCGGGCACCGTGCCTGCGGGCACGGAAGGCTCGACCAAGGATCTGCGAGTTTACGAAAACGCGATGGCCTTGGTGGAAACCGAAGGCAAGCACAACCAATTGCCCGTCGGAACGCTCGTGCAGGTGGGCAATCTGTGGCGGCTGGTGGACGCTCCCGCCGTGGCCGACGACCAGGCGGAGCTTCCGACCGGAGGGATTTTCTTCGCCGTGCTCACCAACCGTGCTCCAGCGCCAGGCGGCGCGGCGGATGGCGGCCTGGGAGGCGATGCCAAGACCCAGGATCTGCTGGCCAAACTGGAATTGGTCGATCAGGCCGCCGCCAAGGCGACGACGCCGCAAGCCCAGGCCGCCAATACCGCCGAGCGTTGCGAGGTGCTGGAGAAGATCGCCGAGTCGGTGAGCAACCCGGACGACAGGGCCCAATGGCTGCGCAATCTGGCTGAGACGCTGGCCGTCGCCGTGCAGTTGGGTACGCTTCCCGACGGCGCCGAGCGGCTCAAGGCGCTCTACGAAAGGCTGGAAAAAGACGCGGCGAGCAAAGACCTGGCGGCCTACGTCAAATTCCGCTACCTGACGGCGGACTATAACCTGAAACTGCAGCCGGAAAACGCCGACTACGCCAAAATTCAAACCCAATGGCTGGAAAGCCTGAAACAATTCGTGGCCGACCATCCGAACGTCGCCGAAACGCCCGAAGCCATGCTGCAAGCCGGAAACACGTTGGAGTTTTCCGGCGACGAGAGCGGGGCGAAGCAGTGGTACGGCGATATCATCGACAAATTCCACGGCACGCTGGCCGCGAAAAAAGCCGCGGGCGCCAGCAGGCGACTTGATAGCGTGGGAAAGGTCTTGGAGTTTCATGGGACCGGCCTGCACGGCAAATCGGTCGACCTGAGCCAGTTCCGCAAGAAGGCCGTGCTGATTCAGTATTGGGCCACCTGGTGTGAGCCGAGCAAAGCCGACCACGAGTTGCTCAAGGAAGCGCAAGCCAAATACGGCAAAAGTCTTGCGATCATCAGCGTGAGCCTCGACAAGGACAAATCGGACCTGGACGGCTACCTCAAACGGCAGCCGCTTCCCTGGGTTCACATTTACGAGCCTGGTGGATTCGACAGCCGGCTGGCCAACGAGTTGGGCATCGTCACGTTGCCGACGATGCTGCTCGTCGATCCATCCGGCAAGGTGGTTCATCGGGCGATCACGGCCTCGGAAATCGACCGCGAGGTCCGGACGCTCTTGAAGCAATCGCCGGCCGCGGAGGAAACGCCCGCTTCAAAACTGCTTGGCAAACGGCAAAAGACGGATCGCGGCGAAAAGACGATCGGCAAACGGCCGTAATCCTGGCCTTGATGCTTCACGCGGTCGGACCAGCGTCGAACTTACCTTGCTTGCGCTGCGGGTTAGTGTGACAACGCGGTCGAGAATGAGACATTCACGGTGGCTGGGGCAGAGCCTAAAGCGATGCCCCGGTCGCTTTCAAGCCGGGGCATCGCTTAGGCTCTGCCACCAGCCACCGCTTTCTCGTGACAAAGTATAAGCGGTTGTTGTTGTAAAAACTGCAAGTTCGGCGGCGGTTTGCGAACTTGATCTGGATGGCGAGAACGACGATTCGTCAGTCGCAAGAACGGCGTAAGCCCAACGTGGTTCGGTAGTTCAGCAATTCAACGAGCATTCATGGCGACGGCGCCGTGCGCATTTGGCACGAAACTCGCTGGAGTTTCCTTCGGACGGAGCGCGACACGATGTCGGCTCATCGGATAAGGCCCCCCGCAGGGCCGCGAAGGGATTCCAGGAGTAAACGACCCATGGTGACGTTGGAATCGGGGCTGCTGATCTATGGATTGGCGGCGGTACAAATCATTGGGCTGGCAAGTGCCTGTATGACGCGGATCGGTGAACGGTCCACGCGCCAGACGTCGTATCAACGGGTTTTCTTGGGGTGTCTCTCGCTGGTCGGCCTGGCGACGTTGATTTCCCTGCTCATCGGGCCAGGCACATGCATGGTGAGCGGAACGACTCTGGCGGTCATGGTTTTGACGGCCACCTGGGATTTTGGCGGGGTGGTCGTGTAGAAACCGGCCAAATCGGCAAAATCGAAAAAAAGCTTCCCCTCGGCACGATTCTCGGCCGAAACCTATAGACAGGCAATTTGGATTCGGTATCGAGGTTGCGCGGGGGGAATGCTCGCAACTTCCGGGGCCAGACCCGTGTTGATTGTTTCGCCGGTTCCCTCCTGACCATACCTCGCCGCCGCAATTGCCTTGCCGATGTGAGCGAATACAAGGCTCTTTTGCCGTGATCCCATAGGAGGGGAAGCATGCACCGCATCATTGTGGCTTCGGCGATTACCGCAATCGCCCTGCTGGCGCCCGGTTGGGCGACAGCGTCGAACAAGGAGACTGCTCAGCAAATTGCCCAGGCGCTGAAGCAAAGCGGACGTCTCCATAACTTTGATTTCGGCGTCAAATTCAAGGACGGCACGGCCTGGCTGATCGGCCGTGTCGGCAGTGAAGGACAAAGGACGTTTGCAGCCGAAATGGTGGGAAAGTTCCCGGAGGTCTCCAATGTCGTGAACGAATTGGAGGTCTCTCCGGCGGTAACAACCGCGAAACGTCCCACTCGGTTAATGGCCGTGGGCACGGAAGGACCGGCGGCCCCGCCGACCATCGATGCACAGGTTCAAGCGACCGCGGGCGAACAGGAAATGTCCGGCGATAGCCAACCGGCCCGGTTGGCACCGTTGCCGCTCACCCACGCCGTGCCGCGCACGCACGCCGTGCCGCGCACCCACGCCGTGCCGCGCATCGCGCTACGGCACCGCCAATATGCCACGTCCGCCCACCGATCGGCGCCTCGTGGCCAAGCATCTCGCGGCCAGGCTCCCCTTGCGCCGATGGCATCTTCCGAGGTGCCTCGCGGTCAGGCTGCCGCGATCCAGATTCCGAGCGACCCAGCTCCCCAAGGGCCGGGTGCCCGTGCCCAGGCGCATCGCGGGCAGGCATTCCGCGGGCAAGCTTTTCGCGGGCAGGGACCGCGTAGTAACCAGGTGGCGCCGGGCCAGCCGCCGCGCGGCCAAGCCCCGCAGCCCGGCATGGCCTTCGCCACGGCCAGGCTCGACGAGGCGCTCGGCCAGCCGCCTCGCGGCCAGGCCCCGCAGCCAGGCCAAGCCCCACAGGCCGGTCCCCGACCGCTGGTTGAGCCGTTCGCCGGCGACCAGAACCTGCCTCGCGGACCGCAGGGCCAGCAGGTGCGGTTGATTCCCATGATTCAAGCTCCGAACGGCACATTGATCCCGCTTGAATCCATGCAGGGCGCCCAGGCCGCGCCGCGGACTTCCGGCCAGACCGCCGGTCGTCAACTCCACCGCAGGCCGTTCGGCTTCCGCACCGCGTCGGCGCAAATGCCCACGATGGACGGACAGAATGGTGGACCGAGCACTCCGATGCCGGCCTACATGCCCACCAATAATGCCGGCGCGGCGCCGACGACCTACGACCAGCCGTACATGCCGAATTATTCTTGGCCCAGCTACGCCTCTTACCCAAATTACGCCGGCTTGACGTACCCTCGGCAGTATTCGCCGACCGCGTGGCCGTACATTGGTCCGTTCTATCCCTATCCGCAAGTCCCGCTTGGCTGGCGGAAAGTGAGTCTGGAATGGGACGACGGATGGTGGTTCCTCGATTTCGACGACCAGAACTGACCAACCCATCAACATGCATCCTCCGAACCCCCGCCGGCTTTGCAGCCGAGCGGGGGTTTTTTCGTCAAAACCGGAATTATCCGCAAGTTTGGCTTCAATTCACACGATAACTACGGCTAGTTTCAAGGGCGGTCTTTGCGCGGCGGAGAGTCCTCAGCGCGGGCACGCCGAACGAGCCGCTGGCAACTCCTGTGACAGCAGTCAGTTAGATCAAGCGAGGGATCGCCCATGTTGTCGAAGACCGTCCACGCCTCTCTCTTCGTATCGTTGGCGATGTCGGTTTTGGGTGTTAGCGGTTGCGCGTGGCCTCTGAACACGCAATTCAGCACACCCCATATTCACTTGCCCATCCCAATTCCGCTGAGTCCTTATTTTCAAAAGGAGGCGGAAGACAAGTTCTGGATGCGGGAACGCTATGCGCGAGTGCCGATCCTGGGGCCGGTCACCTCGGGCGGACCACCGGTGGCCTTGGATCCGCCCTCGCCGGACGAAGTGATACGGGCGATGGAACGGGCAAAGCCCGTTGAGGGCGGTT
This sequence comes from Pirellulales bacterium, assembly GCA_035531595.1. Lineage (GTDB taxonomy): Bacteria > Planctomycetota > Planctomycetia > Pirellulales > JAICIG01 > DATKSN01. The sequence continues at coordinate 500 of DATKSN010000010.1, read as the reverse complement.
GGCCTCTGCTGCACGAAATCCAGCGTAACAATGTGCAGATGGTGATCGAACCGATCGCCGATTACGTCGATCCGCCGCGGGTTTATCCGCTCATCGGACCGGCCCAACTGCACCATGCCCACTACAAGTGCATCCTCTACTACACCGAGGTCACGCGAGTCGGCTGGCCGGTTCCCTACACGACCGTCGACGAGGACGCCCAGGAAGTGATCTACATCGACCACAACCACTTCCACATGGTGGGCAACGTGGATGACGGCGCCGGCGGAAATCTTTAGACCGGATGATTCATGGAGCATGAATAATACGGGCTAGGAGTCTGTCCGAGATTGACCTGTACCGGAATTGGGAGAATGGGTATACTGCGTGGGGTGCGGAGGAAAATGGATTTTTCCCGATGGGAGACGGATCATGGACGATCACGGCAAGCAGTTTCGGGCGTGGGATTCTGGGGCTGGACGGCAGGAGATTGTTTCGCCAGAGTCGGTCTTGCCGGAGGA
>DATKSN010000009.1:0-11196 GCA_035531595.1 Pirellulales bacterium | reverse complement strand
TCCTCCGGCAAGACCGACTCTGGCGAAACAATCTCCTGCCGTCCAGCCCCAGAATCCCACGCCCGAAACTGCTTGCCGTGATCGTCCATGATCCGTCTCCCATCGGGAAAAATCCATTTTCCTCCGCACCCCACGCAGTATCCCCATTCTCCCAATTCCGGTACAGGTCAATCTCGGACAGACTCCTAGGTCCAAATATTCTTGAGAATCCGTGTTTGATGAGGGAAATGCGCGGAAATGCTCGTTTCTCCATTTGAACCTTCGTCTTGCTTCGCCGCGACGAGCCGGCGCAGCTCGGCGAAGCAAGTGGTCTGGCTTAACTCTTGGGAGCTGAACGAGATGCCCAGGGCCGATTCAATGGAAAGAAGCAATTGGAGATGGGCCAGCGAATCCCAGCCGGGCGTCGTGTCGAGCGCGGCCTCGCTGAGATCGACCGTGTCGGATAACTGAAACGCCCGCCGGAGCAAACTTTCCAACTCGGCCTGATGCGTCGGCAGGGAGGAAGAAGCAGCCGCGGCGGCGTGAGGCGACGCACATGGTTCGGTATCGTCCCCAGGTGAGTTCGCCGGCGCGACGGATTCCGTACCGGCCGACGCGGGCGGCGAGAGACGAAACCCCCACGCGCCCCTGCGGACAATACCCGGAGCGATCGAGACGTACCCGCCGGAGAAGCGATCGTCTTGCTCGGCCAGGTCCGCCACGGTCTCGGCGACCTCCTCGGGTAAATGGCAATCGGCGTCGGCCGGGAAATGATCCTGGGAAAAGGGGCTGGCCACGCGGCCCGGCGCGACGACCGCGCCGCGCACCCCGTAGGGCGCGTAGCGCCGGTCGAGAGCGCCCAGGTAGTGGGTCGCGGCGGCCTTGGCCGCGACGTAATCGTCCCAACCCGCCGGCGCATGCTCCAGCGCGGCCGAGCCCAGAAGCACGATCCGCCCATATTGCCGCCGCAACATGCCGGGGAGCAAGACCTCGCTTAAGTCGCGTAAGGCGGCGTAGTTGACCTCCATCGTTTCCGCCAGCGGCGCGACGATGCTGGGACTGGCCGCATGGACCAGCAGCGAAGCGTCGGGCAGGCAGTCCGGCGCGCCCGGCGCCTCGCGCCGCGTGGCGGCGGAGGCCAGGTCACACCGCCAGAGATGCGCCTCGGCGCCCTCGCGGCGACAGGCCTGTTGCCATTGGGCGGCGCGGTCTTCGTGGCCGCGGTGGTGCAAGATCAGCGTCCACCCTCGGCGGGCAAGCGCCATGCAAACGGCGCGGCCCACGGCGCCGGTGGCGCCGGTGACCAGCGCGACACGATGCCGCAACGAGTTTTCAATGGCCGGCCCGGTCGCGTCGGACCATGCGTCGGACCATGCGCCGGCCGGCACATCGTCGCGGACCCGCACGCGCAGCCGTCCTTCGATGAGGACGCGGCTTCCGACGAATGCGATCGCGCGGATCGTCAGGGCGCGCAACGCCGGGTGCTTCGACACGACCTGGGCGGAATAAATGATCTCCACGTCGTAATCGACGGGCTCGATCGCCCGCACCTGGCTGTCGAGCACGAGGGAACGAAGGCCGGGCAAGAGCATGCCCGCCACGGCCGATAGGGGAGCGGCGGCAAGTTGCAAGGGAACGATCGGCCGGCCAAATTGCGAGCGCGCCGCGTAGGCCGCGTCGTGGTGCAGCGGATTGCGGTCGCCGCTGAGGGCCGAGAACGAGGCAAAATCGTCGGACGTGAACCGCCGGGCAAAGCTGACGCCGTCGCCGACCGAAAAATCGTCGAATTGGCGGTCCATTCGTTTGGATGTCCTCTCATTGCCCGCGTTGGATGGTGGGATGTGGGATGTGCGAAGTGGGAAGTGGGTTCACGAGAAGGTGGTGGCTGGTGGCAGAGCGTAAGCGATGCCCCGGCTAATGCGACCGGGGCATCGCTTAGGCTCTGCCCCCCAGCCACCGTGAATCTCTCATTCTTGGCCGCGCGCAGTATAACCTACGGTACGGTAGCGCGGTGGGGGACTGCGGGATCGGCGCCAGCTAGTCGCATGGACATGTTGGCCGGTCTGGTCTCGTCGCCCGCAAGCTGGCGAAGATTCTTCGCCGCAGGTTGTGATGGCTGGAAGTTCATTCGTTTCGCGCCGGTAGTACACGGCAACGACAACGGCCCCAACGGGGCCAAATTCGATAGCCAGAGGCCAAGGGCTTGCCCAACATTCCCATTTCACCACCTGCGATCAAAAGATGGGTAGAACAACGAGCAATCCAGACGACACAAAACCTTCGTGAAAACCTTTCCCGGTCAAGACTGAATTTTCAACACCCTAATCGACCACCGTCAGCCAATCCGGCACGTCGGCCGTTGCTTTTCGCAGATCGAGCCGCCACTCGCCATTGGCCTCGCCCGGCTTGAAACCGTGGTCGTGGTAAAGCGAGCGAACCGGCGCATTACGCGGCGTGGGAACGATCCGCCCCACGATCTCGCTTTGCCCCCGCCTCGCAGCCTCGCGGCAAAGCCACCCCAGCACGCCGCGCTCGATGCCGCGTCCCAATACGCGACAGGACAGTAGCAAGTTGTCGATCTCGACCGCCGCGGGGCGAGGCCGCCGCCAGCGGACGATCAGCAGGCCGACGTTTTCACGCTCGCTGAAACGGTCCTCCAGGCCAATCACGAAAACATCGGCGCTTTGCGCCGCCACGCCAGGGTTCTCGGCGGCGAGGGCCTCCAGCTCGGGGCGAGTGTAACGGCGGCCGGTGGCATTGAATTGATTCGTCTTCTGGGCAAGTTGTTCCGCTCGGCCCGCGTTGCCGGCGTCCAGCGGCTGAATGTGGATGCGGCTCTCCAGCGACGCGTAAAAGTCTTCGACCCGCTCGAATTCGCGCCGTCGGCCTCGCGCCGCGCGCCGCGACTGGTAGCTTCGGCCGCGGAGGCGGTCTTCGTCGGTAAGCGTCACGCACTCCAAATAGGGCGACGAGAGCAACCGATCGGCGTAGCAGGCCGGGTCGGCCGGCAGCTCGAGCACGCTCACTGTCGGCAGCCGGCGGCGGACCTCCTCGCGCTCGGTCGGGTTGTCGTCGACGAACAGCACATGTTCCAAGGCCAGGTTCAACTCGGACGCCAGCGATTCGATGTTCCGCCATTTCGGCTCCCAGTTGATCCGCCAGGCGGCGAAGTCATCGTCGCGCAATACCATCGCGGGCAACGTCTGGATCGCGTGCAACGCTTCGCCGGCGTCGTTCTTGCTGCACACCGCGAGGGCCACTCCGCGGCGGGCCAATCGCTTCAGGCAGCGCTGGAAGCCGGCGAAGGCGTTGCCCGGATATTCGCCGCCAAGCTGCAAGCCGGCCAGGCCGTCTTCACTCAACACACCGCCCCACAGAGTATTGTCGAGGTCGAGCACCACCAGCCGCGAGGTCCGGCCTTGCAGCGCCATCAGCCAGCCAAGATAACGCCGGGCCAGATAGTCGCTGAAAGGCGCCGAATACGGGAACCGCGCGAGGTGCCACAGCCGCGGGTCGAACAGTGGGCCGTCGCGAAACGCGACGGCGGAGCCGGCCAGGTCGAACGCGCGGGCGTTGGGGAGCTTTTCCAGCAGCGCCTCAAGCCGGGTATTGAAGCCGGCGACGACCTTTGCGGGACTGTCCGCGTCCCGCGTGCCCGTGCCCAACGCCGACGGTCGCATCGGGACGAACGTGTTGACGAACAGGCCCCCCGGCCTCCCGCGAGCATGGGAGTCGAGCAGATCGAGGTAATGTTCAAACCGGGCGTCCAAGTGGGCCCTGTCCGGCAGGTTGGCCTTGTCCGGTACGCTGGCCCTGTCCCGCAGTTCATCGAGCGATTCCACTTGCAGCACATCTTCGAGGCGGTCGACGGCGATCGAAACATCGGCCTGGAAGCGGTTAAGCCCGGAGTCTGGCAGCAGCATTTCTTGATACCATTGGCCGAACGCCGGGGCGTAGACGTGCAGTTCGCGGTCGGGGAGGAGTTCCCTCGCCGATTTCAGCAAGGCGCTGCGGAGTAGCTCCAGGTTGGCTTGGCCCAAGAGTGCGATGCGCAGCGGCGGCAGGCCCTGCTCGAACCGTCTTTCCCGATCCGTACAACTCGGCACTTCCGGGAATGCCGGAGCAACGGCATCGCGCGGCTGTTCTTGAATCGCCCGGTCGCGCAGGACGAATGCCATCGGATCTTGAGCCAATCGTTCGCGGCAAGCGGCGGCCAAGGATCGGCAGCTTACGGCTTGGAGCCAACCCTTCGCCAAGGGATGCGCCGCGATCAGCCCGGCCGAACGCAGTGCCGAGACGGCGGGCGTAAAGTCGTTGACCGGCTGCAATTCACCCTCGCGGACGTACATGCGCGTTGAGGCTTGCACGACGCCGTCGCCGAAATCGGCACTTCCCGAGAAGGTCTTATAGCGCCGGTACGATACTTGGGCCTGTTCCTCATAGCGGTGGAACTGAGTGCAGGCGTTCCAATCGCAGCCGGCCATGACCAGCCGCGCATCGAAGCGCTCGAACAGCGCGAAGATCGAATCATCGCCCAGCGCCGTCGAATTCGCCGCGGCTGCCAACTCGGCGGCTCGGGGACCAGCCACGGCGAAGGAATAGATCGGGTGCGGCGTCCGCGCGGAGGCGGTCAATTCGAGGAACCAATGGCCCAATTGGCCCGTTTCTCCCCGGGTTCGGCGGAAATGGTAAGGTTTGCCGCGACAGAAGCCGAAAGTAAAGGTCGGCAGGGCCAATGTTCTGCCTTGTGCAAGCAACCGCGATAACGCCCCCAGCAGATCCCACTTGAGTCCCCTCGGGGCGAAGCCCAGCCCGACGAGTGACGAGTGGATGACCAGCACCTCGTCGCCCTGGGAGAGGACGGCCTCGAATGCATCGACGATTTCGATCCGCCTGCTCACCGTGGCGTTCATCCTTGGCCCAAGCGCCCATGTCCATGAGTCTCAAGGTTAAGCTACCTCGACTCCGGCCGGCAAGCCCAGTTGGGCCGCGTGGCGGGGTTGACCTTGCCGGGCGTTTGGGGTACATCTCGCGCCGCTCTGGGCCGTGGAAGCCTGGAAGCGGATGCCCGCGAGTTCCGTTGGACCCCCTTGTCTTGCTTTTTTACCGAATTCGCACGGGAACGCTCACCATGGGACACTGGTGCCCAATGGCCCGCCCCCGGCAGCACGCTTTTTGAGCACTGGGAGAATGCGGCGGGAAGTCTTTGGCCTATCCGTTTTGTTCGGAACGCTGTCCTTTCTTCAAGGGGTCGGCGAGCCGACCACCGGCCTGATCACACAACCGACGCAGTCGCTGCTCAAGGAATGGGGCAGCGGGGCGCAGGAAATCGCCACCTTCGTGGCGCTCCTGGGCGGACCGTGGTGCCTGAAGCCATTCTACGGACTGCTGTGCGACTTCGTGCCTTTGGCCGGGTATCGCCGCAAGAGCTACCTGGTGTTGGCCGCCGTCGCCACCATGGTTTGCTTCCTGGGGCTGTACCTGCTGCCGCTTTCGGGCGGAGCACGGCACATGCTTTTCGCGGCCCTGTTCTTGCCCGCGGTGGCGATCACCGTCTCGGACGTGGTGCTCGACGCGCTGCTGATCGAGGCCGGCCAAACGCTCTCGATTACTGGCCGATTGCAGTCGATCGCCGCCGGGGCCGGATATGCGGCCACTTTGCTCACCGGCGTCTGGGGCGGCCGCTTGAGCGAGCACCACGATCAACAATTGGGCTACCTGCTCTGCGGCGGCCTGATGACGATGACGTTGCTGTTGTCGGTATTCTACGTTCGCGAACCGCGTCAAACCATGCCCCGGCCCCACTTCCGTTTGGCGCGGGGCGTGTTGTGGGGCACGTTGCGTTCGCCGGCGGTGCTTTCCGTCGGGGCGTTCATGTTCGCTTGGCATTTCAATCCCTTTTCGCAATCGGTGCTCTACCTGCACATGACCAATGCCTTGGATTTCAGCGAGAAATCGTATGGCGAGACCGTTTCGTGGGCGGCCTGCGGCTCGATCGCGGCATGCGTGCTGTACGGTTTTTATTGCCGAAGGGTGCCAATGCGATGGCTGGTGCCTGGCGCGATCGTATGTGGCGTGGCGAGCACATTGGCCTATTGGCCTCTCGCCGACGGTCAGTGGGCCACCTCGGTCAGCTTGCTGGCCGGTTTCACGTACATGACGGCGATCATGGTGCAGTTGGACCTGGCCGCTCGGGCCTGCCCCTTGAGCGCGGCGGGCACGGTGTTCGCGTTGTTCATGGCGGTTTCCAACATCAGCGCCTTGCTCTCGACCTGGTTGGGAGGCTACTGGTACGAATCGGCCAGCCAACGCTGGGATTCGGCCACGGCCTTCAGCCTGTTGCTGGCGGGCAGTGCCCTCTTGACCGTCGTCTCCTGGTTCGCCGCGCGGCGCTTGCCGCGTGACCTTCTGGCCTGAATGAGCTTGCCCTCCCGCCCCTTTCAAGAACAACGGCCGGCTTCAAGGTTAGGATCGTCGCGGCAAGGGCATCTGTAGGGAACGCCCTCCGTGGCATTCCGTGAAGCGGATCGTTGTTCCGAGCGCGGGGTTTTGCTTTGCGAGAGGGCAGCGGCTATCATGGCGGTTTCGCCGATTCGCCGCCTAGGAGTCAAGCTTTGTCGCGCATCTTGGTCATTGACGACGATCGCTCCGTTCTGCATGTGTTCCAACAGGTGTTCCAGGATACGGACGTCGAGGTGCTGGTGGCGGGCTCCGCCGCCGAAGGCATGCGGGTGCTGACCACGCGGCAGCCGGGTGTGGTGATTCTGGACATCATGCTTCCCGACCAATCCGGGCTGGAGACGATCGAAAAAATTCTTCAGGCCGATTCGACGGTGCTGGTGATTTGCATCACGGCCCGTGGGACGAGCGATACCGCGATTGAGGCGATGAAACAGGGCGCCTACGATTACCTGCTCAAGCCGCTCGACTACGTTCAGGTGCGGGCATTGGTGGACCGCGCCTTGGACATTCGCCGCTGTGCGCATGTGAACGTCCATGTGCCGGACACCGCGTCGTTGGACGTTGACCATTCCGACGTCTTCGTCGGCAGGTGCCCCGCCATGCAGGAGGTGTTCAAGGCCATCGGCCGCGTGGCGACCCACGACGTGACGGTATTGATTCGGGGTGAAAGCGGCACCGGCAAGGAGCTCGTGGCACGCGCGATTTATCAGCACAGCGAGCGGGCCGGCGCGCGTTACCTGGCCGTCAATATCGCGGCCGTCCCCGACACCTTGCTCGAAAGCGAATTGTTTGGCCATGAGAAGGGCTCGTTCACCGGGGCCGACCACAAGCGGATCGGCCGTTTCGAGCAGTGCAACGGCGGCACGCTGTTTCTGGATGAAGTGGGCGACATGGCGCCGCTGGTACAAGGCAAGTTACTGCGTTTGCTGCAAGAACAGAGGTACGAGCGCGTAGGCGGCAGCGAAACGATCCAGACGGACGTGCGAGTGATCGCCGCGACCAATCGCGATTTGGACAAAATGGTGGCCGAAGGCGAGTTCCGGGAAGACCTGTATTATCGTCTGAACGGCTACACCATCCCATTGCCGCCGCTGCGCGAGCGCGCCGACGACGTGCTGGCGCTGTTGGAGCATTTTTTGGCTTATTTCGGCCGCGCCCTGGGCAAGGAAGTCACCGGCATTTCGCCGGAAGCGCTGGAATTGTTGCGGCAATATTCCTGGCCCGGGAATGTTCGCGAGCTGCAAAGCGTGGTCCGGCAGGCGCTGCTGCACGCCTCCGGGCCCGTGCTGGTGCCCGAATTCCTGCCGGCCTCCGTGCGGGACGGGGCCACGACCGCAAGGCTCCTACGCTCCCAGGAGGGGGGCGGACTGGCGTCGCTCGAACAATTCGTCCAGAAATCGTTGCGCGAAGGCTCGTCTGGACTTTACGACGCGGCGCTGAACCGCCTCGAGAAGTACTTGCTGACGAATGTGCTCGCCCACACCAGCGGAAACCAGTCGGAGGCGGCCAAAATCCTCGGCATCACACGCGGATCGCTACGGAACAAGATCCGCGGCGCGCAAATCACCATCACGCGGGGCGTATCGGTCGATGAAGAAGAGGGAGACCCCGAGACCGCCGCGGTCGCCATTGACTGACCGGTGGGCGGTGCGTGGCGGTGCGTGCCACCCTACGGCCGTTGGCGGTCCACATTGAGCGGCGCGGAGCCACATTCTCCCACACACCGGCCGTACCGCGGAGGACGGGCTTGGAGGGGGGACGTCATCGGCCCTGAAAGTGGCCGTTGCCTTGGGCTTGCGTTTTTAAAGCAGGGCGAGGATATCCGGCACGCTTTGTGCATACAACTTCCTAGCCGGATTATTCATGGTCCCGTAGCTGGCTTCGCAAGCTCCTTCATCTTGTCGTGTTAGGGAACCAAAATGCCTACCAGGAACGAACGCGGCAATGGACGCTTCAGTGGCAGACCCGCCGACGCCGGTCATGAGCCAAACGCCGGTCATGAGCCAAACGCCGGTCATGAGCCAAGCGGCGATACCCAAACGGCGGGCGCCACGGACCCGGCCGGTGTACCGTTGGCAAAACAGATCGCCGAGCTTCGAGAATATCTAGCCCATTATCTCAGCACGCGGGCCGACGCGCTACGGGTCCATGTGCGGTCGGCCGCGGTGTCAGCGCTTCTCGCGCTGACGGCGGGCTTCATGCTCTTGGTCGCCGTGGCCACGGCCGTAGTGCTGCTGGTGGTCGGTCTCGCCGATGGACTGACGGAGTTCTTGGGCGAACGTCCGTGGGCCGGCAAACTGGCCGCGGGGGGCGTGATTCTGGGGCTTGCCTCGATTCTCATGTGGTGGGGCAAATCGAATTGGGACCGAGTGTCGACACGCGAACTGAGGGAAAAATATGCACGCCGTCGGAAACGACAACGAGACCGGTTGCGAAGCGACGTCAGGCAACGCGCGACGGAAGAACGGCCGAGAAGCTGACCTGGATTACCTGGCCGGCGAAGCGCAGGCCGCGCGGATAGCGATGCGCGCCTCGCTTTCGGAGTTGAAAGCGACGTTGTTTTGGAAGATCAACCCGCGCCGGTTCACGCGTCAGCACCCTCGTGTTGCGATCGGCTTGGGCGTGGCGGGCGGCGTCACGGCCGGAATGACAGCCGCCTCGTTGGTGGGACGACGCGAGCATGGGCCGACGGCAGGTGCTGCGCCGGTGGACGGCCCCCCTGCCCCCCCTGAGTCGAGTCGCCCCCCCGACACTCGGCCGCGCGGTTGGATGTCGGCTGGGCTTGGTAAAGTGTTTGAGATGGCCGCGATCACACTGCGACCGGCCCTGTGGGGTGTGTTGCAGCTTGCCATCCGGTCGGGCATTGCCGCCTGGAGCACACCGCCGACAGGCCCTGCTAACGCATCGACAGGCCCTGCTGACGCATCGACAGGCCCTGCTGAGACGGTCGGTCCCGCCCAGGTTGATCTCGAATGCCGCTCCAGGGCGCCAGGGGCTTGTAGCGCGGATGCCAGCCCCGGCCGTCACGAGAAGTAGCCACCGCCCAGCGTGGCGATGGCGTGGCACGCGAGCCGACGTCGGGTGTTTCTCGCGCGCTTGGGGTTGTGGTGGGCAGTGCCCACCTTACTACGGTGGGCCAAGAATGAGACATTTCACGGTGGCTGGGGCAGAGCCTAAGCGATGCCCCGGTCGCTATTTAGCCGGGGCATCGCTTACGCTCTGCCACCAGCCACCACCTTCTCATGACAAAACCGGAAAGCAATGATAAGCGCTTATCGTGCCAATGCGACCCGCGAAATTTAGCTCCAAACGATCTGCCGGCATCGTTTTTGCACCGCAGGGAACTTGGCAAGAATCCGGGGCGACGGCCGATTCACCACGAAATGGAGATCAATTCACTATGGCAGTCAAAATTGAGCACGGCGACACCACTCTGGACAATTCTCATGCGGCGCGCGACTCCCATGCCGCGCGCGACGAAGTGTCCCGCGAGGAACTCATCGAATTGCTGAACGGCGATCTTCGCCGGGAATACCAGGCGATCATCGCCTACGTCACGTACTCGCAGGTGTTGAAAGGCGCGGCGTACATGAACATCGCGGGTGAACTCGAAAAGCATGCCGCGGAGGAACTTGAACACGCCCTGGTCATCGCGAAACAAATCGATTACCTGGGGGGGCAACCCGCCGTGGAAGCGATGCCCGTCAAGCAGTCGGACGACCCCAAGGAGATGCTGCGCTTCGATCTGGAAAACGAAAATGAAACCGTGCGAAATTATCGACGGCGCGTGCGCCAGTGCGATGCGCTCGGGGAATATGCCATGGCGGAACACATCCGTGAGATCCTGGTCGACGAGCAAGATCACCGGATCGCTCTGGCCACCGCCTTGGGAGAGCAGGTTCCGGAACTCACCGACGACGTTCAGCCGGTGACGACCGCCTGGCAGACCGCCCACCCTGGATAGTGAGGATAGTGAGCAACCCGGTGGTCACGGACTCTTGATGGTGGTAAACTTGGTGGTATGAACTCTGAAAACATTCGAGCATGGTTGGATCGCCGCCCTTTCGAGCCCTTCGTGGTGCGGTTGTCGAGCGGCGTTTCGCATGAAGTCCGGCACCCTGAAACGGCCGTGCTTACGAAGAACAAGCTGATCGTCGTCTACCCCGAGACGGACGGGGTGGCGATTTGCGCCTTGTTGCACATTGCCAGCATCGGGGGCGGCGGTTGTGAGTCCGCGCGCCCGGCATCGCGGGCGGGGCCGCCCACCTGTCAAAATAATGCTGGATTGCCACGCGGAGGTCGTGCCTAGTTTATGGGCAGAGCCGCTCAAATTGTAGGCAGCCCGTTGCCGGCTCGCCATCGCCGCCTTTGCGCGCCGATGGCGAGCCGCCGCTCGGGGGAACGGGAAGACCCCTGCCAGCTTGCCTGGCACGGTGAAGCAGTTTTCCCGGCTAGCCACGCACCCGCGAACCCAGCCGTTTTTCAGTGGTCGCCGGCCCGCTACGGCCTACGGCGGCAGCGGGCCGGCGACTAGACTAGAACAACGAGGGCGACAGCCCCAGGAACTCGCCATGAAAAATCCATCGTTGCATCTGCACTCGCTTGTCCCGACGCGACGCTCATGTGGACGACGGTCGGGGGCGCCCTCCCGGGCTCCGAAAAAACTGGCAAAACCGTACCTTTACCCGACGAAAGCTACGGCGCGAGTGGCACCGATGGGCGTTGCGGGTGAAGAAGTCTTAACGCATCCAAAGC
>DATKSN010000008.1:0-15521 GCA_035531595.1 Pirellulales bacterium | reverse complement strand
TCTGATGATTCTCGACGAGGGCAAGGAAAAACAGGCGAAGAAGGACATCCTGCTCGTCGGTGAGGAACGGCTTGGCCCGGCGAACGAGTCCATCAAAACCCAATTGGAGGACATCACCGATCTCGAACGCCTGGACCGAATCATCCGCAGGGCGGCAAAAGCGGCTGACTGGCCCGAGATCCTGGAAACGCCTTGAATGTCTCTTGGTTTTTTTGATTGAGCGTTTTGAACCGCCCCGTTCACGGGGTATCCCGCGCAGCGGTCATAGGCCCGGGTTCGTCAGCCAGCCCCGGCCCCGCGGCGCCTTGAGCCCCAGGTTGTGCCGGACGAACCGCTTCCACGACGTCCGGAGCGTCCGGAGGCGGGACTGGCGAAACAAATCGGCGGGTGGTAAACTGAAGAGGAATGCCCGAACTGTCTGGAGGCGTCTATGCCTGCCGCCGAACCACGCCACAGCCCAGAAGAAATCGCCCAACTGGGAGCCGAGGTCTTCGAGCGCCAAGTGCGGCCGGCGCTCAGGGCCGAGGACGACGGCAAGTTCGTCGCCATCGACATCGGGACCGGCGACTATGAACTCGACGAAGACGACTACGGGGCGGTCACGCGGCTACGCAACCGTGTCCCGTCGGCCGAAGTCTGGCTCGGGCGAGTTGGCCAGCCCGCGGCGTACCGGATGAGGCGCAGCCGATGATCCGCGGTGTGGTCAATGCGCGCCGGGAGGCGATCGTTCCGCTCCAGGTGCGGGGGCCGGGCGGGACTGCGTTGGAGCTGGACGCAGTCGTTGACTCCGGGTTCTCCGCCTCGCTGACGCTGCCGGCCGCGGCGGTCGCCGCGTTGGGGCTGGCCCGGCAGTCGGCCGGTGGGGCGACTTTGGCCGATGGATCCATTCGGCAGTTCGATATCTACGCCGCGGAGGTGGCCTGGGGCGGCGGCTGGCGGCCGGTGCTGATATCGGCTGTGGGCGACGAGGAGTTGCTGGGCATGGGGCTGCTGGCAGGCCACGAGTTGCGGATTGTGGTAGTACCGGGGGGCATGGTGGAGATAACACCGCTACCTTTCCGCTGAAATCCCTTGGCGGTAGGTCCGAAAACAAGGGTCGGACGACCGGCACACGGAATGAATTCCGTACCTACGGCACGAAATCAAGGCCAGCTTGCCAAACAAGCCTCCGCGACCACGACCAACGCCAGCGCCGCGAGCAACACGATCAGGCAGCCCGCCGACGATCGGCGGCGGCGCGTCTTGAAGATGTCTTCGATGCCGAACGTCGTGCGGCGGCCCGCGTACCGTAGCTGGATTCGCAAGAATTCAGGCCATCGTAGCTGGATTCGCAAAAATTCAGGCGATCGTCTTGGGGTTCGTCAGCCAGCCCCAACCCCGCGGCGCCGTGCGGCCCAGGTTGTGCCGGACGAACCGCTTCCACGACGTCCGCGCGGCCACCCGCTTCTTGCGCCAAGCGTCAACTGCTAGTCCGAGCCCCAGGCGGCGATTGGATTGCGTTTTCCGTCGGACGACAGTCCCGAAGGGACGGCACAGCTTAGCCTGGGGCGTAAGCCCTCGTTGTTCTACACATCTTGTAAAGAGGCCAGGGGCTTGCCCCCTGGAGTTTCACGCTCGTATCTACACACGCAGGCTCCACTGATTACCTGCCTTTCCCTGTGTCGCCCCGCAGGCCGCCTTCGGCGGCCTGCGGGGCGACACGGACGGTGGGGATGCGGCCGCATTCGATCTAGAAACCAACGTGAAACTCCAGGGGGCAAGCCCCTGGCATCTTACGAAGAGACCGGGTTTTCCCAACGCCCCCATTTCACCCCCCGCAATCAAAAGATGTGTAGAACAACGAGGGCTGACGCCCCAGGCTACACCTCTGCCGACCCTTCGGGTCTGTCGTCGGCCACATGCGCGAAGCGCGATCGTGGACGGCGCCGCCCCTTCGTGACGTCGTGGACGGCAAAGTAGTAGGCACACTCCGTGTGCCGTAACCTCCGGCGAATCGACGTCGGCCGGCGGCATGGCGGGATTCAGGACGCTCCGTGTGCCGTTACCGCCGACGAATCGATGTCGTCCGGCGGAAAGCTACGGCACACGGAGTGTGCCTGCTACTTTGGGCCGCACTCCTGACTCCCGGCTCCTGCCTCCTTTGCCCTTATGCTGCCTCCGCCATCCAAAAAAATTCCTTATCTTTCCGGTATCGTTCCTATGAATCTGAAAAACAACTGGGTACACTGGTGGGCTAGTGACGACGAAATTCGGCCGCGTTGGCCACGTTTTGGACGTTTGCCGGGGGGACCGCCGCAATGAGGCCGCGGAAGAAAAAAACCGCTTTGCCGTGCGCGCACGACGCGCCTCGAACTCGGCCGCTCGTCGCGCTACGAACAACTCGAATTGCGATGCCTGGTCAGCATCACGCCGCCGCAGATGACAGCGCTGACGACGTTCGATCCGGGCAACACCGCGCTCTTGGTCGGCCTGAACGCCGTCGCGAACTGGGCCAACCAGCTCGATACCTACGGCGCCGCCGTGCCCATCGCCAACCAGTCGGCGGGCCATGCCCTCAATCTGCACGACCTGCTCGGCACCCAATTCGACGTCGGCCGGCGGAATGGTCGGCGGCATGGCGGGATTCAGGACACTCCGTGTGCCGTTACCGCCGACGAATCGACGTCGATCGGCGGAAGGCTACGGCACACGGAGTGTGCCTGCTGCTTTGGGCCGTACTCCTGCCTCCTTTGCCCTTATCCTGCCTCCGCCCTCCCAAAAAAATTCCTTATCTTTCCGGTATCGTTCCTATGCGATTGGCGAAAGCTCGCTATATTGGTAAGCGTTTCACGACGAAAACGGCCGCGTTCGCGGCCATCTGTTCGACGCTTGGGGGACCGCCACCATGACCTTGCGGAAGAAAAAGTTGCCTCGCCGTACCCGCGCACGCGGCTTGAATCGGCCCGAACTCGGCCGCTCGTCGCGGTTTGAACAACTCGAATTGCGACGCCTGCTCAGCATCACGCCGCCGCAGATGACAGCGCTGACGACGTTCGATCCGGGCAACACCGCGATCTTGGGCGGCCTGAACGCCGTCGCGAACTGGGCCAACCAGCTCGATACCTACGGCGCCGCCGTGCCCATCGCCAACCAGTCGGCGGGCCAGGCCCTCAATCTGCACGACCTGCTCGGCACCCAATTCGACGCCGCCGTGCAAAGCTACCTGACCAGTACGCCCGGCGCCACGGCCGATGGCCTGGCGGCCTTTCTCGCGAACAACCAGTGGGTGCTCCCCGAGGCCGGACTGACCCTCACGGCCACCGTCACGACGACTGACCCCAGCTTGACCACCGCCAATAAGGCGGGGGCGACGATGCTCGGCAACGACCTGCTGATCGGCGTGGACCTGCAAGCCACGCGCACCGCGAACGTCCCGCTCGACCTCAATTCCGCCACCAGCGGCAGCCCGATCGGCTTCGACGCCGCCGCCCAGGGCGCCCTCACGGCCACGTTCGATTTCAGCTTCTCGTTCGGCCTCGACCTGACGGCGTACCTCGAAGCCCAGTCGCTGCAACAGCAGTCGGAAAGCCAGCAGTCGGCAAGCCAGCAGTCGGCAAGCCAGCAGTCGGGCGCGCAGCCGTCGGCGACGCCCGCTCTGGACCCCCGCTTCGTACTGAACGCCAACGGGAACGCCCTCACCGCCAATGCCGACTTCAAGCAGTTCTACGACCAGCTAATGGCCGCGGCCCTTCCCGGCACCAGCGGCCCGCGAGTCGAAAAACATTATCGTTCCGATATCGTTGCTCTGAAGCAAGTAAAAACCGACTAATCTGGTGGCCCATTGAGGACGAAGTTCGCACTCGGTTGGCCACGTATTCCACGTTTGGGGACCGCCGCCATGAAGCTGAAGAAGAAGCCGGTTGCGCGTGTGCCACACTATGCGCGCCGCTCTCGTCTAGAGGATCTCGAACTCGGCCGCCCGCTCGACGTCGAGCAGCTTGAAGCCCGTCGCCTGCTCAGCATTTCGCGCGAAACTCCAGCCGGTCTGCCCGTCGCCGCGCAGCAAGCCGTCTCATCGGTGATCGGACAGAACCAGTCGAACCAGTCTGCCTATCGCGCGGCAGCGGGTGCGTCCAGTATCGGGTTGGCCAACCCGGCAAACAGCTTCACCGCCCAGCCGACAGTTTCAGGTCAGCTTGCGAGCCCCGTTGATCGCCCTGACGCGCGTGAGCATTTGGCTCGCCGTTTATTTGCAACGGCGGCGCCGCGAAGAAAGCGTCGAACGAAGCACCGCTTCCGCGATTCGCGTTGGAAGCGATTCCAGATCGAGCCTTTGGAAGACCGTACTCTGCTAACCTCTCAGCCGTATGCCCTGACCGATGTTCTGAACGCCTACGACACGGGTGTGGCCGCCATCGGCACGCCGACCACCGCGGCGGCCGTAGTCGATCAAGTTCTCGGTACGAGCTCGCTGCCGTTGGCGAACCAGACGCTGGATCAGGCCCTGGGCATCGCTACGGACTTTCTGAAACCGCTCCAGACCTCGCTCGACCAGAACGCGCCCGATTGGAACACCGTCGCCGCCCAACTCCAATCGGCCGGGTTCTCGATCGCAGTGCCCTTTACCGGCAACCCCGATGCGAACAACAACCTCCTCGAAGTCACCTGGGCCCAGACTCTGACGCCGACCGACCCGATTCAAATCCTCGGCACGACCGGTTTTTCGTACCTGGACGCGGGCGGCGGCGGGCTTTACGGTGGCATTACGGGCACGGGGTCGGTGACGGTCAACCTCACGTTTGGCGTTGACGTCGCCCCGGCCACCCAAAGCCTCAACTTCTTCATTGCCCCAGGCAACGTGGTGCATGCGGCACTTTCGGGATCGACGGCGACCAACGGACTGAGCGGCACGATCGCCATCGGGGACTTGGCCAGCGTCAATGTCACAGGGACCGCGGGCATAAGCTTCACGGGCACTCTTGGGCTGCAAGCTACGGCCGCCGAGACCGACGGCAAGCTGCGGGCCCCCGACCTGACGAGCAACCTGGCCAAGGTGGTGAACGGAGGCGTCGATGGGTCGGTCAACGTCAACGCTGCTTTGAGCGCTCAACTCTTCGGCCTGCCCAACGTCAACTGGACCGCCGCTTTAACGGAGGCGGTGAACAACAACGCCATTCAGACGCCGGTGGTAAATCTGCAAGAACCGAGCGCTTCCTCTTTGTTGGGTTCGTTGGGATCGTCGCTGTTCTCGCTCGGCGGCGATATCCCCGTGCTGGGGCCTCTGTCCAATACCATAAACCAGCCGCTGCCGCTGATCGGCCAGTCAATCGGTCAGTTGACGGGGTTGGACAAGAGCTTGCCGAGCTTGCCGTCGCTTCCGTCCGGATTCGCCGAGCTCAACGGTGACTACCCACTGGCCGGAGGCACCCTCACCGTCAACGTGACGCCGACAACCATCGACCAGTTCCTCCACGGGCAGCAGGTCAGCCTGATTTCCTGGGAGGCGTCCAACGACGTGAGCCTGCTTGACGAGAGCATCACGGTCCCGGTCTTCGCTCTCGGCGTGCCCGACATCGCCAGCGCCGAGATCGACGCCACCTTCGGCATCCACGCGTCACTTCATTACGACATCGGCTTCGGCCTGGACGGACACGGCTTTTACGCGCTCGCCGGCACGCCGGCCAACCCAACGCTGGGCCTCTCATTCGGCGTTACGGCTGGCCTTCAGGGGCAGTTGGAGGTGTTGGGCCTTCCCCTCGCCGAGGCGGGGGGCAATATCGGCTTGTCGGTCACTCCCTACGTCTCTCTGATGGCCGCACCTGCCTCGGTCGATCCCCAAACCGACCCCAGCAAAGTCTACTTCCGCGACCTCGCGCTTTTTGGCCAAAACCCGGCGACCGACGTCGTGGACGACCTGGGCGCCGGCATCCAAGGAGACTTGACCGGCGCCGTGTACGCCAGCATCGATCTCCTTTTCTTCAGCCTGAAGTGGAATTGGGGAATCAGCATCCCGGTGTTCAACTACGAGCGCTCGCCGACCTGGCCTAGCCCGACAGGCGGCGGCCCCGGGGTGACACGGGTGACACCGTGGCCGAACGTCACGAATCACGCCGGCGTCCTGACGTTCAACGGCACCGCTGCCGCCGACGACGTTACTCTGACCCAGGGCGCCAACGAATCCCTGACGGTCACCTGGGCCGGGCAGGGCTCGGAGACGTTCGATAATGTCACCAGCTTCGTCTTCAACGGCGGCAGCGGCAGCGACACGCTGACCGCCGCCCCGGGGCTCAGCACGCCCGTGCGCGCCGTCGGCGGTTCCGGCAACGACAACTTTGACCTGCGCAACAACAGCGCGAACAACATCCTGAGCGCAGGGACGGGCCAGAATACTCTCTATGCCGGCTCCGGAACGGACCTCCTCATCGGCGGTCAAGGCAGCGACACGATCACGGCCGGATCGAGCCCAACCAGCATCACCACCATCTACGGCGGCAGCGGCAGCGCCGTCGTCACCCTCGGCGCCGGCCACGACTCGTTCGAGGGTGGATCGGGCAACTATTCGATCCAGGGCCAAGCGGGCACGTACATGATCGACGGGGGCGGCGGCAGCGACGTCATCAACGCCGGCACCGGGTCGCACGACACAATCTATGGCGGCGGCGCGGGCCAAAATGTCATCACCGCCAGTTCAGGCGGCTACGACTTGATCTACGGCGGCGGCCCCGGAGACGTCATCAACGGCGGCGCTGGCGGCAACGACACCATCCACGGCAGCGCCGGTGGATCCCCCGGGGCCGTGACGAACAACGTCATCACCGGCGGGCTGCTGGGTGGCAACATGATCTTCGGCGGCGGCGGTGGCGATATCCTGGCGGGCGGCGGCGGCAACAACACGATTTTCGCAGGCACCGGCAACGAGACGCTGGCAGGCGGCGATGGCCTCGACCTCGTCGTCAACCCCCAGGGCGACGGCCTGCTCAAGTCCACAGGCGACGGCCACTCGTCGGGGAGCAACCTGCTCATCGCCGGCGGCGGCAATGACACGTTGTTCGGCGACTCCACGGGTCACAACACCATGCAGGCCGGTTCGGGCAGTCACACGCTTTATGCGGGGAGCGGCGGCGACGCGCTAATCGCGGGACCTGGCGCCGATGCCCTCTACGGAAGCATTGGCAACGACACGTTTCAGTTGCCCTTCACGCCGCCCGGCCAGAGCCAGCCAAACGACACCTTGGTCGGGGGCGGCGGCGACGATACGCTGCTTATCAAGGCCGAGAACGGCGGCGGCACCGCCGGTCTGAACGTCACCGCCAACGCCATCCTCGACACAACCTCGACGACATTGACCGTCAGCGATGGATCGTCGATCGCCGCGGACCTCCCAACCGACGGCAGTGGGCTCGTGATCCAGATCGGTAGCGAGCGGATGCTCGTGACGGCCGTGACGGGCAACGTCCTCACGGTCGAGCGCGGCTACGACGGCACGACCGCGGCGCCGCACGGCAACGACGCTCTGGTTCTGCTCCCGAACACCGTCCCGGCCCTGCCCGCCCCCAGCGACTACGAACTGTATCTCAACCAGGGCAGCACGGCGGACTCCTACACGGCGGCCTTGTCCACGCTGCGCTTCGCCACGACGACCGCGGGCAGCGTCGCGGTCACCGGTATCGACAGCACAACCGGGCTGGCGGTGGGGCAGGCGGTCACCGGACCCGGCATCGCCGCGGGCACGACCATCGCGGCGATCCCCTCGAATACCTCGATCACCCTCTCGGCTCCGGCCACGCTGACGCAGGGCGCTCTGCCGCTCACGTTTGGCGTCGTCGGGACGCTCTCGTTCACTCTGCCCGGCGACATCGCCAACATTCAACTTGAAGGAGGGCCGGGCAACAACTGGATCGACGTCGATCCATCGGTCACGCGCGATGCCACGCTCTACGGCGGGCCCGGTTACAACGTCCTCATGTCCGGCTCGGGCAACGACGCCCTGATCGCCGGGCCGGGCAAGGCCGTGCTCTATGGCGGCACGGGTCAGGACACCTTCTATGCCGGCGACCTTCCCAGCCAGGACGTCGCGCCCGCGGCCGGGAGCGATCCGGCGCTCACCGTCTCCAACAACGCCAACAACCCCGTTGACGGCAACGATACGCTGATTGCCGGGCCCGGCAACGACGAATTGTTCGCCGGCAGCGGCAACGACCTCTTGATCGGCGGCAGCGTCGCCCGCCTGGTCGATCCCGTCACCGGCACGCCGGGCGTGGCGCTACTGCAAAACGGCCAATATCAACTCGTCGAGGGCGCGGGCCGAGACCTCCTCGTGGGCGGCACCGGCAACGACGTGCTGATCGCCGGCCCCGGCGGGCCGGGCGCGATCCTCGAGGGTGGCACCGGCAACAACACGCTGATCGCCCAGAACTACGGCATCAACACCTTCAGCGGCGGCAACGGCGCCGGCCACACGTTGATCTTGGGCGGCAATCTGGAAAATACCGAGATCAGCAACTCGGCGGCCGGCGGCGGCAACACGCTGGTCGGCGGGCTGGGCATCGACAATATTACCGCCGGGGCCGGCAACGACGTGCTCTACGCTTCTTATAACGCCGCCGCCTGGTCGCAGGGCGAGGCCGCGGCCGCCGCGGCCGGCGTCCACGTCGTGCCGCCGCAATTCTTCCAGGGCGACGCCAACTCGCGGCAGTTGCAGACGCTGCTCGAGGAACAGCAGGCTGGGACGCTGCGCGCCAGCCAGCGGGTCGTGTTGGGCAACCTGTTTCTCGATGAGTTGGACACGTTGCAAAACGAGGAGACCACGCTCACTGGCCAGGTCGAGAATTATCTCAACCTCCTCAATCAAAGCTCGGATGTGAATCCCGCGCTGAGCGCGCTCTTGAATGCGGTCGACCGGCAGGACCAGTTGGTGCTGACCGAGCTTTCGACGCTGATCGGTGATATTCAGAACTTCATCGGCGGCTCGCCCTTTCAGCCGGACTTATTGACCGGCGGATCGGGCGACGACACCTTCTATGGCAACGTCGCGGGCGCCACCTGGATGGTCGGCGGCAGTGGCCAAAACGTTTTCTACAACTACAACGCCGCTGACACGATTCAGGGCGGGAGCGGCGGCGACAATACACTGGTCTTACAGGGCGACGGCCCCCTGACGTTGAGCCAAGACCCGACGAACGTCAACGCGGTGGATTTCACCGTCAATGGCGGGCAACCTTTGCTGGTTGGGGACACGGGCAACATCTCGAACATTCAGACGCTTGGAGTCCAAACCGGGGCGGGTAATGGCAACGTGACGGTCAGCCTCGCAACCCTTCCGCCCGGAAGTCCGGCGCCGGGACTAAGCGGGCTGGAGGTGCTGTGTGGCAGCGGTAACGATGTGGTCGACGCCTCCACGTTTACCGGCAACGAGACGATCACGGCCGGCTCGGGCAACGACGTCGTCAAGGTCGGTGCGACGATCGGGGCCGCGAGTCAGCTTACCGGCACGCCGACCACCGAGTTGGACCTGGAGGACACAACCAGCCTGCCAGTCACGGTCAACCACACCACCGGCCTCCAGATTGGCTCGTTCACCGAACCGGCGAGCGAGCTCGGGGCGTTTGGAAAAATTGTCGTCGTTGGTGGGTCGGGCACCGATTCGTTCACAACGGACGGCTCGATCCCCAATGTAGTGCTCAAGGGCGGCAGCGGGGCGAACGTGTTTTCGGTCTCCGGCGGGACGGCAACGCTCATCGGCGGCAATGGGGCGGATAATTCGTTCACCGTCACCGGGCCGGGAAAGTACGACATCATCGGTGGAACGGGTGGCACGGGTGGCACGCCGACGGCCGTGGCGCCCGCGCCGGCGACATCGGGTGCGGCGTCACCCGCCGCATCTGGAATGATGCAGTCCACCGCGCAACTGAGCGTCGGCGTTGCGTGGAATGGTCATAGCGAGTCCGCGCTTTCGGTGGTCGGCAGCAAGGCGATCTTTGAAGTCTTTACTCAATCACAGGTCTACGTGCCGAATAACTATCATAACCTGGATATCTACGACGCCGATACCGGTCAATGGTCCACCACCACCTCACCGCTTTACCTTGCGCAAGGCGCCGCCACGGCTGTAGGCGACGACGTAATCTTTGCCGGAGGCCAAGATGTAAAAAGCAGCGTTTATGTTTATGATGCGACGACCGCGCAATGGTCCAACGCCGGCAGCCTTTCCGTTGCGCGTAATGACGTCGCCGCGACAACGGTTGGCGGTTTGGCCGTCTTTGCGGGGGGATTTACCGTCGACTGGGGCACAGAAACCATATACGACAACGTCGACATCTATGATGCAGCCACCGACCAGTGGTCGACCACGAAAATGCCGGAGCCGGCTGCCAGTTGTGCCGCGACGAGCGTCGGCACAAAAGCCTTCTTCGCGGGCGGGTGGTTCCAGCCCGGCGCCGTTAGCAATTTAATTCAAATCTACGACACTAGCACGGGCGTTTGGTCCTCCTATCAACTCCCGGAGGAACTCGAAGGCATGTCGGCGACGACAGTCGGTACGAAGGCCATCTTTGCAGGGGGCCTTGCACCTGACGGGACCGAAAGTAAGGCGGTGTTCATCTACGATGCCGCTACCGACCGGTGGTCCACCGCCGCCCTCTCGCAAGCTAGATCCTATCTCGAAGCAACGGCGGTAGGGACCGACGCAATTTTCGCCGGAGGATATACCTTGCCAACGAACCCAATGGAAGACGTCAATACCAGCAATGTCGTGGATATCTACGACGCGAGTACGAACCAATGGTCGACCGCCGCTCTGTCGCAGGCGAGATTTGGCCTCGAAGCGGCCACCGTAGGCAATCAAGCTATGTTTGCGGGTGGCATATATAATCAAACAGAACCCATCACCAACGCGATAGACATATTCAGCTTCCCCGCGTCCGTGTCGAACGTCACCTCCGCTGGCACGACCGGCGGAACTACGGCGATTACGTATGCGCTGACCGGAACTACCTCCACCGCGGCCGTCCAGGTCCAGTACAGTGTCAACGGCGGCCCTTGGCATAATGCGACGGCGGCCACGGGTGGGGATGGGACCAGCAACTTAGCCGTAAGCGCCGCCGGCACGACACACACGTTCCTCTGGAACAGCATTGAAGACCTCGGGGCGACGGATAATTCGAGCGTCCAGGTTCGAATCACGCCATCCGACGCGATCGGGACGGGCGACACCCAGGCAAGCGCCCCGTTCGCCGTGAACAACTCGGCCGTCGTCAACGCGCTAACCATTGACTTCAGCGACTCCAGCAACGACACCGTTACGCTCACGCAGTCTGGCGAGACCGTCAATTTCAACGGCTCGCTCGCCGGCGGATCGCAGAACCTGCTGGGAACCGCCACGAACCTGACGACTCTGACCGTCGATGGCGGCACAGGCAACAACCGCATCGACGCCTCGGGCGTCCAGGTGCCGACGACGTTGGACGGCGGATCAGGTTCGGGCGCCGACACGCTCATCGGTGGGTCCGGCGGCAGTACCCTTTACTACAGCGGCGTCGGCAGCACCTACAACGGCGGCGCCGGGGCCGATAACGTCTTGGACTATCCGGCAAACGCAAACGATCACATCGCCTACGGCTCCGGAGAATTGCTGGTCAACGATCAATCCAAGCCGATCGGCTCAATCACCAACATCGAGAATTTCTTGGCCTCCGGTTCCCCGGCCTCGTTGAACAACGGCACGCAGTTCTTCCTGCCCGTCAGCGACGTCCCTCTGACCAACGTCGCCATCACCGGCGTGGCCGCAACCGCCGGCTCACCGGCGGTCACGCTGACCGGCAGTTTCACCGATCCTTATCCGAACATTACCGCCGTGACCGACACCGCAACGATCAACTGGGGCGACGGCACGACATCGACCGCGAGCATCACCGGCACCGCCGGGAACTTCACCGTCTCCGCCAGCCATATCTACGCGACCGATGGCTCACGGGTCATCGTCCTTACCGTCGTCGATCCCGCCGGTTCGGCCGAGTCAGTCGGGTATTCCTTTACCGGCGGCCTATCACTAGACTCGTCAGGCGACTTGAACAGCTATTCAACCGCCTCGGCATTCACGACCGTCGCTACCGGCGTGGCTAGCTAGCTACGTGGTCCGCAACGCTGACGGAACCGTGTTTGCCCTCAACACCGCCGGCGCGCTGTCGAGCATTCCCGGTAGTGGTTCCAGCACACAGTTTCCCGGCACATATTGGTCCATCGCGCTTGGCCCCGATGACGCCCTCTACGCCCTTCAAGCCAGCGGCAACCTGGGCGACGTCGCCGTCAACTCGGCGAACGTCGAATTGGTCGCCAGCGGCGTGCTGGCAATCGTCGCCGACACGACGGGCGACCTCTACAAGCTCTATACGACCGGCGCGCTGAGCGTGATGTGCGCCGGCTCGACCACCTGGACGCCGCTGCTGACAAACGTCAAGTCGGTCACGCCAAGCGGCGGGGGCGCCAGCGTACTAACGAACGCCGGCGTGGACTGGCAGTACCTGGGCACCGCGGGAACGTTGGTCGCCGGGCCGCATCTTTCGCTCACGATGGGCGGCGCCGCCACTGCCGGGCAGAGCGTCTCCGCGACGCTGGCGGTGCTTGACCTGAACAACAACCCTGTCCTCGGCTACACCGGCACGGTGACCCTCAGTGACAGCGACGGCGCCGCGGCGGCCGCCGGCGATGGTCCGCCGCTGACGCACACCTTCAGCGCGGCCGACAACGGAACTTTCTCGTTTCCTGTGATTTTCCTAACCTCCGGTTCCCAGACGTTGAGCGTGGCCGGCAATGGCGGGCTGACCGCTTCGGCCTCAGTGACGGTGAGTGCGGGCGCAGCCACGCAATTCAGTGTCGACCCGCCGCCCGTGCCCGTCGGCACGCTCATCCCCGTCACGGCGGCGACCTGGGCTTCCGACGTGGTCACGATCGCGACGCCTCCGCTCGCGGGTGGCTTCTCGGTGGGCGACAGCCTGACCATCTCGGGCATGACGCCGGCCGGTTATAACGGAACGATTACCATCGCGTCGGTGTTGAGCGACACCCAGTTCACCTATCTCTTGACCACCGACCCCGGCACGGCGACGGGCTTTGGCGGCGTGGTCCCCCACGCAACCGTCACCGTGACGGCCTACGATGCCAATGGCAACGTGGCTACTGGCTACACGGGCTCCGTTACCTTGGCGCCGGTCGATAATTCGGCGACTTCGCCAATCACCTACACCTTCACCACCGCCGACCAGGGAACGCACCAGTTCAGCGAGACATTCTCCCAGCCCGGCGGCCAGAAGCTGGTGGCCACCGGCGGCAGCCTTGCCGGCGATGGCGCCATTGTTGTAACCCCCGCGTCGTACGATCTGAGTCAGTCGATCGTCTCGCTCAGCCCCGAGGGCGTTGCGGCAGACGGCCAGGTAGTTGTCACGTTAACGGCGCGCGACGCGCTAGGCAACCAAGAGACGGGCGGCGGCTTGCAGGCCGCTTTTGGCCTGGCGGCGGGCAGCGTCGGTGGCGGAAGCTTCAGTGGCGCCACGGATAACGGCGACGGCACGTACACGGCAATTTTCACCGCTGGCCCCTTCGCGGGCCTCGACAACATCACGGCGACCATCGGCGGCGTGCCGGTGACATCGAGTCCCGCGTCGCTGGTCGTCACACCGGCGATCACCAGCGTCAACCATGCGACGTTCGTCGTGGGGACGGATGGTAGCTTCACCGTGACGCAGACCGGCACAGCGACGCCCGTCTACAGCGAGAGCGGCAAGTTCCCGAGCGGCGTAACCTTCGACACTTCGACAGGCATCCTCAGCGGCACTCCCGCGGCCGGCAGCGGCGGCGTCTACAACATCGTCATCGGCGCCGCGAGCGGCAGCGGCCCCGCCGGAACTCAGAACTTCACGCTCGTCGTCGATCAGGCCCCCGCCATCGACAGCGCGAGCCAGTCGCTGTTCGTGGCGGGAGAACCGGCGAGCTTCACGGTTCGCGCGACGGGCTTCCCGGGGCCGACGATCAGCGAAACGGGAACATTGCCCACGGGCGTCGCGTTCGCTGCTGGCGTGCTCGGCGGCACGCCCGCCGCGGGCAGCGAGGGAACGTACCCCCTCACGTTCACCGCCCACAACGCCGCGGGCGCCGACGCCACGCAAAGCTTTGTGCTCACGGTCGCCACGGCCCTCGCGGCCACCGAAGGCGCGCCGTTCTCAGGCCAACTGGCCACGTTCAGCGGCGCCAACCCGAACGCCCAATTGTCGGATTACACCGTCTCCGTCAACTGGGGCGACACGACGTCCGCGACGCTGGGCGCCGGCGCCACGCTCAGCGGCACGGCGGCCAACGGTTTCACCGTCACCGGTTCGCACACCTATGCGGAGGAATCGTCGAATGTTCCCGTCCAGGTCGTCATCACCGACACGGGAGGCGCCTCGCCCGTCACGGCCAACGACACCATCAACATCGCCGACGCGCCGCTGACGGCCACCGCCGGATCGGCCGTCTCCGCCACCGAGGGCGCCACGTTTTTGAATGTCGCCGTCGCCACGTTCGCCGACGCGAACCCGGCCGGCGTGGCGGGCGATTACACAGCCACGATCGACTGGGGCGACAAGACCGCGCTGACCACCGTGACCGGTTCGGCCTTCACGTCGACCGGCGGCGTATTCAGCGTGCCGAGCAGCCATGCCTACGCCGAGGACGGAAGCTACACGTTGACGGTGATTATCAGCGATGTTGGCGGTTCAACAACGACGGTCAAGCCGGTGGCAACCGTGGTCGACGCGGCGCTCGGCGCCACCGCAGTGCCGGTTACGGCCACGGAAGGAACCACGTTCAGCGGCATCGTCGCCACGTTTACCGACGCGAACCCCGCCGGCCCGACGGGCGACTACACGGCCACGATCGACTGGGGCGACAAGAGCGCGCTGACCACCGTGAGCGGTTCGGCCTTCACGTCGGCGGGCGGCGTATTCAGCGTGCCGAGCACTCACCTTTACTCCGAGGACGGAAGCTACACGCTCACCGTCACCATCAGCGACGTGGGCGGCGCCAGCGCCACCGTCAAGCCGATCGCCACGGTGGGCGACGCGGCGCTCAGCGCCACCGCCGTGCCGGTCGTGGCCACGGAAGGCACCACGTTCAACGGCACCGTCGCCACGTTCGCCGACGCGAACCCCGCCGGCGCGACGGGCGACTACACGGCGACGATCGACTGGGGCGACGGAAGCCCGCTGACGACGGTGAGCGGCTCGGCCTTCACGTCGGCCGGAGGCGTATTCAGCGTGCCGAGCAGTCATCTTTACTCCGAGGACGGAAGCTACACGCTCACCGTCACCATCAGCGATGTGGGCGGTTCGACAACGACGGTCAAGCCGGTCGCCACGGTGGCCGACGCCGCGCTCAGCGCCACGGCCGTGCCGGTCGTGGCCACGGAAGGCGCGACGTTCAGCGGCACCGTCGTCACCTTCACCGACGCGAACCCCGCCGGCCCCACAGGCGATTACACAGCCACGATCGACTGGGGCGACAAGACGGCG
>DATKSN010000007.1:0-32279 GCA_035531595.1 Pirellulales bacterium | reverse complement strand
CTTACGCGGCTCGCTCAGACGTCATGGGGTATTCGGAAGTCGTTTTTTTTCGCTTCGCTGCCGTTTTGTTTTTTGCACGTTCGTTGCTGCGCAACGAGCGTGCTTGTTACCGAAAATGATCCCTACCGATTCGTGGGCCGCGTGGCGGACCCCCCGAGCTTGCGCTGCGGGTTCGTGTGGGAGGGATGCCGGGCAGGCGGGACGCCCACACCACAAGGGCGGCCCCACGTCATTCCAAGCGGACGCCAAATCCCTTCAGGGCCGGAAGCTGTTCGTTCTTGGCCGCGTCGCTGAGCGGGTTGTCGGCCAGAAACAGCCGCAGGTACGGCGCGAACCGCTTTTCGCCCTCGGCGTCGGCCTTGGCCGAGGTCACCAAAGGCGCCAAGTTCGTGATCTTGTTCCGCTCCAGGAACAACATGCTGAGTTGGTTGAAGTTCGCCACCACCGAGATGTCTTCGATGGCGTTGTCGCTCAGCTTCAAGAGCGAGATCCTCTTGATTTCGGCCAAGGGCGCCAGGTTCGTCACTTTGTTCTTGGCCAGGTCAAGCGACGAAAGCTTGCTCAGCTTGGCCAAGGGCGTCAGGTCGGTAAGCTGGTTGTCGTCCAGGTACAGGGCCATCATGCGAGTCATCACGTCGAGCGCCGGCAGTTTGGTGAGTTGGTTGTGCGAGAGCACAAGATACTGCAAATTCGCCAGCCCCTCCAGCGGCGCCACGTCGGAGAGCTTGTTGGTTGACAGGTCGAGCGATTGGATGTTGGCCAGGGCCTTGATCGGCGTCACGTCGGCGATTTCGTTCTTGGCCAGGTTCAAGAGCAGCGTGTTGGTACACTTTTCCAGCCCTGTGAGATCCTTGATGCCCTTCCCCGCGGCCTCCAGGAGGTAGACCTTCTTCAGGTCGTCATCGGTCAGTTCGGTGGCTGGGTCGCGTTTGTCGAGCAACAAGGCGCGCACCGCCAGTTCCAGGTTCTTATCGGGAAAAGGGCCGGCCAACACGGGAGGCGCGGCGGCCTGGATCAGCGTGCCGATCAGGGAGGCGATCATCAATGCCTGGGCGAGGGGCTTCGTCATGGGTGACTCCTGCGTGTGTTGGGGGGGTGTTGGCGAAACGCTGCGATCGCTGGAAAACTCTCGCTTCCCAGCAGGCCAAAACTGAAGTTATACTCCGACCGGCCCAAAGCCCATTTTCGCTTCCCAACGCGGCCAATGCAAGCGCCTTGTTCGGTGGTCGGGCGAACGATAGCATGGAGGGTCTCAGCGATCCAGGGACTCGCCCCCATGCAAAGCCATTACCTGTTGCCCTGCGCCTGCGGCAACAAGATCGAAGTCGACGGTGGCCAAGCCGGTTTGACCGCGCGCTGCGCCTGCGGTGCCGAAGTGCCCGTGCCGACGATGCGCGGTCTGGAGGCGCTCGAGCGGGTCGGGCCACAAGCTTCGCCGTCCCAAAAACCGAGCGCCGACTGGGGAACACGCCAGGGTATCATCTTCCTGGGCTTGGTGATTGCCTTGGCGGCGTCGATCGGTGGCGCGTACGAATGGTACAAGATTCCGACAAAGCCCGAACTCGCCGACGACATCAGCGCCATCGTCCGCGGGTCGGTCGATCAGTTGACGCTGGAGGCGCTTTGGGAAGATTGGCACAATCTCCAAACCGCTCTCGACGATCGTGGGGAAGTGCCTCCGATGGCCGCCTATATGTATCTGGAAGCCGAGGGGCGGCGGCGATTGAAGATTCTGGGCGGCGTGCTGGTCTTCGGGCTGGCCGTGGCCGCGCTCGGACTGTTCGGAAAATCGGCGGCCCGCAAACCCCAACGGACACGCCGGCCATGAGCAGTTCAATTCTGGACGAGGTCGTCGCCGGCCGCGCACCGGTGCCCATGACGTTTTCCGTCGCGCAGTTTCATCACATGCTTGCAACGGGGGTCTTGCGCGACGGACAGCCCGTTGAGTTGATCGAAGGCGTTGTGATGCCCAAGAACCGCGCCGCCATGGGGGAAAACGTGATGGGACACGGCAAGCGGCACGCGGTCGTGGTGACCCGAATCCAGCGGTTGCTCGAACGCGGCATCGCCGCTGACGCTCACATTCGCGTCCAATTGCCTGTGACACTATCGGATCGCAGCGAGCCGGAACCGGACATCGCGGTGGTCCGCGGCATCGACGTCGATTATCTCAAGTCACATCCACGACCGCGCGATGTGTTGCTCGCCGTGGAGGTCGCCGACAGCTCACTCGACTACGACCGCGAAACGAAGGGGCGGCTCTACGCGGCTGCTGGCATTGGGCTGTACTGGGTCGCGAACCTCGTGCATGATCAGGTCGAGGTCTTCGAATTGCCCCACAGGCGGCGACGCCGGTACGAGCGCACGACAAACTTCCGCGCCGACCAATCGGTGGCCGTGAAACTCGGTGAGGGGCGACCGCTGAATTTGCCCGTCGGCAGGTTGCTGGGATTCAGGATCTGAGGTCATTCAACGTCGGAACATAGGTCGCGAAGCAGTGCGGCGTTTCCCACAGCCGCGCCTCGACGATCGGAAAACCTTGGCCGGCGGTGAAATCGTAGATCAACCTGGCGATGTTCTCGGCCGTCGGGTTGGTATCCATGAGGAACATCGGTTCGCCCAGCGCGCGCAGCGCCGTCACGGCCGGGTCGTCGCGGTGCAATAACATCCGGTGATCGAGGTTTTCATCGATCCAGCGGCTGACGACGCGCTTGATGTCGGAAAAATCGAGTACCATGCCGCGGTCATCGAGCTCGGCCGATTCGATGGCGATCACCGCGCGGCCGTTGTGACCGTGCAGGTACTTGCACTTGCCGTCGTAATTCAGCAGCCGATGACCGTAACAAAAGTCGATTTCGCGCGTGACTCGGAACATGGGGCTTTCTCCTATCCGCTTTCCACTTTCTCCTTGCTCCGTTCTCCTTTCTCCTTATGCCCTTTTTTCCTTTCCGCCTCGGCGTACTGCGTCGGGTCGTGGTCGCCGATCATTTGAAACGCTCGGCGGCGCTCGGCGCACTTGTTGCACCGGCCGCAGTGCAGGCCGCGCTTGGGGTGGATGCAGGAGAACGTCCATTCGAGTGGAAACTCTCGCCCCAATTCCATCACCTGGCGTTTGCCGTAGTCGGCGAAGGGCCGCACGATGCGCACGGGGCCCGACATGGCTCGATTCATGGCCGACTCGAATTCGTCGAAAAACGCCGGCGTCGCGTCGGCGAACGGACTCGAGCCGAGCGGCGCCAGCGCCAATTGTTCGATGCCGTGGTGCGCGCACCAGAGCGCCGCCTTGATGACCAACAGCGCGTTGCGGCCCGGCAGATGGACGGCTTCGTCGGGCGAATCGGCGTCGGGCACGCGGTGCCCGGTAACGCTCCAGTGGTTCCGATACACGTCGGCCAGAGGCAGGTCGAGCGTGACGAGCTCCTCGAGCGTCGGGGCCGGCAGGGCGGCCAGAAAGCGGCGCAAGCCGCGCAACTCGGCCACCTGCCAGATCAGCCCCGACCGAACGTAAAAGGGCCGCACGCGGCGTCCGAGGGCCAGCAAGTGGGCCAACAAGATCGAACTGTCGAGTCCGCCGCTGACTAACAGCCCCATCGTCGCGGTCGAGGCGGATACGTTCATGTGGCCCGGTCGGTTCATGTGGCCTGGTCGGTTTATATGGCCTGGTCGGTTTATATGGCCTGGTCGGCGGCGGCGATTCGCGGTGTTAAGGTTGGGTTCCATTGTAGACACCTTTCGGACGGGGTCGAGGGGCCATAAGGAAGGCGAAGGAAGGCGTTAGGCGTTGGGCGTTAGGCGTTAGGCGTTGGGCGTTGGGCGTTGGGCGTTAGGCGTTGGGCGTTAGGCGTTGGGCGTTAGGCCCCGCATTCAAAGCGTAGTGAACAACGAACTTGATGCGCGCGGCAAGCGCGCATGTCACGCCGTAAGAACCTAACGCCTAACGCCCGACGCCTTCCGACGCCTTCCGACGCCTTCCCGGCGGCCGAAGCTGACCTTGCGTGGCCTGGGAACGATCGCTAAACTCCCCGCCCTTCTACCTTTCTCGCGTTTCGGCCGGTAAAATACCTTCTCGGCGGGGTTCTTGCTCCGCCGTGATTATATGGCCGCGCGCACGGCGTTTTTCCTTGCATTGGGAATCGGCGGCTCTTAAAATGGATTAAGAGTTCCAATTCCCGTCCACCTGATAGCTTTGGGTGCTATTGATGAAGGCCGCGGTGATTGGGGCTTCGATAACTGCATGCCTGGTGGTGGCGGTGTTGGGCGGTTTCGCCAATTCGCGCGAAGCCTGGGCCCAGCGGGCCCTCCCGCGCGACATGGTTGCCAACGAAGGATTGATTGTCCTTACGGCCACGGCCGGCGATAACGGACAACAGATCACGGTCATCGACCCGCACCAGCGAGTCATGAGCGTGTACTGGGTCGACAACGAAGGCAAGCTGGCGCTGAAGTCGGTGCGGAAGATCCTTTGGGACTTGCAGATGGTCGATTTCAACGGCGTGAGCCCCCAATCGCGGGAGGTTCGTTCGCTCGTTGAGCCACGATAATCGTTCGCCACGCGAGGGCCATGTGAGGGCCGGCGGACGAGACCCATGTCGCCACGCACCAGCGAGGGCGCCGAATTGGAGATCCGCATGGCCCGCAAATTAGTACCTTTGGAAGACGCCGCCCTACAACTCGGCATCACGGCTGACGCGCTCAATGAGTTGCGGCAGCGTCAGGAAATCTATGGCTACCGCGACGGGGCAAGTTGGAAGTTCAAGCCCGAAGACATCGAAAAGTTGCGCGAGGAGCGTTCGGCGCGCGGCGAAAAGTCCGCTTCCGACAGTTCCGCGTCGGCCCTGCCGATCGACCTGTCGGAATCGACCGACGACGGGGATGATATGGTGCTCTTGAGCGACATCGAATTGGGCGGCCCGGCGGGGGGCGGCTCCAGCACCGTCATCGGCAAGCCGGGCGAGCAACGGCCCGAGGACAGCGACATCCAACTCGCCGGCGCCGCGAAGGTGGCGCCGGGCGGCTCCAGCACCGTCATCGGCAAGCCCGGACAGGGGCAATCAGCGCTCGACAGCGATATCAAGCTGGCCAGCGGCGGCAAAGACGCCGCCCGCGACAGCGACGCCTTGCCGGTCGATATGAGCGACGAGTTGCCGCTCGACTTGAGCGGCGGCAGCGAACTGACGCTCGGCACGCCCGGCTCGGGCAAGAAGCAAGGCGCGGGCAGCGACCTGACCCTCGGCGGCTCGGGCAAGAAGCAAGGCGCGGGCAGCGACCTGACCCTCGGCGGCTCGGGCAAGAAGCAAGGCGCGGGCAGCGACCTGACCCTCGGCTCCGATTCCGACAGCGGCTCGGTGCTGGAGCTCAGTGCGCTCGATTCGCCCGGTTCGGGCAAGGGAAGCGACATCACCGTCAGTCCGGGCGACAGCGGCATTTCGCTGGTCGATCCGAGCGACAGCGGCCTTTCGCTCGAAGAACCGCTGGAACTCAGCGCGGCCGACGATGACTCGTCATTTGATCTTTCCAGCGATTCGAGCGGAACGCTCGGCGACAGTTCCGATTTCGATTCCGACGCCGTCATGGAGATCAAGGGCGAGGACGACTTCCTGCTCACGCCACTCGAGGAATCCGTCGACGACGACTCGCAAGACAGCGGTTCGCAGGTCATCGCGCTCGATTCCGAGGCCGACTTCGACGACGCCAGCCCGACCGTTCTTGGCGGCCCGATGGCCGGCGCCTTGCTCGAAGCCGACGAATCGTCCGGGGTGGTCGATCCGCTCGGCGCGGCCCAAATGGGGGCGGCGGCGCCCGTGTTGAGCATGGGCGTGCAGCCCACCATGACCTCCGCGCGGCAGGCGCAGTATTCGATCATGAACGTGATCAGCCTGGCGGCCTGCGTGTTGTTCCTGGCCATGACCGGCACCATGATGTTCGACCTGATGCGGAACATGTGGGCCTGGGACTCGCCCTACAAGCCGAGTAGTTTGTTGATGGACGCGCTGATCAATACCTTTGGATGATCGCTCGCGGCCCGCGTGGCGGGCCGCCCGGTGCCGGTTCGAAAGGAGTCGAATCATGAACGCCCGTTGTCTTTGGTTGGCCGCCGTCGCGCCGTGGCTCTTATGCGCCGCGCTGGGCTGCCAGTTCGTGCCCAAGAACCGGCTCGACGCCGCGGAAGCGCTGAACCGCGCGCTGGTCGAGCAGAAGGACGGCCTGATCGCCGAAAACGAGAACCTCAAGGCGCACGCCCACCGTGTCGAGGCGCAAAAGGAACAGGCCGAGGAAGAGCTCGCCGCGCTGGTGGACGGCCAGTCGCCGTCGCGGCAATCGGCGGGCGGTCATGGCCGGGTTGTGTCGAGCAAGCACCGCGGCCCTCACGTGCCCGCCGACGTGGGACAGCGGCTCGCGCAGCTTTCCAAGCGGCACCCGGCGATGGAGTACGATCCGCGCACGGGCGCCAGCAAACTCGATACCGACGTGTTGTTCGACAGCGGCGAGGCGCGGCTCCGCGCGGAGGCCCACATCCTGCTCGACGAATTCGCGGCGCTCTTGAAGTCGCCCGAGGCCAGCGGACTTCGGGTGATGGTCATCGGCCATGCCGACGACCGGCGGATCGTCAAGAGCGAGACCCGCGGACGGTATCCCGACAACTGGCACTTGAGCGCCGCCCGCGCGTTGGCCGTGGCCGAGTACCTCGAACACTCCGGGGTACGCGAGAACCAGATCGGCGTCGCCAGCTTCGGCCGTCATCAACCCGTTTCGCCCAACAAAACGGCCTCCGACCGCCAGCGGAACCGGCGCGTCGAGATCTTCGTCACGGGTCCGGACGTGCCGATCGTGGGTTGGAGCGAGACCGAACGCAAGCTGCGCTGAGCGGTCCTCTTCACCTCCGCCACGAGAGCCCTCGGTGTTTCACTTCGCCGTGATCGTCGCCATGTGATTGGCTAGCCCGGAGCTCGGCGATCGAGCGGTCGAGAATGAGACATTCACGGTGGCTGGGGCAGAGCGTAAGCGATGCCCCGGTCGCTATCTAGCCGGGGCATCGCTTACGCTCTGCCACCAGCCACCACCTTCTCGTGGCCGGCGCTTCAACGCGTTTGAAGACGACGGCGGCCGAATCACGCCGCGCGATGAACCATTTCACGCCTCGACCCAGAGCCGACCCTCGTGCAGCGGCACGCGGTGCTTGCGGTTTTTCCATTTCGTATTTCGGTCGCGCAGCTTCTCGAAGCGATACGACTTGAAGCCCGCGGCCAACGCCAGTTCGCCGAGCCGGCGATCGACAGGGACGCGTACGCCGGCCTATTGCCGCACTATGGTTTAGGGCTAGACTGGGATTCAGCACTCGACGGTCGAGAAAGGCGGCTTCGACGAAAGCACCATGCAGATTGCCCAGCTCCATCAGTACCTCGACAGCCCGGCCGAGTCGGAGCCGTGGTTGCGAGCATGGGGCCTGGCCGACCCGCGGCACGGGCACGAGAACTTGCTGCGGCTGGCGACCGCGGGCCTGACGCTCGATTTGCTGGCCGTGATTTGCGACGTCCTGGCCGAGCACCTGCCGCGCGCCAGCGACCCCGACATGGCGCTCAACAACCTCGACCGCTTCGTGGCGGCCGCCCGCAACCCTCTGTCGCTCGGCTCGCTGTTCGAACGCGACCGCGAGGCGCTGCCGGTGCTGCTGCAAATCTTCTCGACCAGTCAACACTTCAGCGACCTGTTGATCACCGACCCGGAAAGCTACGACCTGTTGCGCGTCACCGAGGGGCAGCCGGTGAGCCGCGAGGTGCTGGTGGCCGAGTTGGCCAGCGAGGTCGACGCCCTGGCCGACGCGGCCGGCGTGAGCGCGGTGCTGCGGCGATTCAAACGCCGCGAGACGCTGCGGATTTCCTACGGCGACATCATCCGCGGCCAACGTCTGGAGATCGTCACTTCGCAAATCTCGCACCTGGCCGACGCGATCGTCGAGGGGGCGATCCGATTCGCCCGGCGGCAACTCGAGGAGAAGCGCGGCGGGCCGCGGCGGGCCGATGGCCGGCCGGCGCGGTTCGTCGCCGTGGGAATGGGAAAACTAGGCGGCGTCGAACTGAACTATTCGAGCGATATCGATCTGATTTTTCTGTACGACGGCGACGGCAAGACCGACGGCCCGCGTCCGACCTCCAACGGCGAGTTCTTCGACCGCCTGGCCCGCGACGTCGTGAAACTGTTGACGGAAACGACTGAAATGGGCCAGGCCTATCGGGTCGACCTGCGGCTGCGACCCGAAGGAGAGCGCGGGCCGATGGTGCCCAGCCTGGAAGCGGCCATGTCGTATTACGACGTGCTGGGCCGCACCTGGGAACGCCAGGCTTACGTCAAGGCCCGGCCCGTGGCCGGCGACTTGGACCTGGGCCGCGAATTCCTGTCGCACCTCGAGCCCTGGATCTATCGCCGCTATTTGTCGCTGGCGGACATCACGGGCATCAAGGCCCTCAAGCGGCGGATCGAGCACCGCACGATCAAGGACGGTGACGATACCCGCAACGTCAAAACCGGCCGCGGCGGCATCCGCGACGTCGAATTCGCCATCCAGTTCCTGCAACTCCTCAACGGAGGCGACCTCGCCGCCGTGCGAACCGGCAACACCCTCGAAGCCATCGCCCGCTTGGACGCCGTGGGCTGCCTCACGCACCAGGAGCGGACGCTGCTGGAGGAGAACTACGGCTTTTTGCGCAAGATCGAGCACCGCTTGCAAATCATGTTCGATTTGCAGACCCATCTTTTGCCCGACGATGCCGGCGAGACGCGCAAGCTGGCGATCCGCATGGGATACGCCGACGGGCCGCGGTCGCGGGCCCTGACGGCCTTCGAGACGGACTTCCAGCAGAAAACGGCGCTGAACCGCAAGATTCTCGACCACCTCCTGCACGACGCCTTCGGCGACGACGCCCAGACCGAGCCGGAGGTCGACCTGGTGCTCGATCCCGACCCGCCCCGCGAGCGGATCGCCGAGGTGCTTGGCCTCTACCCGTTCCGCGACGTGCCGCAGGCCTACCAGAACCTTGTTTCGCTGGCGACGGAACGGCTTCGCTTCTTGCTCACGCGCCGCTGCCGGCACTTTCTGGCGGCCATCGCTCCCCGCTTGCTGAAGGCCATCGCGGCCACGCCCGACCCTGATTCGACCCTGGTGAACCTGGCCCAGGTCAGCGACTCGCTGGGCGGAAAGGGAGTGCTCTGGGAGCTGTTCAGCTTCAACCCGCCTTCGATGAAACTCTACGTCGATCTCTGCTCGTCGAGTCCCTACCTTTCCGGCATTCTGATCGGCAACCCCGGCATGATCGACGAACTGATGGACAGCCTGGTGCTGAACAAGCTTCCCACGCGCGAGGGCCTGAAGTCCACACTGGCCGAGCTGGCGCGGGCGGCCGAAGACCTCGATCCGATTCTGCACAGCTTCAAGAACACGATGCAGCTTCGCGTCGGGGTGCGCGACATCCTGGGCAAGGAAGACAGCCATGCCACGACGGCCGCGCTTTCGGACATCGCCGAAACCTGCCTCGACGAGATCACGCGCGCCGAATGCGAAAAGCTGGCGGCCAAGTGGGGCGAGCCGACGATCGGCGACGGGCCGCGGGCCGGCGAACGATGCGAGGGGGTCGTGCTGGCACTGGGGAAGCTGGGGGGGCGCGAGCTGAATTACCAGAGCGACGTCGATCTGGTGTTCCTCTATGAATCCGACGGCCCGACGGTCCACGCCCGCCGCTCGAAGCGCGGCGAAACAACGAACAACCAGCACTTCTTCAGCGAACTGGGGCAGCGGATCGTCAAGATCGCCACCCGGCTGGGGCCCTACGGCAAGCTTTACGAAGTCGACTTGCGCTTGCGGCCCACCGGCCGCTCGGGCGCGCTGGCGACGACGTTCGCCGAATTTGCCCGCTATTTCGCCGAGGGGCAGGGCCAGCTCTGGGAGCGGCAAGCCTTGACCAAGGCCCGCGTCGCGATCGCTTCGCCGCGGGCGTCGGAGGCCGCCGAACGGCTGGTGGCCAAGGCTTGCTATGACCATGCCTGGCACCCCTCGCTCGCGGCGGCGATCCACGAGATGCGAGGTCGAATGGAGGAAAACGCGCCGCCGAACAACATCAAGCGGGGGCCGGGCGGGATCGTCGACATCGAATTCCTGGTGCAGCTCTTGCAGCTCAAATATGGACGCGAGGCCCCGGAGCTCCGCTTGCCGAACACCTTGGCCGCGCTCACGGCGCTTGAGAAGGCGGGCCATGTGAACAGGGCCGACTACGAATACTTCACGGAAAGCTACTTGTTCCTGCGATCGATCGAAGCACGGCTGCGGCTGATGAACTGCGCCAGCCGCGTCTTGCCCGGCGACCCGATCGAATTGGCCAAACTGGCCCACGCTCTGGGCTACAGCGACGGCCGCGAACTGGACGCCGAATGCCACTCGTACCTGCGGCGAAACCGAGAACGGTTTGAAACGCTTTTGAAAATCGAGGCCAGGGCGTAGGGTGGGCACCGCCGCACCGCCCACCGGGAATCGTGTGAATACCGCAATCATTCCAGGTGCTACAATCCTCACCGCTTGAATCCCTGTCAGCCCACGGACTCGTAAAGTCCGCTTTACCGCTAACCTTCACGTTAACCGTAAACCTTCGCAAGACCCCTCATTTTGCCTGCGCGTTGAAGTTTGCCCATCCGCGTCTCCGATGCTCCATTCGAGCCTATCAATCTGTAGCCCGATCCGGCGCCGCTGGACGGGCCGGCAACGAATTCGGAGGTGTACGTGACGGCAAAATTGAAAAAGTCGGACGCGGAGCTGGCCTTGGAGCGTCGTGGGAAATCGAAGGAACGCCGCAATACGGATCGCCGCGCCGTCGCCACGCCCGTGGCGGTCGAACGCCGGCAACTTGAGCGCCGCGAGAAAGTCAGCCGCCGCCGGCAAATCGACCCCACCACCTGCGAGCGCGAGTACTCGGTGGAGGAGGTCGAATTCATGAACGCCCTCGATGAGTACAAGCGCACGAGCGGCCGCATGTTTCCCACATGCAGCGAAATCCTCGAAGTGGTCCGCGGCCTGGGCTATGCCAAGCCGGGCGTCCCCGAGGCGGTCGCGGTGGGTTGGGACGGCCTGTCATGAGCCGTTGTCCCAAGTAGATTCCCGTGGGAATTTCAGGTAGAATCACGGCCGCCATCCGCCAATATCCTTCATCCATTCCCTCATGCGACCCTGGAAGCTGGCCGAAACGAACTACGGCTACACCAAGCAGCACCACTTTGAAGTGGCCGTGCTGCCGTTGGGAGCGACCGAGCCGCACAACCTGCACCTCCCTTACGGCACCGACATGTTCGAGGCGGACATCGTCGGCGAGAAAATCTGCGAAGCGGCGCACGCGCGCGGGGCGAAGGTCGTGTTGTTGCCGACCGTGCCCTACGGCACCGAGACCAACCAGATGGCCTTTCCGCTGGCGATGAACCTCAACCCTTCGACCCTCTTCGCGGTGGTCGCCGACCTGGTCGATTCGCTGGCGCGGCACGGGATCAAGAAGATCGTGCTCTTGAACAGCCACGGCGGCAACGATCTCAAGCCACTGTTGCGCGAGCTGTACGGCAAGTCGCCGGCCCAGTTGTTTCTTTGCAACTGGTTTCGCGTGCTGGCCGACGTTGAGCGTGAGATTTTCGACGACGCGGGCGACCACGGTGGCGAAATGGAAACGTCGCTGATCATGGCTTATTACCCGCGCCTGGTTGCCCGCCGGCCCGATGGCCGGCTCGACGCCGACGACGGCGCGACGGCGGCCACGCGGTTCGAGGCGGTCAACCGCGGCTGGGTTTCGATCACGCGCCCCTGGCACTTGCTCACGACCAACTCCGGCGCCGGCAACCCGCACCCCGCCACGGCCGAGAAGGGGAGGCGGATGATGGATCTGCTCGTCGAACGCTTATCCGCCTTCCTGGTCGAACTGTCGGCGGCGGAGATGGATGAGAAATTTCCGTACTGAGAGGCAGGGAGCAGGGGTCGGGCCGCTCCCAGCGTGTCGCCGTTGAGGGTCCACCAGGTCATCGATCGAAACGGCGCTCAAGGTGGCCCGGGCGGCGGCGAACGACGCCTTGGAAACATTCCAAGTGCCTGCCGACCGATACCCTCGATCCAGCAACCAACTTCAGCTTGCGAAGTTACTGGAGACGATGGCTGAAGCAGGTTACACCCTCATCCTGGACGAGTTCCAATACTTCAATCGCAAGGGTTACGAGGAATTCTGCTCGTACTTGCAGGCGGGCAGGCGGGACGCCTGCGCCACAACGGTGGTTTTGCAACCGGCCAGCACGGCCAAAGCGGCCAGAGCCAAGTAGTCGTGGCGCATCAGAAACTCCCTGGGTTTGAAGCACAAGGATACCGCGCGCCACGGATCAAGCAACGGGGGATCCTTGCAATCGCCCTATGTGAGTCAGTTTGGAATTGGCGGCATAAAGACCCGCTGCAAGGGCTGCAACCCGCTTCAGGGAACTGCTATACTTCACGCGGTCGAGAATGAGACATTCACGATGGCTACGATCCGAAAACCCGAAAAGCTTCGGCGGGAATTGCGCCCGCGGTCGTCGTCGGCTCCCTATTGCTCGAAGATCATCAAGGCCGGGGCGCTGCTGGCCGACACCAAGACGTTGCTGGCCCACTGGGACGTGGCAGCTTCGGTGAAGGAGAACATGGACCGGATTCGTCGAGAAAACCTGTTCGGCAAGGCGTCCCGGTCGCGGGTCGAGGACGTTCTGGCAATTTTCCGCCAGCGCATCCTCGGCGAGACTTCCGTCACCAAGGCCCTCGTGGTGCTCGTGCGCAAGCGGCTTGCGGCCGCGGCGCTCGACCGCATCCTTTACTTCCACGCGGCCCGATCCGACCGGCTCCTGCGCGACACCGTCAGCGAGATCCTGATTCCGCTCCAGGCGCGCGGCATCAGCGAGATCGACACGCTCGAAATTCAGCGGCCGCTCAAGAAATGGGTGGCGGCGGGCATGACGAGCGGCGATTGGTCGGAGCCCACCATCCGGCGCATCGCGCAGGGCCTGCTTTCCACACTGCGCGATTTCGGCGTCTTGCAGGGCGCGGCTAAGAAGCGAATCGGCCCCGCCTACCTGCCCCTGGCGGCATTCGCGTATGTCGCCTTCCACCTCAAGCAGCACCAGCCATCGGGGGCCAGGCTGGTCGAACTGCCCGACTGGAAACTGTTTTTTCTGCCGCGCGAAGGGGTCGAGCGGTTCCTGTTCGAGGCCCACCAGCACAACCTGCTGGAATACCATGTGGCGGGCAGCGTTTCGAGGTTGACGTTCCCGGCCGACACTTTGCAGGAGTACGCCCATGTCATCGCTCAAAGAGCGGATTGAGCGGCTGGAAAACGACCTGAAGGCGGTCCCGTCGCGGATCAGCGTCTACCACGACCTGCCGTTCGCCATCCTGCGCTACGACGCGTCCGATGAATGGCTGCTGCGCCGCGAGGTCAAGCTGCTGGCGACCCGGCTGGAAGACAAGGGAAAGGAGGTCCACGAGATCCCGATGTCGGAACTGCTCTGGTCGGCGTTGGACAAGGTCCACGAAAAGGATGATGACGAGGGTCTGGATGCCGTCGTCGCCTTGGAGAAGGACCGGGGCTACGAAACGGCACAGCGGCAGATTACCACGTACTTATCGAGCAAGGTGTGGACCCCACTTTGCGACTTGTTGGCTGACCGGCTCGCGTCGATCAGCCCGAACAACGCGGTAGTCTTTTTGACTCGTGTCGCCGCCATGTCGCCCGCGCTGTTTCATATGTCGATGCTGTTGGACCAGATGCACGGACGCAGCCGGGTGACGACGATCCTGTTTTACCCGGGGG
The DNA here is from genome assembly GCA_035531595.1 of Pirellulales bacterium. GTDB lineage: Bacteria > Planctomycetota > Planctomycetia > Pirellulales > JAICIG01 > DATKSN01. The sequence goes on along the minus strand of DATKSN010000007.1, from coordinate 18,432 downwards.
CCATCGAAGGGACGACCGGCTTGCGATTCATGGACTTGAAGGACCGCGACGCGCTGGGCAACTATCGCGTCAAGATCTACGGCTGAAAGGGAACGGATGAAGACCATCGGCGAACTGCTGGCGCGCGACCTGGGCCGCAAGATCGAGGAGATCATCCAGGTGGACCAGGCCGACGAGCAGTCGGTCTACGACGAGATCACCGAGTACGTCGCCACCGACAGCATCCGCGAGCAATACCACCAACTGTTCCGGGGCATGGCCGACGCTCTCTCCGAGTCGCACGAAGGGATCGGCGTCTGGGTTTCGGGCTTTTTCGGGTCGGGCAAAAGCTCGTTTGGCAAAAACCTGGGATACGCTCTCCAGAACGGCACGGTGCTTGGCAGCCGTTTCGCCGAGCTCTTCAAGCGGCAAATCGACGACGAACGGGTCAGCAACCTGCTCGATCTGATCAACGCCATGGCGCCGACCGCGGTCATCCTTTTCGAAGCGGCCAAGGAAGCCGACACTCGCAAGGTCACCCAGCGCATTGCCGAGTTGATGTACACGGTGCTGTTGCGCGAGCTCGGCTACGCCGAAGACTTCGACGTTGCCGAGCTGGAGATCGAGCTGGAGGCGGAGGGGAAACTCGACGGGTTCGTGGAGACCTGCCGGACGCTCCTGGGAAAGGAATGGGCCACCGTCCGGGAAGGCGCCCAGAAACTCTCGCGCGCCAGCGCCATCTTGCACGAGCTCGACGCGGCCACGTATCCCGCGGCCGACTCTTGGGCGCATGCCCAGCGCGATCGCGACGCGTCGATTTCCGTCGGCAAGGTGGTCGAGCGCACGTTCGAGCTTTGCGGAAGGCGGCGCCCGGGCAAGGCCCTGGTCTTCATCATCGACGAAGTCGGCCAGCATGTGGCGCGCAGCAGCGACAAGATCGAAGATCTGAGGGCGACCATCGAGGAATTCGGCAGGGTCGGCAAGAACCTGCTCAAGGCGCGCAAGATCGTCGCTCCCTGCTGGATCGTCGTCACGTCGCAGGAGAAGCTCGACGAGGTCGTCGCGGCGATCGACTCGAAACGCGTCGAGCTGGCCAAGCTGCAGGACCGCTTCCGCCACCGCGTCGATCTGGCCCCCTCCGACATTCGCGAGGTGGCCACGAAGCGCGTGCTGGCGAAAAAGCCGGCGGCCGAGCCGCTCTTGAAAAAACTCTACGCCGAGAACCAGGGGTCGCTCAACGCCGCGCTGCGGCTGGAACGGACGACGCGCCGCGCCGATGTCAGCGAATCCGATTTCATCCAGTTCTATCCCTACCCTCCGCACTACGTCGACCTGTGCATCGGCATCATGTCGGGTATCCGCCTCCAGCCGGGCGCGCCTCGCCATTATGGCGGCAGCAATCGCACGATCATCAAGCAGGCCTATGAGATGCTGGTGTCGGAACGGACGGCGATGGCCAAGAAGCCCATCGGCGCGCTCGTCACGCTCGACAAAGTCTTCGAGTTGGTCGAGGGCAACTTGTCGAACGAGCGGCGCACCGACATCGACGAGATCAGCCGGCGGTTCAAGAACGACCCCGACGACAAGGGCTGGGCGTTGCGTGTCGCCAAGGTGGCGAGCCTGCTGGAATTCATCCGCGACCTGCCGCGCACCGAGGCCAACCTGGCGGCCTTCCTGGTCGATGAAGTCGGCAAGCCGGCCCCGCTCAAAGAGGTCGAGGCGGCCGTCAGCCGCCTGCACGCCGCGCAGTTCATCCGCAACACCGAAGACGGCTGGAAGCTGCTCACCAAGAAAGAGAAAAGCTGGGAGGACGAGCGGCGCGGCCATCTCGACCCGAAACCCCGCGAACAGAACGACATCCGCAAGCAGGTCTTGGAGCAGATCTTCGACGAGGCCGAGTTCAAAACCTACCGCTTCAAAAACTATCGCACGTTCCGCGTCGGCATCGGCATTGACGGCGCGCGCCTGGGCGACGAAGGCGACCTGCCGCTCTCTTTGGGCGTCGCGGACGACGCCGACGACCTGACGAGCCGGCTGACCGAGGCGCGCGAAGAAAGCCGCCGGCAGGCGCGCGAGAACGACGTCTACTGGCTGTTCTGCCTGACGCCCGAAATTGACGAAATCGTCGGCCAACTGCACGCCTCGCGTAAGATGGTCGAGAAGTACGACCAGTTGCGCTCCCGCAACACGATCACTCCCGACGAGGCCGCCTGCCTTCAGGACGAGAAGAGCACGGCGCTCACGTACCAGGATCGCCTGCGTGACAAGCTGACCGCGGCGATGGAAAAGGGGACGGGCATGTTCCGCGGCGTCCAGAAAGACGCCGCCTCGCTCGGCAAAGACCTCGGCGAAATCCTGAAGAAGCTGTTCGCCGAGGTCGTGCCCTTCCTCTACCCCAAGCTGGAAATGGGCGCTCGACCGCTCAAGGGGGACGAGGCCGAGCAGATCCTCAAGGCCGCCGACTTGAAGGCGCTCCCCATCATTTTCTACGCCGGCGACAACGGCCTCGCGCTGGTGGTCAAGGACGGGCCCAAGAGCGTCGTCAGCGTGACGGCGCCCGTCGCCAAGGAAGTGCTGGACTACCTGAAAAGCGAGCACAGCTACGGCAACAAAGAATCGCGCATGGGCAAGGCGCTGGAGCGGCGGTTTTGCGGCACCCCCTACGGCTGGGAGCAGGACATGGTGCGGCTGATCCTGGCCGCCTTGCTGCGGGCGGGCGAGATCGACGTCACCTACCAGGGCAACCGCTACGCCAACTATCAAGATCCGGCCTCGCGGATACCGTTCACGAAGACCCCCGCCTTTCGGTCATCGCTCTTTTCGCCCCGGCAATCGGTCGGCCTGAAAACCTTGACGCAGGCCGTGCGGCAACTGGAAGACCTGACGGGCGAGGAGGTCGACGTCGAAGAAGGGGCGATTGCCGCGGCCTTCAAGAAGGTGGCCGCCGAGGAACTGGAAAAGCTCTACCCGCTCAAGGCGCTGGCCGAAGCCCACCACCCGCCGGTCGTGCCGCTCTTGGCCGAGTACCAGCAAACGCTCTCCGGCATTCAGTCGTCGGCGTCGGACGACTGCGTGCGCATCCTGACCGAGACGGGGGCGGCATTCGGCGAGCACCGCGAAAAAGTGCGCAAGCTCCGCGATGCCCTCAGCCCCAAGGCGCTTGCCGCGCTAAAACAGGCGCGGATGGCAACCGAGCAGGTCTGGCAGCGGCTCGCCGCCCATTGCCCAGCGCCCGAAATTCAACAGTGCGTACACGACCTGAAGGGACTGCTGGCCTCCGACCAGTTCGCGGAATCGTCGGAGACGATCGCCGCCAAGACCAAGACGGTGCTCGACGCCTACCAACAGGCGTACGTGACGCTCTTCGACCGGCGTGCCAACGCATACCAGAAGGCCGTCGACGAGATCCGCAACCGGCCCGAGTGGGAACTGCTCGCCAACACCAACAAGGACGTCGCCGAGACGTTGATCGCCCCGTTGATCTCTCGCCGCGGGGCCGAGGCCGACAAAAGCGCCGTCGCCAACGGCACCGGACTGGGCAACGCCAGCCTCACCGAGATGGAATCGGACCTGGCGGCGGTCGATGCGCTGCGGTCGTCCGTTTTGGTCAAGTTGCAAGAGTTGTCGATGGGTGGCGAGAAGAAGGCCCCGGTGCGGAGGGTCCGTGTCGCGGACATTTTCAACCGGCCGATTCAAACCCAGCAGGATCTGGAAGCGGCGATCGAGCAGCTACGCGACTCGCTGCAGAAGTTCATCGACGAAGGCGCGGCGATCATCCTGGAGTGACCCATGTTGAGCCCGAGCCAGATCTTCGACGACAACATTCGACCGGCGGACCTGCTGTTGAAGGTCTTCCGGTTGCTGGATCACGATGCGCTCAACACCGAAGCGGAGTTGCACCGTGCCTTGCGCGATTTAGTGAAGGCCGACAAGGATGAGGGATTGACGGTCATTTACAACGAGATCTTCCTGGGGTTGATCCGCGAGCGGGCCGACGTTCCGCCCGCCTCGATCAAGCGCAGCGCCCTGTGCAACCTGTTGCGCCAGGCCGTCGTGACCGCCTGCACGGCGATGGAGACCTACCTGCCGATCCTGCTGCGGGAGCACCTTCCCGGCGTAATCGATCTCCGCGGCCGCGATTTCGTTCCCAAGAAGGATGACGAGATCAAGAACCAGTTCAAGGGTTTGACGTTCGCCCTCGACGAGGCCGTTCGCATCCTCACCGACCCCGACCCGCTCTTCGTCGCCAACAAAATGATTAGTTCCCTCAACTTCAGCTACCTGAGCGGCAAGCGGGGCATTCACGTCACCGGGGCCTTGCTCGCTTTGGACAATCCGTGGAAGAAGATCGCCGAGCAGCTTGGCCGGGAAGAAGACGAGATCAAGAAGACGCTCGACGTCACGGTGAAGCGCCGCAACGACATCGTGCATCGGGCCGACCGTTCGCAGGACGATCCGGCGGGCGCGGCCCAGGAGATCGGCTACCCCTGGGCCAAGCAAGCCGTCGAGACCATCCGGGTCGTGTGCCTCGCGCTCGACGATTTGGTGAGCGCGCGATTGAAGGAACTGCGCGAGCATGCGGCGCAGCCGCAGGGGGCAAGCTGACCATGCGGTACACATCGATGGCGTCGAGAACGGTCGCGATGGGCCGATGCTCCGACCCCACCGCGCTTGCCGCGGTCGGTGAGCCATGTCGCCTTTCGCTCCGCGAAAGAACGCCCTTTCGCGGAGCGAAAGGCGACAGACGCCCCGCATCACGTCCATCCCTCCTATCCCTCCAAAAACTCCCAGACGGCGCCATGTACAAGTTAGAAAACAAAGTTTCCGAAATCATCGTCACAATCGTCACAGGCGTCACGCGGCATCCAACTGACAGCCGCAACCGGTTGCAGGCAAAAGGCTTGCGCCGGCAACGATCGCCTCCCCATCGTGTCGGTGGAATCGTCAGCCCATCGTCAGCCCATCGTCAGCCCATCGTCACGGGACGCCGCCGCGTCGGCGGCCATCATTGGCGCCACGGAGACAAGCAACGTGAAGGAAGACCGACGGTTGAAGGACTCGTTCAAACGAGTGTACGACAGTGGCTCCGCCTTCGTATCGCGGCAGGTCTTCGCGGCGCACCTGACGAGTCGCCAGCTAAAAGTGAAGTCGAAAGGCAACAACATCGCCGGTTTGCAGATCTTGGCTACGGGGTGCTCGACACGGCGATGGTCGAGACGGCCGCCTACTGTTTACGAAAGGGCTTGCCGGAAAAAAAGTTGGGGGGCGAGAGGGCGTAGGCCAACAACGTAGGCGAATCGGCGGGTGTCTTCTGGTAGAATGCAATTGCCAACCCACGTGGATTTTTGGAGAACGCACATGGACAGCATCACTCTTCAGGACGCTCAGGCCAACCTCGCCGACCTGGTCCATCGGCTCGCGCCGGGCGCGGCGGTGACCATTACCGAGAACGACCAACCCGTGGCCCAGTTGGTGGCGGCGCCGATCGCGCCCCAACGTCCGCCGCGCCCGCGTCCGCCGGTGACAGGCGTTCCCAAGGCGGGCTCCCTGAAAGGACTCCTCATCGTGCCCGACGACTTCAAGGAGCCGCTCGAAGACATGCGCGAGTACATGGAATGAGCCTGTTGCTCGATACCCGCGCGGGACTCCCATGGTAGTACAACGGCATGGACTGCGGATTGCCGGCCCTGGAGGGGCGACACCGCAAAACGAACTGTCTTGAACCAGGCCCGAAAGTGGCTTCCTTGAAATGAAAAACGGCCCCATGGGGGCCGCCGAAGGCGAAACGCCTTCCACCTCCAGAAAACTGGATTAGTTGAATTCTAGCATCGCATGGAAGAATCGTCAATGTTTAGGTCTTTCCTACGAATCGAGGCGTTTGTTTTGGTGCAAGCCCCTTGCCACGAATGACCAACTACTAACCACTCACCACTCATCACTCACCAACTCCTCTATGGACCAGGCCATCCGCAACAAGCTCCGCGGCGTCGTGACGCAGTGCCGAAAGCTGCTCGAAGGATCCGTGTCGCAGCAACTCGAAGGCAGGTTCAGCATCTTCGTCGAGAAAGGCGTCGTCAAAGCCGACCGCGACGCGAAGATTTCGGTCCTTGGCGACGACGACCGACTCGCGCGCAACGACATCCTCGACCACTTCGAGCACATCCAGGCGCGCGGTTTCAAGCCGAAGGAAGCCCTGGATCAGTTGGTGCGGGAAATCGCCTACACGCACCTGAACCGCTTCTGCGCCTACAAGATGATGGAAGCGCGGCAAGTCTACGTCGGCGGGCAGAAGTTCCGCGAGGCCGTCAGCCGCGGAGTCGACTCGAACGGCGTCAAGTTCTACCTTGCGGAGCATCCCGACGACGAGCGGCTCTACACGACCGGCAAGCAGGATATGGCCTACCGGCACTTCCTCGACTGGCTGGGCGGGCTGCTCTCCGAGGAAATCGGCGTCCTTTTCAATCCGAACGACTCGGCCAACCGCCTCTACCCGACGCAGAAGGTGCTCGACGAGGTGCTTGGCTTGCTCAACGACGAGGCGCTGGCCGAAATCTGGACGCAAGACGAGACGATCGGCTGGGTCTACCAGTATTTCACGCCCAAGGAGTTGCGGGACCAAGCCCGCAAGGAAAGCGCCGCGCCACGCAACTCCTACGAACTGGCCTTCCGCAACCAGTTCTTCACGCCCCGCTACGTGGTCGAATTCCTCACCGACAACACGCTGGGCCGCACCTGGTACGAGATGCGCAAGGGCGACACCCGGCTCAAAGACCAGTGCCGCTACATGGTCCGCCGTCCCACCGAGGTCTTTCTCGCCGAGGGCGAGAGCGAGCGCGTGGCGAGCGGGGGGCGTAAGCCCCCTGTTGAGCAGCCGAAGCACCATGATACAGTGGCCGTAGAGGCGAGCGGGGGGCGTCAGCCCCCTGTTGATGTCGCGGTTGACGTCGCGACGGCTGACGCCGCCGATGCATCACCGTTGGTGCCAGTACCAGACGACCTCTCGCAGGAAGAACTCCTCAAGCAGCCGGTCTACATCCCCCATCGCCCCAAGAAAGACCCTCGTGACATCAAAATCCTCGACCCGGCCTGCGGCAGCGGCCACTTCCTGCTCTACTGCTTCGACCTCTTGCTCACGATCTACGAGGAGGCCTACGACGACCCCGACCTTGGCCCCGCGCTGAAGACCGATTACACGACGATCGACGACCTGCGAAAGGCCGTCCCGGGCCTGATCCTCAAGCACAACCTGCACGGCATCGACATCGACCTGCGGGCCAGCCAGATCGCGGCCCTGGCGCTTTGGCTCCGCTGCCAGCGGGCCTACCACGACATGGGGCTGAAGACCGCCCGCCCCAGGATCACGCGCTCGAACCTCGTTTGCGCCGAGCCGATGCCGGGCGAAGAGCACATGCTCAAGGAGTTCGTCGGCCAGCTTGAGCCGAAGTTGCTCGGTCAACTGGTCGAGGTCGTTTTCGACAAGATGAAGCTGGCGGGTGAGGCCGGATCCCTGCTCAAGATCGAAGAGGAGCTTCGGGACGCCATCGGCGAGGCAAGGAAGCAATGGGCGGCTGAGACAGAGAAAGCAACCGATCGTAAGGGGCGCACTCTACTGTTCTCGCAGGCGGAGATGGACCGCGTTGCGAAGAGCCCCCAGCAGTCCCTGCCTTTTGACGTTTCGGGCATCACGGACGACCAATTCTTCGAGCAGGCCGAGGCGAAGGTCGTTGAAGCCCTCCGCAACTACGCGGAGCGAGACCAAAACGGCCAGCGGCTCCAGAGGCGGCTCTTCACCGAGGACGCCGTGCGGGGCTTCGCCTTCGTGGACATCTGCCACAAGCGTTTCGATGTGGTGCTGATGAATCCGCCTTTCGGATTGCCCACCGACAAGACGTTCAAGTACCTTGAGTGTGTATCGTTGCCTACTTATGTCGAGATGTACGCAAGTTTCGTTGAACGGGCTTTGAGCGGGTTAGTAGTCGGTTTTGTCGGGGCGATTACTTCACGTAGCTTCACAACGATGTCACGCCTTGCCGAGTGGCGCAGAACATCTGTGGTTGATCATCTGGACATCTTGCTAGATCTTGGACTTGGCGTGATGGACGATGCCGCAGTTGAATCATGTGCTTATGTGCTAAGCATCAAGGCTCTTGTCAATCCCGTTTTGGTCCTGGATCTCCGATTACACAATAACAAACATGGGCGTTGCCTTGCACAGCACTGGTGTCCCGAAAACGAAAACGCCGGCAATCTGCTCTTTATCGTGAACCGACACCGTTTTCAGAGTACGAATCAGTCGAAATTGTTATACCGCCTCAAGTCCGACCTCCATGCCATGCTGGATTCCTCCGAACGTTTTGAGACGGCCGGAGGCATCGTGCGGACAGGACTTACCACATTCGACGACTTTCGTTTTCTGCGGTTGCGCTGGGAAGTCACACCAAAATTGATCGGTGAACACATTTACTGGGAGCCGTTCTCAAAAGGTGGCGAGGGCTTCAAATTTCATTCGGATGTTCATCTGCTCGTCAACAGAAGAAACGAAGGCGCGGAACTCGGCGAGGCCAACATTCGCTGTAACGGTCAAGTTGCTCAAAGCCGTCAAGGTTCTTCGTATTACTACAAGCCCGGCCTTACCTTTACAAGCCGTTGCAGTAGCTTTTCGGTGCGAGCCTTGCCTGAAGGGTGTGTAATCTCACACAACGCTCCGTCAATCTACGGGCACACCAACAAGGATACGTTGTACTTGTTGGGATGGGTCAACTCACGACTAATGCGAGCGCTTGTCGAGATTCAGGCAAACAAGGAGTACTACGTTCCCGGCTCAGTCAAGACACTCCCTTGGAAGGAGCCCGGTGGCGACGGGAGTGCCATCATCCAAGGGTTGGCGATTCGCTTATACGATCTGAACAAGAATCTCACGGCATCCGATGAGACGACTGCGCACTTCGTTGGACGCGAATGGAGTTTTACACTTCTGGCCACCTTTGAACACGAGATGGAATACATCGCCGGAGCCCTGCAAGAGATTCGGCAACTTCAGCATTCAGTATCCGAGGCTGTTGACGAAATCTACGGCGTGGACAGCGCTGGATTTAGTGCGGAGATTGTCGGCTATGATCCTGATGAGGATGTGCTCGCAGAAACACCGACGCTTAATAGCGTTGCATCAGAAGCGGTTTCATTTTGCGTCGGCTGCGTGGTCGGTCGTTGGAACGTCGTCGATTCGGACGACACGGGCAGATTGTCGCCACTTCACCGGTTGCCCGTGTGTTCTCAAAGGATGCTGAAAGCCTTGAGATTTGACCGTCCTGCTGCAAAAGACGAACTGCCCGATGGCTACCCGCTTGCCATTACCTGGGAGGGCATCCTCGTTGACGACCGTGACAACGCCGACGATATCGTGCGGCGAGTTCGCGATGTCCTCGAAGTCGTCTGGAAGGACCGGGCCGAGGCGATCGAGAAGGAAGCCTGCGAAATCCTCGACGTCGCGGAACTGCGTGCGTACTTCCGCAAGGCCGGCAAGGGGGGCTTCTGGGACGATCACATGAAGCGGTACAGCAAGAGCCGCCGCAAGGCCCCGATCTACTGGCTCTTGCAGTCGAAGGCGAAGAACTACGCCCTCTGGCTCTACTACCACCGGCTCGACAAAGACCTGCTTTTCAAGGCGCTGGCCAACTACGTCGAGCCGAAGGTCCAGCGTGAGACCAACCGCCTCGTCGAGCTGCGGCAGCAGAAGCAGGCGGGCGGCCTAACGGGAAAGGCGGCCAAGAAGCTCGACAAGGAGATCGAGCGGCAGGAAGACTTGATCTCGGAGCTGCGCGACTTTGAAGACAAGCTCCGCCGGACGGCGAACCTGCACCTGGAGCCGGACCTCAACGATGGCGTGGTGCTGAATATCGCGCCGCTCTGGGAGCTGGTGCCCTGGAAGGAGGCCAAGAAGTACTGGGAGGAGCTGATGGAGGGCAAGTACGAGTGGTCGACGATCGGCAAGCAGTTGCGGGAGAAGGGACTGGTGAAGTAATGTAATTCTATACGCAAGAGCGCTGGCGGTATTTCGCGATACGACGAAAATGCCCACGTAAGAGGCAAAACGATGCCGAATGGATCAATTGACCCCGAAGTCGAATACGTGGCTGATCTGGCCCGCCGCCGCGGCGCTAGTTGGCCCACGATTGCCGCTTCGAGCACTGATGCGGGGGCACTGCAAGGGCTTCTGTACGACGAGCTTTCTCGCTTCACGTCGGACGACGTCGATTTGGTCGTTTTCGGTTCGTTGGCCCGCCGCGAATGGACGAGCGGCAGCGACGTCGATTGGACGCTCCTGATCGATGGGCAGGCCAACACAGACCATAGGCAATCGGCGCGCGGCGTCAAGGAGAGGTTGCCCACACTACGATATAAGAACCTTGAGTTAAAAGCGCCGGGCGGCGAGGGTGTCTTCGGAAGCATGGCGTTCAGTCACGAGATTGTAAACCACATAGGCGGACAAGCCGATTCCAATAACAACATGACCCGTCGGATCTTGCTGTTGCTGGAAGCGGCACCGATCCGTAATCTCAGCAGCGACAACATTGGGCCGTTCGAGCGGATTGTCAGACAGGTTCTGAACCGGTATTTGTCCAGCGACTCGAACTTTCATTCGAGAGGCGACGACGGCTCACGCATACCGCGATTCCTATTGAACGACATCGTCCGATATTGGCGAACCATGTGTGTCGATTTTGCCTACAAGGACTGGGAGCAAGCCGGGAGGAAATGGGCCCTGCGCAATATCAAGCTCAGAACTTCACGCAAGCTGCTCTTCGTTTCCGGTTTGTTCACGGCCTTTAGCTGCTTTGAGAACGAAGGGCTTCGCCATAATGCTGGTGCCACTGCCGACTACATGCTCAAGCTACAGGGTCATCTTCTGAACTTTGTGCGATCGACTCCGCTCGATGTCGTCGTATGGACATTGCAAAGCTGCGGCCTTGAGGATCATTGCGTGCGGTTGCTGGACTACTATGAGCAATTCCTTTCGCTAATCAACGACGAAGACGTTCGGGCCCATTTGGAGAGCTTGAACCAGGGCGAGGTGTACGATGACCCGCACTTCATGCATTGCCGGGAAATCAGCCACGACATTCAAGGGGTTCTTCGAGAGGTCTGTTTTGGTATTGATTCTCCGCTGAAGGAGTTCACTTTGGAATACGGGGTGTTCTAAGATGAGAATTGGTTTTTCCACCGGAAGTCTCGCACTGGACGACGTGCGACGCGGTCTGCGGATGGCGACTCATCAAAGGGCGAGAGCCATTGAGCTCTCGGCCCTGCGAGAGCAGGAGCTCGATCCGTTGCTCGACTCACTCGACTCGCTTACGGAGGAGCTCCGCCCATTCGAACATGTCGCCTTGCATGCCCCAAGTCGGTTTGAAAAGTTGACTGAAAAGCAGGTCGTCGCGCGGCTCAAGGACGTTACTGGCCGAGGGTGGGCGATCATCGTGCATCCCGATGTGATTCGCGACTACAAGCTTTGGCGGCAGCTTGGTCGGGCAGTGTGCCTGGAGAACATGGACAAACGCAAGAGCACCGGTCGCACGGCAAAGGAGTTGGCGCGCTACTTCGCGGAACTTCCAGAAGCAAGCTTCTGCTTCGACATCGGCCATGCTCGGCAGATCGATCCGACAATGCAGGAAGCAGCCGCGTTTCTTCGGTGTTTCGGCGGCCGGCTTCGGCAGATTCACATGAGCTACGTGAACTCGCAAAGTCGGCATGAGCGATTGAACTTTGAGAGTCTGACGGCGTTCCGACGGGTGTCGCATTGGATTGCCGACGCGGTTCCAGTAATTCTAGAGACGCCGGTGGAGGAGGAGGCAATGGAGGCCGAGGTCTCGGCCGCGGAAAGCGTATTTGTGAATGGAGCGAACCGGGCGCCTCACCGATTCAGTTGAATACCCGTTCATCGCTACGCCCGACCCGTTCATCGCTGCACCCGACCTCAACGACGGCGTGGTGCTCAACATCGCCCCGCTCTGGGAGTTGGTGCCCTGGAAGGAGGCCAAGAAATACTGGCAGGAGTCTGAGGGAGGGCAAGTACGAGTGGTCGACGATCGGCAAGCAGTTGCGGGAGAAGGGGATGGTGACGTGATTTTGGATTTTAGATTCTCGATTCGCGGCGGGGCGAACAACGGAGGACAAACCGATGAACTGGCGTGATCGCATTGGCGCAGACCCGAACGTGTGCCACGGCAAGGCGTGCATCAAGGGTACTCGGATCATGGTATCGGTCGTGCTCGACAATCTGGCGGCGGGAGAGCCGGAAGAGGCGATCCTGAACGGCTATCACTTGGAAAAGGAAGACCTTCAGGCCGCATTGCTGTATGCCGCCGAACTCGCCCACGACCGACTGATTACGCTCCCCCTGGGAGCGACGTGATGCACTTCAAGACGGATGAGAACCTGCACCCCAAGGCAGCCGATTTACTGCGGCAAAATGGGCACGACGCGCTCACGGTGTACGACCAGGGGCTTCGAGGTCATGGCCGGAAACGACGCCTTCAGGAGGTGCATCAAAGCCTGGCGAATCCTCCAGGCTCGCGCTCGGTGCAGTTGGACCTGCGATTCCTGCGCGAGCTTGGACTTGTGGCAACCAGTGGACGCGGGGCGAATGCCCGCTGGTGGCTTCATTTGGTGCCGAACGATCACGGCGACGAACTGTCGGCAAAGCATGTTGCCGCGTTCAACGAAGAAGATGATGGCGTCGCCGACGTTGACCCCAAGGGGGTCATATTCCACAGCCCAGATTGTTTGGTAATGGATCATCCCGGGTTGCCCGGCAACGCCCTTTCAGGAGCGGGTGCGAAGACTGACGCCACGCAATCGGGAAAAGTCGAGGCGCCAGATGAGCCGTGAAGCCATGACGCAAGGCGTCGTTACACAGCACCTAGTAAGCTTGATCGCCAGGCAAGTCGACGACCATGGCCTGGTCGTCTGGTACGACGCGGAGCGGCACTACCAAGATGTCGCGGCGGGATTGACCATCCCGGAAACGGCCATCGCCCGCTACGACGGCAGCTTCTTCGCCCTGCGGCGTGAGATCGACCACCTGCTCAACGGCCTGGGGCCGCCGCGGCTCGTCGTCTACGTGCCGCTCGATCAGGCCGATACGCACCACGCCTTGGCCGAACTGGAGGCGGCGGGCGTCGTCATGCGGCCAGGCCAGCAGCCGCCAAACCGCAACACCAAACTGGCCGTCGTCGCTCGAAACGCCTTGCGGCCCATCCTCGGCGACGAACAGGTGGCCGAGATCGAAAAGCAGGTCGAGACCGGCAAACTGTCGCTGGCCAACCTGAACTCGCTGGCTGAAAAGGGAAAAGACATCTCCAGCGGCATCCTGTCGTTGATCTTCGGCACGGCGAACCCACAGGAAGTCGCCCTGGCCCTGCTCCATGACGACCGGTACGACGATGAAATCGAAAAGAAGTCGGCCCAAATCGAGCTGCTGAACCTTCTGCAAACCGGCTTCGACATCGATCTTTCGAGTTCCCCCACGCCGGCAAACCTGCGCGGGCGGCTGGCTCGGCATGTGTTGCTCACCGACCTGGTCGCGGCACTGGGCGAGCAGACGCCGCGCGCCTTGGCTTCGGTCAAGCTGGCGGCTTCGCCCGGCGGCGTGGACGCCTGTGTGCGGCTGGCCCGGTCGTGGCGAAACGACCGCGAGTATCGCGACGGGTACGTGGAGGCCGCCAACAAGGTCGAGCGGGAGTTGCCGCAAGTCGGAGCTCTTGCGAGTTCCGCTCCAAGCGTGCTGGTGGGTTCCAGAACTCTTGCGAGTTCCGCTACACGCGGGCAAGTCGGAACTCTTACGAGTTCCGCTCCAAGCGTGCTGGTGGGTTCCAGAACTCTTGCGAGTTCCGCTACGGGCGAGCGGGCGCGAAACGCCCCCGAGACGTTTCTCGCTCTGGAGCGTGCGATGCTGCGCCAAGTTGAAGAGTCGCTGCTGGCCGCGGCCACGCCGGAGCTGTTGGAAACGGCCCATGCGCACTTGTCGGGTTTCTGGGCCGAGGTCGAGCCCGCCGTCCAAGCGCGCTGGGCCTTGATCGCGGCGGCCGCGGAGGTGCTGCTCGAAGCCGACCGCGTGGCGGTGGAAATCAAGGGCGCGCCGGAGGAGGTGCCGGCCCTCGTCAAAGCCTATGCCCAGAACGACCAACCCTGGTGCCTGCTCGACACGCACCACCGCCACCTGGAGTGCCGCAAATACAACTTCGATTTCGACGGCGGCGGCCGGCACGAAGGGCTCGAAAAGCTGATCGCCAAAGCCGAACGGCGCTATGTCGAGGTCGGCTCCGCGCTGGCGAAGTATTTCGTGACGCAATTCCAAAAGGCCAGGCACCCCATCGCCGGCCTGACGCGGCAACGCGACGTTTTCCAGACGCGCGTCAAGCCGCGGCTGGGCGACGGGAAGTTGGCGTACGTGTGGGTCGATGCGCTGCGTTTCGAGATGGCGCGCGAACTGTGCCGCCTGCTCAAGGACGATTGTGAGCTGACCCTCGAGCCGCTCCTGGGCACCGTGCCCACGATCACCGAGATCGGCATGGCGGCGCTCTTGCCCAAGGCCGACGAGTCGGCCAAGGTCGTGGCCGTGGGGGGCGGCAAGTTGGCCCTGGAAATCGACGGCACGGTGGTCAAGGACCGTAAAGACCGGGTCGCATTTCTGAAACGGCACGCGGGAGTGCCCGTGTTCGACTGCAAGCTCGACGACCTGCTGCCCAAGCCGTCGAAAAAAGTGCGCGACGGCATCCAATCGGCCGAACTGGTGCTGGTCACGTCGCAGGAGATCGACGAATTCGGCGAGAGCGACACGAAGCTTGCCCGGCTGCACATGGACAGCATGCTAACCTACCTGCGGCGGATGGTGCGGATTCTCGGCGACCAGGGCGTCCGCTCGATCGTGCTGGCGGCCGATCACGGCTACCTGTTCGCCGACGAGATCGGCGACGACATGAAGATCGAATCGCCCGGCGGCAAGGTTGAAGACTTGCACCGCCGCGTCTGGGTGGGGTTGGGCGGCACGTCGCAGCCGTCGTACCTGCGGACGTCGCTGGCGTCGCTCGGTATCGAAAGCGAGTTCGACATCGCCACCCCGTGGCCTTTCGCCTGCTTCAAGAGCAAGGGGGGAGCGCGAGCTTATTTCCACGGCGGCCTGTCGCCGCAGGAGCTGATCGTCCCGCTGGTCGTGCTGACGACGGCCAGCCGGCGCGCCGCGCCCTCGACGGCCATCGACTGGACACTCAAGCCTGGAACGGCCAAACTGACGACGCGGTTCTTCTCCGTGCAGGTGGCGGGCACGCGCAGCGAATCGGGCCTGTTCGGCTTCGAGCCGCCGAAGGTGCGAGTTGAAGTCCGCGCCGACAAAAAATGCGTCTCGCAGCCTGTGAGCGCCTCGTACGGCTTCGAGGACGCCACGGGCGAGGTCAAGCTGAAAGTCGCCGAAGCCGACGCGAAGCGCATCGAGCCGAACACCGTGACCGTCATGATCAGCGAGGAAATCGAGTCCAAGACCGTCGTGGTGCATCTGGCCGATGCCGCGACCGGTATGGAGTTGGGCGAACCGCTCACGATCGAAGTGGCCATTTCGATGTAATGCGAGCGGCATGCAGTATAGAATGGAATAACCATGCCCGCACTCGATCAAAAAGCCGCTTCCGTCTTCGCCGGAAAGGTAGTCCGCAAGGATCTCGTCCGCAAGGTGAAGGTCGGCGCCAACGTGCCGGTGTATGTGCTGGAGTACCTGCTGGGGAAGTACTGTGCCACCGACGACCCGGCCGCCATCGACGCCGGACTGAAGGTGGTCAACAGCACGCTCTCGACCAACTTCGTGCGGCCCGACGAGGCCAACAAGGCCCAGTCGGTGGTGAAAGACAAGGGCCGGCACACGCTGATCGACAAGGTGCAGGTCCGCTACCTTGCCGACGACGACAAGCACTGGGCGGAACTGAAGAACTTCGGCCACAAGTTCGTCCATGTCCCCGAGCATTACTTGCGCCAGTACGACCGGCTGCTGATGGGCGGCATCTGGGCGCAAGTCGACCTTCGGCACCAGTACGACGAGGACCAGAAAGGGAAACGCAGCCCGTTCTGGATCGAGGCCATCAAGCCGATTCAGTTGGCGACCTTCGACCTGGCCGAGTACCGCGCCTGCCGACGTCTGTTCAAGAGCGACGAGTGGATCGACCTCTTGTTGCGCTCGGTCGGCATGGAGCCGTCGCACTTCACGCGGCGGGTGAAGTTGCTGTTGCTCGCACGACTGATCCCGCTGTGCGAGTCGAACTACAACCTGGTCGAACTGGGGCCCCGCGGCACCGGCAAGAGCTACGCCTACCAAGAGCTGTCGCCCTACGTGATCTTGATGACCGGCCCGACGACCGTGGCCAACCTGTTCTACAACATGCAGACCGGCAAGATGGGGCTGGTCGGCATCTGGGACGCGATCGCGTTCGACGAAGTGGCCGACTTGCAGAAGATGCCCAAGGAAGTGGTGACGACGCTCAAGACGTACTGCGAGTCGGGCACGTTTGCGCGCGGCAAGGACGCGCTGTCAGGATCGGCTTCGATCGCCCTGTTCGGCAACACCAACCAGCCGGTGGACGTGATGGTGCGGTCGTCGCACCTGTTCATGCCGTTGCCCGACGTGATCCGCGAGGACATGGCCTTCCTCGATCGCATTCACTTCTATATCCCCGGCTGGGAAATCCCGAAAATGCGGGTCGAGTATTTCACCGACCATTACGGGTTCGTCGTCGACTATCTGGCCGAGGCCCTGCGGGAACTGCGGAAGCACCATTTCACCGAGGCGATCGACCGGCACTTCTCGCTGGGTTCGCAGCTCAACGCCCGCGACGTGAAGGCCGTGCGGAAGACGGTCTCCGGCTTGATGAAGCTCTTGTACCCCGACGGCGACCTCAGCAAGGAAGAATTGCTGGAGCTGGTCGAACTGGCCCTCGAAGGCCGTCGCCGGGTGAAGGAGCAGCTCAAGAAGATGGGTTCCTTCGAGTTCCACCAAACCTCCTTTTCGCTGATCGACGCCGAGAACCGCGAGGAGAAGTTCGTCGGCGTTTCCGAACAGGGCGGGCGCGACATGATCGCCACCGACCCACTCGCGCCCGGCTCGGTCTACACGGCCTCCGTCGACGACCAAGGCAAGGTCGGGCTTTACCGGCTGGAGGTGGGCTGCTCGCCGGGCACCGGCAAGCTGAAGATCGCCGGTGGGATCGAGGGGCCCATGAAGGAGTCGATCCTGCGCGCCTTCGCCTACTTGATGGGTCAGAAGGTGAAGATGGGGGTTGGCCAGCCTGTGGACGCGACCGATTTCCACATTGAGGCCATCGACCTCTTGAGCAACCACGTTGCGTGCGAGGCGGGGATTGCTTTGGTCGTCGCCGTGTACTCGGCGATCAAGCGGCAGTCCGTCCAGGCCGCTCTCGTCATCCTCGGCGACCTGAGCATTCAAGGCAACATCAAGTCGCTACGGTCCCTGGCAGAACCGTTGCAGGTGGCGATGGACAACGGCGCTCGCCGGGCGCTCGTGCCACTGGAGAACAAGCGCCATTTCCTCGACGTCTCCGGCGACATCGTCGAGCGCGTCGATCCCGTGTTCTTTTCCGACCCCATGACCGCGGCGATGAAGGCATTGGGGATCAACTGACCCGAACTACTTTCCGCCCCCGGCGTTTTCCCCACTTCAAGGGGGCAGCCAAGTTCGCAGCCGCCATGACCGTTCGTGTACCGGCTTGCCTGCTCGCCGCACGGTCGGTACTTGCTCTGCGCCGAGCCGTCCTCGACCAGAAAGACGCTGTCTTGCTCAAAGCCGCGCGCCAGCAATTCGCCTTGGAGCGCGCGCACGTCGGCGCCGGCATATTTGAGGTCTTCGAGCTCGGCGTAATCGTCGACGCCGATCAGCAGCGCCCAGCGCTGGGTGGGATCTTCGCCGGCCCGCGCGGGCAAAGCCATGACGAGCGGCAAAAGAAGCGACGATATGCCGAGCGGCGCCAAGAAGGGTTTCATTTCGCGTCCTCCGATCAGGGACCAACGCCAAACGCAAGCCTTATTGTGCCGCGGCCGGCGATGGAATGCAAGAGGCGGAAATCGTAACCATCACGCTCCGCATGATGAAAGCACATCACGCGGAGCGTGATGACTACGGTGGCCTAATCGCACGACAGACCCGAAGGGTCAGCACTGTGTAGCGTGGGGCTTACGCTTAACTTTCACCTCAAGTTCGATGGTAGATTTTACAAAATGTCTGGTTGATTCAGAGAATGCTAGCAGAGCTAAGGTGGTTACACGTACCAGTTCTTCGTAGGTGTAAGCATTTGTCACAATTACAAACGACTCTCGACCGGAAGCCATGTTGTAGGGAGATGCGTAGAGCAAAGAGTGCCCTTCCTACGAATACCTTCTCTCGGGAGACGTTGACCATGT
>DATKSN010000006.1:0-31149 GCA_035531595.1 Pirellulales bacterium | reverse complement strand
CGACGGCGGCGACCTTGTCGAACTCCGGCGCGATCGGTCCCACGTTGGTCTCGAACTCGACCGCCGTCGCCGTCAGTCGCACCCACTGCCCAACCAGTTCGTCGCCGTTGACCAGCAGCAGTTGGTCGGCCCGAGGGGGCCGCGCGTCTTTCTTCCCGCCGGGCGCGCGTCGAGCGGGGCCGGCCGAAAACGACTCTGGACCGTACCTGACCTTCAACGTCAACCTCCAGCAGTTGAAGGAAAAGGAGTCTGTACATGAGTGGATCGTTCGACATCTCGCCCCTAATCACTTGATTAAGAGCGAATAACGAAACCGACTGATGAACGAGCCAACCGGCCGCGAATGAGCGGCTGATCAAGACGGGCACGCACGCGGCACTGGTGGACCGCGACACATGGAGGCTTGCCCAAGCAAAACTTGACGCCGAGCGGAAGCGTACACGCTTTGCCCCGCGGAATCCGGCCTACGACCGGTGGTCATCCGGTCGGAACCGCGAACGGCCACGACCAGTTTGCAGTGCCGATCGATCCGTAACCCACGACGGCGTCACCGTCGTAAAACAACCAAATCCGCGTTTGGCGATGCTTCATCGGCCAGAGCGCGCCATGCCGGTCATTCTCTTTGGCCACGATCCAATCGGCAATGGCAAGTTCCCAAGGTTCGTTGCCGCAAAAGAAGTCCGCGACTTCGGGTTGATTGTTCGCGGAGAATTCTTCCGCTTCCAAGATTCTGGGCATTTGCCATCAAGCCGGCCGGCGACGTGATGGGAGTGGGGCCGCTTCTTCCGGGCGCAATGGAATGAATTCGGACTCCATTTTGCGACGCAGCAAATCGGCCTCGCTGGCGGACATCACACGCGGCTCAAGCTCCGAACCGATACCAAGGGTTTTTCGGTGTTTCCGCGGTGTTTCTGGACGATCGAATGCGGATTCGGTTTTCTCACTTGCCGCGCCGCCGCGCCCGAACCGGGCAAGGAACGGCTCGGTTCCCCAATGCCCCGCGCCGATCGGCAGATGCATTCTTGCGGGGAACGTGGTACAATTCATCAATGGGATGCCGCCATTGCTTGGTGGGCGATGCCCACTCTACGAAAACTTGGATGGGTGGGCGGTGCCCACCCTACGAAAACTTGGATTAGTGGGCGGTGCCCTACGGTGGCGTTTTCATGCGGGTGGCTTGCCCGACGCCGGTCCAAGTCCCTGCAATCTGATAAGTCAAGGCCCCGAGCGCCGCGGGCCGTGAGCTTTTGGGAGTGATTGGCATGACGATCAGTACATGGATTGCGCTGGGAACCGTGGCACTGGCGGCGGTCATCGCTCTGGCGGTTTGGCGGCCGATCCGCGCCGCGATGCGCGCGGCCGAGTACCAACGGGCCCGCAAGGAGTTTCGCCAGCAGCGCGAGCGGCTCGAAGCGAAATTCTTTCAGATCGCCGCGGCCGGCGGCAAACCCCGCGACCTGCGCTGGACCTCGTGCGATTTCGACAACGACGTCTCCTACGCCCGCGACCGCCGCAGCCGCGAGTTGTGCTCGTTCGTCGCCGTGACCATCTCCTTTGAGGCCGTCGAAGGCGGTCTGATGGAAGAGGTCGAGGCGGTCGGAAACCTGCGCGCCGCGACGGCCATGTTCCGTTGGCGGGATGGACGCTGGCAGACCGACGGCCGGGCCATCTTCAATCTGAACCCTGCCGAAGCCATCGCCTACTACCGCGACGACCTGGAAATCGTGGGCCAGGAAGTCGCCGAGCGGTCGTACGGGGGAGCCGATAGGCGATAGGCAATGGGCAATCGTTGTGGCCATGCGGCGCGTGTTGCGGTATACTGGAAGGCATGAAGTGCCCCTATTGCCGCGCCGATAACGACCGGGTCGCCGACTCGCGTGCGAGCGAAGACAATTTCGCCATCCGCCGCCGCCGTGAGTGCCTGGCTTGCAAGCGGCGCTATACGACCTACGAGCGGATCGAGGAAACGGGCCTCAAGGTGATCAAGAAAGACGGCACGCGAGCGCCGTTCGAGCGCGATAAAATCAAGCGCGGGCTGGAAAAGGCCTGCTGGAAAAGGCCGATCAGCGTCGAGCAAATCGAAGCCGTCGTCTCCGCGATCGAGGCCGACGTCTTCACGCATTTCGATGCCGAGGTCGAGAGCGAGTACCTGGGCGAGCTGCTGATGAAGCACCTGCGGCAATTGGACCAGGTGGCCTACGTTCGTTTCGCCAGCGTCTACCGCAAGTTCCAGGACGTCCGCGATTTCGTCGAGGAACTGGAGCCGATGCTCGAAGAATCGCGCCGGCGCAAAACTTGACCTGGCTCGAAGTGGGATCGGGGGGCCGGTGCCCGCCCCACGGGGTGGCGGGATGACCCCGTGGGGCAAGTCATTCGACCCGCCACCCTTCCGGTCTGATATACTTGACGCGGTCGAGAATGAGACATTCACGGTGGCTGGGGCAGAGCCTAAGCGATGCCCCGGGCCTAAGCGATGCCCCGGGCCTAAGCGATGCCCCGGGCCTAAGCGATGCCCCGGGCCTAAGCGATGCCCCGGGCCTAAGCGATGCCCCGGGCCTAAGCGATGCCCCGGGCCTAAGCGATGCCCCGGTCGCTATCGAGCCGGGGCATCGCTGACGCTCTGCCACCAGCCACCACTTTCTCGTGGCAAAATATCTCATTGTCGGCCGCGCGCAGTATAGCACGGATTTCAACACATGTGGGCGGTGCCCACCCTACGCCAGCAGTTCCTTGATCACCTTCGAGGGCTCGACGCCGGTGAGCCGTTGGTCGAGTCCCTGGTGGCGGAAGGTGAACCGCTCGTGGTCGAAGCCCAACAGGTGCAGCACCGTGGCGTGGAAGTCGTGGACATGCACCGGATCCTTGACGATGTTGTACGAGAAGTCGTCGGTTTCGCCGTGGATCGTGCCGGGCCGCGAGCCGCCGCCGGCCATCCACATCGTGAAACAGCGCGGATGATGGTCGCGACCGTAGTTCTCGCGCGAAAGGCCGCCCTGCGAGTAGATCGTGCGCCCGAATTCGCCCCCCCAGATCACGAGCGTTTCGTCGAGCAGCCCCCGTTGCTTGAGGTCGCGGAGCAGCCCTGAGCAGGGCGGATCGACGTCGCGGCACTGATCGGGCAAGCGGCCGGCGACGTTGCCGTGCGTGTCCCAGTTGTTGTGGTAAATCTGCACGAACCGCACGCCGCGCTCGACCATCCGCCGCGCCAAGAGCGCCGTGTGAGCGAACGAGCCGGACTTCTTGGCTTCCTCGCCGTACAGCGCATAGGTCGACGCCGGCTCGTCGGCCAGGTCCGTCAACTCCGGCACGCTCGACTGCATTCGGAAGGCCAGTTCATATTGCCCGATGCGCGTGCGCGTCTCGGGATCGCCCAGCGAGCGGTAGTTCATCTCGTTCAGCGCTTTGAGGCCGTCGAGCGTGCGGCGACGGATTTCGCCGGGCACGCCCGGCGGGTTATTGATGTAGAGGATCGGGTCGCCGCCCGCGCGGAACGACACGCCCGCGTGCTCGCCCGGCAAGTAACCGCTCGACCAGAGCCGGGCCGAAATGGCCTGCACCTGCTCGGTGTTGGTCGGCTTGGCCACCAGCACGACGAATGTGGGAAGGTTGTCGTTGAGCGAACCGAGTCCGTACGACGCCCACGACCCCATGCAAGCCCGCCCGGTGACCTGGTTTCCGGTTTGCATGAAGGTGATCGCCGGCTCATGGTTGATCGCCTCGGTGTGCATGCTGCGAATGAAGCACATCTCGTCGACGATCTTGGCCGTGTGGGGCAGTAGTTCCGTAACCCACATGCCGCACTGTCCGTGTTGGGCGAACTGGTACTTCGAGGGCGCGACGGGGAAGCGGGCCTGGCCGGAAGTCATCGTCGTCAGCCGCTGCCCCATGCGCACCGAGTCGGGCAGATCCTTGTCGTACCACTCGTTCATTTGCGGCTTGTAGTCGTAGAGGTCGATCTGCGATGGTCCCCCGACCATGTGCAGGTAAATCACATGCTTGGCCTTGGGGGCGAAGTGCGCCAGTCCGGCCGCCGCCGCCTCGGCGCCTCGCGCCTCGCCGCCCCGCGAGTTTCCACCCAACAGCGCGGTCAGCGCCGCCCAGCCCACCGCGTTGCCGCCGCGGCTGAGGAAGTGGCGCCGGGTTTCCATACGGATGAATTCTTCAATGGGCGTCATACTCTTACCTTTTCTGTTGTGGTGGGCGGTGCCCACCCTACTTGTTCAACACTTCATCCAGGTTCATCAACTCGTTGGCCAACATGGTCCAGGCCGCGAGCGTCGCCTCGTCGAGCGCCGGGTCGTTGGGCGCCTCGCCCACCGCGAGAAGCCGCTTCGCGTCGTCGCCATGCGCTTGGTAATACGCCAGCAACTCGGCCAACGTGGCTTGCGCCACCGTTTGCTCCTCGGCCGAAAGCGACCGGGCCAAAAGCCTCCGGACCATCCAGTCGATTTGGCCGGCCGCCGTTTCGCCCCCATTCTTCAGCGCGCCCTGGGCCAGGCGCCGCGCCGCTTCGATGAACTGCGGGTCGTTCAGCGTCACCAGGGCTTGCAGCGGCGTGTTCGTCCGCTCGCGTCGCACGGCGCAGACCTCGCGGCTGGGAGCGTTGAACACGTCGAGCGAGGCCGGCGGGGCGCTGCGTTTCCAGAACGTGTAGAGGCTGCGACGATAAAGGTTCGGGCCTTTGTCGGCCCGGTAGTCGCGCGTGTCGCTGCCGATCATCGCCACCGCTTCCCAAACCCCCTCGGGCTGGTACGGCTTGACGCTGGGGCCCCCGATCTTCTCGACCAACAGGCCACTGGCCGCCAAGGCATGGTCGCGAATCATTTCGGCGTCCATGCGGAACCGCGGACCGCGCGACAAGAGCCGGTTGTGCTGGTCTTTTTCGAGCTTCTCCGGCGCGGTCGCGGCCGACTGGCGGTACGTGGCCGACGTGACCAGCAGCTTGAAAAACCGCTTCACGTCCCAGCCGGTCTCGCGGAACTCGACGGCCAGCCAGTCCAACAATTCGCCGTGCGAGGGCAGTTCGCCGGTGACGCCGAAATCGCCCGGCGTTCGCACGAGCCCCGTGCCGAACACCTCCTGCCAGAAGCGATTGACGGTCACGCGGGCGGTCAGCGGATGCTCGGGCCGCAACAGCCATTGGGCAAGGCCGAGGCGGTTTCGCGGCAGCTCAGGCGGCATCGGCGGCAGGGCGCGGGGCGTGCTCGGGCGGACCTCGTCGCGACGCTTGTCGTACTCGCCGCGAAACAAGACGTAAGCCATCGCGGCCTCGTCCTTCTCCCGCATCACATGGGCGACCGTCCCGCGCGATTGGATCGCGGCTTGCTCTTGCTCCAGCGGCGATCGCCTCGCGACCAGTTCCTGGTAGTCCTTGTCCATCGAGGCAAGCCACCACTCGTAGAGCTCGTTTTTCTCGGCGTCGCCGCGCTGGTCGGCCGGCTTGGCGGCCAGCCAGGCGGCCCGGGTGGTACGGCTGATACGTTCCGCCTCGGCGGACGAAACCGCCCGTCCGTAGATTCGCAGATCCTGGATCGCCAGTTCGTCGAGCCGCCCGGCGGTATGCCTCTGCGCCAGCTTGAACGGCACTTGGGTGCGGATCGTATGGTTCAGACGATCAGCTTGAACGCCGTTGGCCTGGAGAATTCCGTTGACATAGATCTTCACCCCGGCCGCCTTGCCCGAACCGTCGTAGGTCACCAGCAGATGGTTCCACTCGCCGATCTTGAGCGGTTGATTGGCCACCACCTTCAGGGCGTCGTTGGGCCATTGATGGACGATGTGCATCGCCGGCTTGTCGGACTCCAGCCAGATGTCCCAGCCGCGATGTTCGTGCTGGTCGTCCATGCGCGCGACGATCGAACCCGCCTGCCCACCCTTGTTGACCTGCACCCAGGCCCCACAGGCGAAGGCCTGGTCCTTCTCGAAATCGCCGGCCTCGGCCAGCTCGATCGCCCCTCCCGGTTGGCTCACGAACGCTTGAGCCGCCACATGGCCCGGCTTCCAGCCGATGCCGGTTCCGACGCTCACTTCGCGCGGCGCCCCGTCGAGCATCGCCCGCACGGTGTTGCCGCTTCCCTCGTCGAGTGGCATGTGCAGCCGTAGCCCGTCGCTTGGCGTCAGCGCTCGCACCGCTTCGGGCGAAGCGGCGGAGAGCCAGGCGTCGAAGTCGCCGCGGGCCGACTGCCGGCGCTGCTCGGCAAGCCCCTTCACGCCGGCCAACTCGCCTGTGACGGCAGCCCAGCGGGGGCGATCGTCGGCCAGCGGCACGAAAAGCTTGGGCGGCGGATCCTTGATGTTGCCGTCCATCGCCGCTTGCGTCGTATTGTTGAAGAACGCGGCCAGTTCATAAAACTCACGCTGCGTGAGAGGGTCGAACTTGTGGTCGTGGCAGACGGCGCAGCCGGCCGTCAGTCCCAGCCAGACCTGCGCGGTCGTCTCGGTGCGGTCGCGGTCGTAGAGCACCAGGTACTCCTCGGCGATGGCGCCGCCTTCGTTCGTCGTGATGTTGCAGCGGTTGAAGCCCGACGCGATCTGCTGGTCGAGTGTGCTTTGGGGCAACAGGTCGCCGGCGATCTGCTCGATCGTGAACTGGTCGAAGGGCAAGTTGCGGTTGAAGGCCCCGATCACCCAATCGCGGTACGACCAGATCTCGCGGTAGTTGTCGAAGTGGATGCCGTGCGTATCGGCGTAGCGGGCGGCATCCAGCCAATACCGCGCGCGGTGCTCGCCCCAGTGCGACGAACCGAGCAACTGGTCGACGTACTGTTCGTAGGCGTCGGGCGAGGCGTCGTCGACGAAAGCCTCGACGGCGGCCGGCGCCGGCGGCAAGCCGGTGAGGTCGAGGCTCAGCCGGCGCGCCAGCGTGCGACGGTCGGCTTCCGGGGCCGGCGAAAGGCCTCGCGCTTCGAGCTTTGCCAACACGAAGCGGTCGATTGGATTGCGGACCCAGGCTTCGTTCTTCACCGCCGGCGGGCTCGGACGTAGCGGCGCGATCAACGACCAGTGGTCCTGGTAGGGAGCGCCGGCGGCGATCCACTTTTTCAACAAATCCTTCTGCTCCGCCGTCAATTGTTTTTTGGTCATGGGCGGCGGCATCGTCTCGGCGGCGTCGGCCGAGAAAATCCGGCGCGTCAGCTGGCTCGCGTCGGCGTCGCCCGGCACGACGGCGGCCATGTCGATGGCCGCCTGGCGCTGGTCAAGCCGCAACTCGGCCTTGCGCGACGCGCTGTCCGCCCCGTGGCAGGCGAAGCAGTTCTCGGCCAGGATGGGCCGGATGTCGCGGTTGTACTCGATCGCGTCGCCGGCGCCGGCCGGCGACGCGATGAACATGCCGAGACAGGCCAAGAGGGGGCCGGTGGCCCACCCACGGGGCGCCGATAGGTGATGCTGGTTCGTCGTCCGCCGTTGCTTCATCGCGTTGATCCTCATATTGGTCTTCACCGTAGGGTGGGCACCGCCCACCGCAAGTGGGCAATAGGTCGATCACGCCGATCCCGGCCAGGGCCACAAGCGCCTCGCGCACGGGAGTATGGCTGACGCCGAAGCGCTGAGCCAGATCCTGCGTGCCCAAGCGTTGTCCTGCCCGCAACTCGCCTTGAAACACATCGCGCAGCAGCGACTCGACGATCGCCTGCCGCCGCAGCCCATGGTTGCACTTCAAGGTGATTGCGGGGGAAATCGACACGTCGCGTACTCCAGATCGCTCTCAAAGCGGTCGGCTGCGATACCGCACGCCCACCGTTGCGGGATGGCCTTTCTAGGCCGTCGAGGCCGGCAACTCGCCTGTTGCGAGTTCAGCCACCGGGGGGCGGGTTATTGGTGGGGGCGTGTTCGGGTGGGCTTGCCGCCGTTGCTCCCCTGGCGGAGAACGACCGCAGCAGAATGCATGATAGCAGGCGGATCGCACCCTGGCAAGTGGATTCTAGAGAAATGAAATCGAATTCTATAGAATCGTGCCCGTGTAGCCAGCGGGAGGTGGATGACATCATCATGCCCACGCTCAACCGATAAAACACTTAGGGCAAAAAATGGGAGGCAAAAAGATGGAGCAAGAGCAGCAGACCCCGCCATTCGCGTGCGTGAATGTCTCATTCTCGACCGCGGGAAGTATAACAGTTTATACCAAGATCCTTGTATAACCGTGTATACACTGGTATAAATGGTGGTATGGATCCCGTAACAAACCCATTTTCGCCTGGTGCCGGCTCACCCCCCCCTGAGTTGGTGGGTCGAGATCCCATTCTGGCGCAAGCGCGGATCCTTTTGGGCCGCGTCAAGCATAAGAGGCCGGAAAAGAGCATGCTTCTTACGGGCCTCAGAGGCGTAGGAAAGACCGTGCTGCTCAATGAGATCGAACGCTCGGCAACCGCTCAAGAATATCGCACAATTTCCATTGAGGCTTATGAAAACAAGCCGCTGGGCCCGCTCGTTGCTCCCCATCTTCGCCGCCTTCTTTTCGACCTGGACCGAATCGCGGGAGTGGGAGACAAGGTCAAACGGGGACTCGCCGTGTTGCGAAGTTTCTTGGGGGCCTTCAAGGTCACGATGGACGAAGTCACCGTCGGATTGGACATTGACCCTGAAAAGGGGGCCGCCGACAGCGGTGATTTGGAGATTGATCTCCCCAGCCTTTTTGTCGCCATCGGCGAGGCGGCCGAGAGCCGTAAGAGCGCGGTGGCCATCTTCATCGATGAGATTCAGTACTTCAGCAAGAAGGAACTAGGCGCGCTGATCATGGCGATGCACAAGGTTCAGCAGCGCCAATTGCCCATCGTGTTGTTGGCCGCTGGGCTGCCCATCCTGCCCGGGCTGGCCGGTGAAGCGAAGTCCTACGCCGAGCGGCTTTTCAGTTTTCCCGATATTGGCGCACTGTCGGCGGAAGACGCTGCGAAGGCCCTCCAGGATCCCGGAACGGCTATGGGGGTGGCTTTCAAAGCCGACGCGCTGGACGAGGTGTTCCTCCTCACGAAGGGATACGCGTACTTCGTTCAAGAATGGGGTTATCAGGCGTGGAACCTGGCCGTTTCCAGTCCGATCACAAAACAAATCGTTCAAGACGCCACGCGCATGGTCATTCCGCGCCTCGACCAGAATTTCTTTCGTGTCCGTTACGATCGCCTCACCCCAGGCGAGAAGAATTTTCTGCGCGCGATGGCGGAACTCGGACCTGGCGCTCACCGTACGGGGGATATCGCCGATACGCTGGGAGTCAAAGTGACAAGCCTCGGACCGGTGCGAGCCAAGTTGATCAAGAAAGGGATGATCTACAGCCCGGCTCACGGAGACCTGGCGTTCACGGTACCGTTGTTCGATGAGTTCATGGTCCGCGCGATTCCCGAATTCCAACGGTAGCGAACCTCAACAGGGGTTGAATCGTGCCGCACCTGACGCTGCTCTTGATTGGCGACATCGAGCGACCGGAGTTTTGCGACGCGTCCGCCGCGATGCGCGCCGCTTGCCGTGTCGTCCGCGCGTCGAGCGTGGGCTCGGCGGCCGATTGGCTGGACGGTGACGGGCCACCGCCCGACCTGATTGTGCTGGCTCAGGTCCGCCCCGGCGAACACGCGGCCGGGGATCTCCAGCGCCTGCGCCGCGGGGCGGCGTTGGCGCCTGTGGTGGCGCTGCTCGGCCCGTGGAGCGAAGGCGAAATGCGTTCGGGGGAACCGTTGCCGGATGTGGTCCGCGTTTACTGGCACCAGTGGCTGCCGCAATTCACCCGGCAGGTTGCGATGTTTGAACAGGGCGTCTGCCCGGCCTGGGGGCTGCCCCCCACCGCCACGGATGAGGAACGCTTGCTTTGGTCCCAGGGCCGTTCACGGGTGAAACGCGAGGGCGTCGTGGCGATCGTGGCTGAACGCTTCGAGACGGTCGACTGGCTGGCCGATGCCTGCGCCGAGTTGGGCCTGCGAACCATCCGCGCCGCTGTTGGCCGCGGGATTGATGCGCGGGATGTCGCCGCCGTGCTTTGGGACATGCTTCCGGGTGATGGTGACGTGAGCGACGTTGCCGCTCTGCGGGAGACTTTTGGCGAAGCTCCGATCGTCGTCATGGCGGGTTTTCCGCGAGTGGCCGACCATGAACGCCTGCTCGCGGCCGGCGCCGCGGCCGTGTTGTCGAAGCCGTTGCTATGGGAGGATCTCGTGGGTCTCTGTCACGGCAGTTCGCGCAGCCGCAGTTGCTTGAATTCGACCGGCGAACCTTCGGACTCGAGGCAGAGGTAGCCGCTGGATGGTTCACAGCCGCTGCCACCGGAAACCTCTTCGCCGTTGACCCAGAGTCGAATTTCGCCGTTGATCGCCCGGACGTAATAGTGGTTCCACTCGCCCACCCCCTTGGACAGGTTCTTGCGGGGAAAACTCCGCTTGCCGTCGGGCGCGGCGGGCGGAAAGGGCTTCATCCGCGATTTGCCGGTGGGGAACACGTCGCCGTGCGCCGTAAACCAATCGGCCTTCTTGCCGTTCCGCTTTTCCCACTGCTCGGTGTAGTCGAGGTCGAGCACCTGCACTTCGATGCCTTGCGGCAAGCCGCCGGCCTTGAGGGCATTCAACGACTCTTCGGCGGCCCAGACGAAAATGCCCGAGTTTCCGGCCGGCTGGAGGTGCCGCCATTGGGCCACCAGTTCGAAGTTGGTGAAGGGCTTGGTCGACCGAATCACGCCGACCGGCTGGCCGCTGCAATGCGCGACGCCGTCTTTCCAGGTCCAAGTGTCCTTGTCGCAATTGACGTTGACGAAATCGGCTTCGCCCAGTTCTTTCCAATCGAGGCCGCTGCCGTCGATGAACGCCTTGGGCGGCGCGGCCGGTTCAGCGGCCACGGACAGCGGCGTCATGGCGATGAACGACCAAACGACGCCGTCCGAGATGAGGGAGAAGAACCAGCGCGATTTCATAGCTGCGACCTCATGAGTGGTGTGGGATCAGTTCCAATAGACTCGATACCAAGTTTGGATCGGCACCCGATTCTGTAGGGAACGCCCTCCGTGGCGTTCCGTGTCCCGCGAGCCGACGTCGATACCGCTTCACGGAACGCCACGGAGGGCGTTCCCTACAGATGCCCTCGCCACAACGATTATACGTCCTGAGCGGCTGCTTGGGAACGTACCTGCGTTCAATCAGCGCCCCTCGGCGGCAGCGGGATGCCCATCTCGCGCAGGAGCAACCGCATGTCGCTCCAGACGTCACGCTTGGCGGCCGGGTTGCGCAGCAAATAGGCCGGATGGTAGGTGCAGAGCACGCGGCTGCCGCGGTACTCGAAGAACTTGCCGCGGAGCCTTCCGATCGACTCGTCGCTGTTCAGCAACGCCTGTGCCGCCGTCGCGCCCAGGCAACAGATGTACTCGGGCCGGATCAGATCGAGCTGCCGGTCGAGAAAACCGCGGCAATTGGTCTTTTCGTCGGGCTCGGGGGGACGGTTGCCCGGCGGACGGCACTTGATCGTGTTGAGGATATAGACTTGCTCGCGGCGCAGCGTGCAGGCCTCGATGATCTTGTCGAGCAACTGGCCGGCCTTGCCCACGAACGGCTCGCCCTGCTGGTCTTCGTCGGCCCCCGGGGCCTCGCCCATGAAGCACAACCGCGCGTGCGGGTCGCCGACGCCGAACACGGTTTGTTTGCGGGTGCTCGCCAGTTCCGGGCAGCGCGCGCAGCCCGCCACCTCGCGGCGAATCACGGCCAACGCGGCGGCGGAGTCGATTGCGCAATGCGGATCGCGGATCGCGGATTGATTCGATACCACCGCGGGGCGTGTCTCGACGTGAGCTGCGTCGATTGTCGATGGGTTCGGCGCTGTTGTGGCCGCCGCGATGGGTGTAGCGGATTTTCGTTTGGATCTGGGCAGTTGGCCCACGCCGGCCCGCTGCAGGCTCTCCAGACTTTGAAGCACGATCCGCCGGGCGATCTGGCCCGTGTTTTCCTCAGTCACTTGGCACTCCCTGGTTGATGGCCGGAAACAAGGCAAAATGAGAAATGCAAAACCGGTTGCCGGCCGGCGCAATTCCCCATTTCCCATTTTGCATTTTGCAATGCCCCCCGCAAGGCGTCGGGCCCTGTCGTTCGCCGGCCCAATGGATTATCATTCATATGTCGCCGCGAGCGGGCCGAACCGCGCGCGGCTAGCCCGGATTATTCATGGTCCCGTAGCTGGCTTCGCAAGAAGTCAGGCCGTGGGCGCGAGTTACGCCAGAATTCTTGCGAATTCTGCCACAGCATAGTGCGCGAATTCCTCCCTCGAGTCGTTTCATGCCCGTTCCCCAGGTTGTGATCGTCGGCCGGCCCAATGTCGGCAAGTCGAGCGTGTTCAATTGGCTTGTCCACAAGCGCATCGCGATCGTCGACGACAAGCCCGGCGTGACACGCGACCGTTTGAGCCAACTGATGTGCGTGAACGACCGCTATTTCGAGTTGGTCGACACCGGCGGCATGGGCATCGAAGACGAGGACAACCTCACCAGCCTCATCGAGCACCAGATCGAAGCCGCGGTGGATTCGGCCGACTTGCTCTTGTTCGTGGTCGACACCCGCGACGGGCTGACGCCCTCCGACGAGGACGTGGCCAAGCGGCTGCGGTACGCGCGGGCGCCGGTGCTCTGCGTGGCCAACAAGACCGACGCCCCCTCGCTGGACGCCAACGCCGACGAGTTCTACCGCCTGGGACGCGGCAAGCTGCTTCGCGTCAGCGCCCGCGAAAACCGGGGCCGCGAGGAGTTGCTCGATGAAATCTTCGACCGGCTGCCCGACTGCGGCACGCAGGAGCCTCCCGCCGAGCCGGTGATGAAGGTGGCCATCGTCGGCCGCCGGAACACCGGCAAGAGCACACTGGTCAACACGCTGGCGCAGGCCGATCGGGTGATCGTCAGCGAGGTGCCGGGCACGACCCGCGACAGCATCGACGTGCGCTTCGAGCTCGACGGGCAGTCGTTCATGGCCATCGACACGCCGGGCTTGCGCCGCCGCAAGAGCATGACCAGCGACATCGACTTCTACAGTTCGCACCGCGCCGAGCGGAGCATCCGCCGGGCCGACGTGGTGTTTATGTTTTTCGACCCTTCGGAGCGCATCAGCAAGGTCGACAAGCAACTGTGCGACTACGTGGCCGAACAATTCAAACCCTGCGTCTTCGTCGTCAACAAGTGGGATCTCTACGCCGGCGCCATGCCCACCGAGAAATGGGTGGCGTACCTTCAGGACACCTTCCGCACGATGCCGCACGTGCCGATCGCCTTCATCACCGGTCAAACGGGAAAGAACGTCAAAGCCCTGCTGAACCATGGGCAAATGCTCTTCAAGCAGGCGCGGCAACGCGTGAGTACGGCCGACTTGAACAAGCTGTTGAGGGCCGCGGTCGAACGCGCGTCCCCTCCGTTGTACAAGAACCGCGAGCCGAAGATTTACTTCGCCACGCAGGTCGGCGTCGAACCGCCCACGTTGGTGCTCTTCTGCAACAACCCGCAGGCCCTGGACCCAACGTATCGCCGCTACCTGATGGGCGTGTTTCGCGAAAAGCTCCCCTTCGGCGAGGTGCCGATCAAGCTGTATCTTCGCCGCCGCGAGAGCGCCGACTTGAGCGGCGGCCGAATGCCCGACCGCGAACTGGAGACTCTGGATACGGACGAGGTGATCCCGTGATCGTGGGCGTACCCAAGGAAATCAAGCGTGACGAGTACCGCGTGGCGCTGCTTCCGGTCGGCGTCGAGGAGCTGACCCGCGCGGGGCACACCGTGCTGGTCGAAATGGGCAGCGGGCTCGGTTCCGGCATTCCCGATGAACGCTACGCCGAGCACGGCGCCGAGCTGGTCGCCGCGCCGGAGGAGGTTTTCGGCAATGCCGAGATGGTGATCAAGGTCAAGGAGCCGCTGCAAGCGGAGTGGTCCCTGTTGCGGCGCGGGCAAATCGTATTCACCTACTTCCACTTCGCCGCCGACCGGCGGCTGACCGAGGCGGTGCTTGCCTCCGGGGCGACGGCCGTGGCCTATGAGACCTTGCGCGACGACCAAGGGCGGCTGCCGCTCTTGACGCCGATGAGCGAAGTGGCCGGGCGGATGAGCATTCAAGAAGGGGCCAAGTACCTGGAACGTCCGCAGATGGGCCGCGGCATTCTGCTGGGAGGCGTGCCCGGAGTGGCCCCCGCCAACATCACGATTCTGGGGGGCGGTGTCGTGGGCGCCAACGCCGCCAAGGTGGCCGCAGGCTTCGGCGCGAACATCGGCCTGCTCGATGTGAATATGGACCGCCTGCGTTACCTCGACGACGTCATGCCGCCCAACGTCGATTGCCTGTTCAGCGACCGCCACACGATCCGCGACCAGATCGCGCGGGCCGACCTGGTGATCGGGGCCGTCTTGATACCGGGAGCCAGAGCGCCGCGGCTGATCGAGGCGGACGACTTGAAGCTGATGCAGCAGGGGAGCGTGATCATCGACGTGGCGATCGACCAAGGAGGTTGCGTCGCCACCAGCCGGCCGACGACGCACAGCGAGCCGACTTATCTTGTCGAAGGCGTGCTGCACTACTGCGTCACCAACATGCCCGGCGCCGTCGGCCGAACCAGCACCTACGCCTTGTGCAACGTCACGCTCCCCTGGGCCCTGCAAATCGCCAATCGTGGTATCAAGGCGGCGGCGCAAACCATGCGGCCGATCGCCCGCGCAATCAACATCATGGAGCACGCCCTGACCAACCAACCCGTCGCCGAGACCTTCGGAATGCCGTTCGAGCCGCGATTCGAGGTCTAGCCCGTGAATGATTCAACCAAATCGAAACTCTCACGAGTTCCGCGACAAACCCTAACGTAATGCTAATCATCCCATGTTATCCATTCACGGAACGCCACGGAGGGCGTTCCCTACAGAACCCTATGCGACGATCCTGGCCTTCAAGCGGGCCGTTTCGATTACGGCGCAAAGCACATTCCACTCGACGTTGAGGCGCCCCATGGCGAAAGAACGGATCCTGGTCGTGGATGACGAGGAAGATCTGTTGGAACTGATCCGCTACAACCTCTCGAAGGAGGGCTATCGGGTCACATGTGCCGCGTCGGGAGAACAAGCGGTGCGAGAGGCCCGCGCCAACGCGCCCGATCTGATCCTGCTCGACCTGCTGTTGCCCAGTGTGGACGGTCTGGAGGTCTGCAAGCTGCTCAAGAACGACGCGCGCACCCAGCAAGTGCCCATCATCATGCTCACCGCCAAGAGCGAAGAGGCCGACATCGTGACGGGCCTCGAACTGGGGGCTGACGACTACATCACCAAGCCCTTCAGCCCGCGGGTTCTGGTGGCACGGATCAAAGCCGCGCTGCGAGGTCGCGCCGAGCCCCCCCTGGGAAAGGACGCGACGGTCGAGGCCCACGAATTGCTGATTCACCCTGGCCGTCACGAGGTGCTCGCCGGCGGTACGCCGTTGACGCTGACGCTCACCGAGTTTCGGCTGTTGCATTTCCTGGCCCAAAGGCCCGGTTGGGCCTTTTCGCGACATCAAATCGTCGACGCGGTCAAGGGAGACGACTACCCTGTAACGGAACGATCCGTCGACGTTCAAGTGGCCGGCTTGCGCAAGAAGCTCGGCGCCTACGGCGAGTACATTGAAACGGTGCGCGGAGTCGGCTACCGCTTCAAGGAATGATTCATGCCTGGTAAGCGGCTGCTCTGGCGCCTCTACCCGCGCATGGCCGGCGTTCTGGCCGTGTCGCTGGCGGCGGGTTCGTGGCTGGTGGCGCGCGTCGATGAGCCGGCGGCCAAGCTGGCCCTGGGCGGCGCGCTGGTGGCGGCGCTGGCCTGGCTGCTCAGTTGGGTCGTGGGCCGCTGGGTCGCAGCGCCGTTGACCAAGGTGCGCGTGGCGGCCCAACGGGTGGCGGCCGGCGATTTCGATCACCGGCTGCGCCTGCCGGACGACGCCGAAATGGACCACTTGACCGAGGCCTTCCAGACCATGACGGGGCAATGGGAGACGCGTCTGGCGGCCCTGACACGGCGGAACGACGAACAGCAAGCCGTCTTGGCCAGTATGGTCGAGGGCGTGTTCGCCGTCGATCCCGACGAACGGATCATCAGCTTGAATCCGGCGGCCGCCAGGCTGCTGGGCGCCAACCCGCGCGAGGTCGAGGGGCGGAGCCTGCCCGAGGTCATCCGCAACGCCGATTTGAGCCGCTTCGTCGCCGGCGCGTTGGCGTGCAAACAGCCGATCGAAGGCGACGTCGTATTGCGCGGCGCGCGCGAATGCGTGCTGCAAGCGCATGGCACGGCCTTGCGCGACCCGGCCGGCCGCAGCATGGGGGCGGTGATCGTGCTCAACGACGTCTCGCGGCTGAGACAACTCGAGAATGTTCGCCGTGACTTCGCCGCCAATGTATCCCATGAACTGAAGACCCCCATTACATCCATCAAGGGGTTCGTCGAGACCCTGCTCGACGGCGCCATGCGCGACGCGGCCGACGCCGAACGGTTCCTGCGGATCATTCTGCGGCAGGCCGATCGCCTGAACTCGATCATCGACGACCTGCTCAGTCTCTCGCGGATCGAAAAAGAGGCCGACGCGGCCGACATCGCGCTGGCCGTGGTGGCCTTGCGCGAGTTGCTCGACACCGCGCGGCACGACTGCGACCTGCAAGCCGGCGAGCGGAACGTGCGGATCTCGCTTGAATGCGACGCCGCGGCGCGGGTGCGTGCCAACGCGGCCCTGCTGGGACAGGCCGTGACCAACCTTCTCGACAACGCCATCAAGTACAGCGAACCGGGTGGCGAGGTGTGGCTTTGCGCCCGCGACGGCGACGGCGAGGTGCTGATCGAAGTCCGCGACCAGGGGTCGGGCATCGCCGAGGAGCATCTTTCGCGGTTGTTCGAACGCTTCTACCGAGTCGACAGGGCGCGCAGCCGCAAGCTCGGCGGCACGGGCCTGGGGCTGGCCATCGTCAAACACATCGTTCTGGCGCATCGCGGCCAGGTGACGGTCGCCAGCCGGCCCGGGCAGGGGAGTACGTTCACCATCCATTTGCCGCCGGTGTAACGGCAAGCGTCATGGGTTCGCCACCGATCCGACCCTGTAGGGAACGCCCTCCGTGGCGTTCCGTTTTCCGCCAGAAGACGTCGCACCCGCTTCACGAAACGCCACGGAGGGCGTTCCCTACAGAACCCAATGCGACGCGCCTAGACTTTGAGCGGGACGTTGATTAGTTTCGCATGGGCCGCGTCGCGGCTATAATAACCCCGTATTTCGACCAATTACCGCGGCTCGGAGCATCATGGTGTTCGTTGGTCCCGTCTTCACGCGCGAGGCGGTCACGGCGCCGCGCCGCGCGCGGATGTACGTGGCCCGCTCGGCTTATGTCGCGTCGCTCTTGGTGCTGATGGCGACGGCCTGGCAAGTGCTGGCCGGTACGCAGGAAGTGCGCAACGTGGGCGACCTGGCCCGCTTCGGAGCCACGGTGTTTCAGATCCTGGCGCCTTTGCAACTGGCCGTGATGATGTTTTTCGCCGCCCTCTCGGCCGCCAGCGCCGTAGCCGCCGAAAAGGACCGGCAGACGCTGATCCTGCTGTTGTTGACGCACCTCTCCAACTTTGAACTGGTCGTCGGCAAACTGCTGGCCAGCCTGCTCAACACCTTGGTGCTCCTCGCCGCGGCGTTGCCCTTGTTCATGCTGATCGCGCTGTTGGGTGGCGTATCGCACCTGGAGATCGCCAGGGTTTTCGCCGTCACGCTGTCGAGCGCCTTGGTCGCCGGCAGCCTGGGATCGACCTTGGCGTTCTGGCGTGAAAAAACCTTCCAGGCGCTCGCCATGACCGCCATTGGCCTGGTCGTTTGGATCGCCGTGGGCGAAGTAGTCGCCCGCGGAGCGTTCGGGGATGAGTGGCGTGGCGTCGCCTGCGATCGTTGGGCCGTCGCCATCAGCCCCTGGCGCGCGACGTTGGAAGCGGCGCAGCCCTTCGCGGCGGATGGCGCCGCGTTTGGCCTCTTGGGCGGAGCCGTCAATCTGTTCCTGGTCGTGTCGGCGGCGGCCATCGTGCTCTTGAACACGGTGGCCACGCTCATGGTGCGGGTCTGGAACCCATCGCGCGAAGCGCGCCGCGACACGATGCCCCAGGACGCCGCGGCCACGCCGAGCGCTCGCCAAAAAGGCCGGACGCGTCAGGTATGGGACAACCCCATCTTGTGGCGCGAAATGCGCACCTGGGCCTACGGGCGGAAGATCCTCGTCGTGCGGTTGGCTTATTGGCTGCTGGCCGCGGCGGCCGCCGCCGCGCTCGTCACATTGGTCGGGCAGGCGGCGATGCCGCGCGAGGCCAACGTCGCGGCGGTGCTGGTGCCCTTCGCCGTGTTGAGCCTGGTGTTGATCAACGCGCAGGCCGTCACGGCGCTGACCAGCGAACGCGATGCGCGGGCACTCGATCTACTGCTGGTCACCGATCTCACGCCCAAGGAATTCGTATTTGGCAAGCTGGGCGGTGTGTTTTACAACACCAAGGAAATGGTGCTTTTCCCAGCGGCGTTGTGCGTTTATCTGCGTTGGGCGGGCGTGGTCAGCTTTGAGAACCTGGGCTACCTGACGTGCGGTTGGCTGGTGCTCTGCGGATTCGCCAACATGCTGGGGGTCCACACCGGCATGAACTACGCCAACTCCCGCGGCGCCGTGGCCGTCAGCTTGGGCACGGTCTTTTTCTTGTTCGTCGGCGTGGCCGTTTGCATGCGAATCATGGTCGCCTTCAGCGGATCGTTCCAGGTGCAGTTGACGCCGTTCTTGACCGCCATTTTCGGCGGCGGGATCGGCCTGTACGTCGCGCTGGGCGTGCGAAATCCGTCGTCGGCCTTGAAGCTCGCCTCGGCCGGCTGCCCGTTCGCCATCTTCTACGCGATCACCAGCCACCTGTTGGGTTACACGCTCGGGGTATTCCTGGTCTTGGCGTGTACCTTCGGTTTTACCACCCTGGCCATGCTCGTGCCGGCGCTGTTTGAATTCGACGTGGCCACGGGCCGGACGACGGGGGGAGAGGAATAGCACCACGTCCGTCCTGGCCTTTTTCGTCGT
Source organism: Pirellulales bacterium (assembly GCA_035531595.1). GTDB lineage: Bacteria > Planctomycetota > Planctomycetia > Pirellulales > JAICIG01 > DATKSN01. The sequence goes on along the minus strand of DATKSN010000006.1, from coordinate 12,138 downwards.
TCCCACGCTCCGCGTGGGAACGTCGTTTCGACGGCTCCGCGGCCCCTCGCGCCTCACACCGGACCTGGGACTTTTGGCCCGCGACTTTCCGTAGGGTGGGAACCGCCCACCACCCACGTCGTGGGTCGGCGGAGCGTGGGAACAAGGAAACGGCCGGGGGCTATGGAAATGTGGTCGGCGGGGCGGTATGCTGACAGGGTACGTTCCACTCGATCAGGAGATGCAGTCATGTCGAAAAACGGAAAAACTCTAGCACGGCGTCGGTTTTTGAAAACCGCCCTTTCGGCCGGCGCCACCGTGATGGCGCCGCAAATCATCCCTAGCTCGGCCTTGGGCCTGGACGGCGCCGTGGCCCCCAGCGAGCGGATCGTGGTGGGAGGAATCGGCATCGGAAACCGGGGCACCTACGACCTGGGCTGCTTCCTGGAACAGAAGGACGTGCAATTCGTGGCGGTTTGCGACGTGAAGGAGGCGCGCCGCGTCGCGGTCAAGAAAATGGTCGATGAAAAGTACGGCAATCAGAACTGCGACACGTATCGCGACTTTCGCGAATTGCTCGACCGCGCCGACATCGATGCGGTGCTGATCGCCACGGGCCCGAACTGGCATGCGACGGCCGCGATCAACGCGGCGAAGGCCGGCAAGGACATGTATTGCGAGAAGCCCTGCACGAAGAACATCGCTCAAAGCCTGGCGTTGGCCGAAACCATGCGCCGCACCGGGCGCGTGTTCCAGGCCGGCACGCAACGGCGGAACCTGCCGCACTTCGCGTTCGCCTGCGAATTGGCTCGTACCGGGAAGCTCGGCAAACTCAAAACCGTCTACGCCCACCCGGCCGGCATGCAAGCCATGACCAGCGGATGGCTTCCGCCGGAGCCCGAACCGCCCAAGGAAGTGGTCGACTGGGATATGTACCTCGGGCCCGCGGCCTGGCGGCCGTTCAATCACTTGCTCCTCGACGGCTTCAACTTCGAAAAGGGCGGGGGCTTGGTTGGCGGGGGCGTGCTGGAATGGGGCTCGCATTGCGTCGACCTTTGCCAGTGGGCCGTGGGAGACGATCGCGCGGCCCCGGTTGAGTACTACCCGCCGAGCGACGGCCGGATGGTCTCGCGTTATGCGAATGGTGTGGAGTTGGTCCTCCGCGAGACCGGTTGGCTTCCTTTGGGTTCGTGCCCGGTGCGGTTCGAGGGCGAGACGGGCTGGGTCGAAACCGGCGACAGCGGCAAACTCGTCTTGAGTTCTCCCGCTTTGCTCGCCGGGCGGACGGTCGCCGAAATCGACGGTTACCCGGCCACCTTCCACGTTCGCGATTTCCTCGACTGCGTGAAGTCGCGCAGCCAGCCCAAGGGCAACGCCGAGGCGGCTTGCTATGCGCACATCGCTTGCCACGCGGCGAACATCGCGTTGTACTTGGGCCGCCCACTGACGTACGATCCCACGAAACACGAGTTCGTCGGCGACGAACAGGCCAATCGTTTGCGATCCGAGGCGCTGCGCGAGCCGTGGAGGCTGTAAAAAAATCGCGGCCCGTTTCAAGGCTAGGATCGGCGCCCGAGCCCGATTCCGCAGGGAACGCCCTCCGTGGCGTTCCGAGTCCCGCTCAACCCTTAGGCATTAGGACCAAAACCATGCATACCATTCGACAATCCACACGCTCTCTCATTTTTCTCGCCGCGTCGCTCGCGCTGGCCGCGGCGCCGGCCCAGGCCGGCGACGGCCAAAACGGCGCCAACGAAAAAGAACGGCAACTGATCGCCGTTCTCAAGTCGGATTCGCCGGCGGCGGAAAAGGCCATCGCCTGCAAGCAACTGGCCGTTTACGGCTCCAAGGAAGCGGTTCCCGAGTTGGCGAAGCTCTTGACCGACGAACAGCTTGCCTCCTGGTCGCGGATCGCGCTGGAAGCGATTCCGGGTTCTGAAGCGGACGAGGCGTTGCGCAAGGCGATGGATGCGCTCAAAGGCAAGCTTCTGGTCGGCACGATCAATTCCCTCGGCGTTCGCCGCGACGCCAAATCGGTCGATCCCTTGGGCCGGCGGTTGCGGGACCAAGACGCCGACGTCGCGTCGGCCGCGGCCGTTGCCTTGGGACACATCGGCAATACCGCGGCGGCCGGGCTCCTCCGGCCCTTGTTGGCCGGCGCTCCCGCTACTGTCCGTACGGCCGTCGCCGAAGGTTGTATTCTGTGCGCCGAGCGCCTTTTGGCCGAAGGCCACTCGGCCGAGGCCATCGCGATCTACGACGAAGTACGCAAAGCGGATGTTGCCAAGCAGAGAATCTTGGAGGCGACTCGCGGAGCGATTCTCGCTCGCAAGGCGGATGGAATCGGGCTATTGGTCGAGCAACTCCGCGCGCCGGACAAGGCATTGTTCCAGATCGGTTTGAGCACGGCCCGTGAGTTGCCCGGACGCGAAGTCGCTCGCGCCCTGGAGACCGAAATGGTCAGCGCGACGCCCCAACGGGCGGCTCTGCTGCTCGTCACGTTGGCCGAGCGTGAGGGCGCCGTCATCTCGCCCGCCATATTGCAGGCCGCGACCAGCGGTCCCAAGCAGCTTCGCTTGGCCGCCATCGGCGTCGTCGGACGATTGGGAGACGCTTCCTGCTTGTCGGCTCTTTTGGAGATTGCGCTGGAAGCCGACGAGGAGTTGGCGAAAACGGCGAGGACGGCGCTTGCCGAGCTACCGGGCGAGAACGTCGACTTGGAAATCGTCGCGCGCCTGCCCAAATCCGAGGGAAAAACGTACCCGCTTTTGATCGGGCTGGTCGGCCAGAGGCAAATCGAGGCGACGCCGGCCCTCGTCAAGGCGGTGGACCATCCCGACGCGGCGGTTCGCGGCGCCGCTTTGACCGCGTTGGGGGCCACGGTCGGCCAGGACGGGCTTTCCGTGCTGGTCTCGCAGGTCGTCGAACCCAAACACGCCGAAGATGCGAAGGTGGCGCAACAAGCGCTTCGCGAGGCATGTCTGCGCATGCCCGACCGCGAGGCGTGCGCGGAGCAGTTGGCGGCGGCCGTGTCGCGATCGCCGCTGCCGACGCAATGCGCCCTACTCGACATCCTCGGCGGGATGGGCGGCGCCAAGGCCCTTCAGACCGTGGGCGCCGCCGCGAAAAGCGGCGAACCCCAACTGCAAGACACCGGAAGCCGATTGCTCGGCGCGTGGATGAGCGTCGACGCGGCGCCGGTCCTCTTGGATTTGGCGAAGGCCACGCCGGGCGACAAGTTCCAGGTGCGCGCGCTGCGCGGTTACATCCGTCTCGCGCGCCAATTACCCATGCCCGAACGCCAACGGGCCGAGATGTGCCGGAACGCGTTCGAGGCGTCCAGCCAAAACGCCGAGCGAAAGCTGGTACTGGAAGTGTTGCAACGCTATCCAAACATGGAGACGCTCAAGCTGGCCGTCAAAGCGATCCAGGTTCCCGAACTCAAGGGCGATGCCACGAGAGTCACGCTGGCCATCGCCCAGAAGCTCGGCGGCAAGGCCGCCGACGTGCGGGATCTGTTGTCCAAGAGCGGGCTCGACCCGGTCAAGGTGGAAATCATCAAGGCCGAATACGGGGCGGGGACGAATCAGAAGGACGTGACCGAGACGCTGAAGAAGCTCGTGGGCGAGTTGCCCCTGATTTCCTTGCCGTCGCCAAGTTTCAACGCCAGTTTCGGCGGCGATCCGGCGCCCGGAACCGTGAAACAATTGAAAGTCAAGTACCGGATCAACGGCAAGGAAGGCGAGGCGTCATTTGCCGAGAATGCCGTCATCCTGCTTGCCATGCCCAAGTAAACTAGCGCTCCGTCGAACTTCAACCACCCACGGCCTGCTTCGACACGAACCCGCGGCGCAAGCTCGGGGGGGTCCGTGGCGGCCCACGAAAAAAACACGATCGTTGCGCAGCAACGGACGTGCAAAAAAGAACGCCAGCGAAGCGAAAAACACGCGGCCAAGAATGAGACATTCACGGTGGCTGGGGCAGAGCCTAAGCGATGCCCCGGTCGCTATGTAGCCGGTGCATCGCTTACGCTCTGCCACCAGCCACCACCTATCGAGCCCTTTTTGAGCGAAAATGGGAGGTGGGAACTGTCCTTTTGACCTCAACCCTGACACGTCTCCCCATCCTCGGCGGCGTATAATGAAGAGCATCGCGGCACGTCGCCGCCGTGATTTCGACCCTACTCGACGATTCGTCCCGTCTCATGCATGTTGAAAGCACCACCCTATCTCCCGCGGTTTCCAGCGGGGCGGCCGTCGTTCATGTGGCGGGACACGAATTGCGGCTGTTCACGGAATCGGCACCGTTGATCGCGGCCATGGTCGACGACATCGGCCGCGCGCGGCGGCGCGCCTGGCTGGAAAGCTATATCCTGCTCGAAGACGCCGCGGGGCTGGCCGTGGCCGAAGTGCTCAAGCAGAAGGCCGCCCAGGGCGTCGATTGCCGCGTCATGTACGACGCCTTCGGCAGCGCCTCCACCTCGTCGGCGTTCTTCCGCGACCTCGAGCGCGCGGGGGTCAAAGTCCACTGCTTCCATTCACTTCGCCAGGCGTTTTGGCGGTTTCCCGCGCTGCGGTTTCTCAACCGCCGCAACCACCGCAAGTTGCTCGTCGTCGATGACCAGATCGCCTATTTTGGCGGCATGAACATCGTCGATCAGAGTGGCGCCGCCGCGGCCGGACGGGAACTGCCGGCATCGGTCGGCTGGCGCGACGTCCATGTGCGCTTGAGCGGCCGGCGGCAGTCGCGGATCGCGGCCGCGTTCGATCGGCTGTGGCGGCGCGTTCATGGGCGGCGCCCTCGGCGCTGGCCGCGTTGGCCGCTCAAGGAGATGTTGGCCGGCGAGGGGGAAGGTCTGTACTTCTTCGACTGCCGGCCGCAGTTCGAGCACCGCCGCGCGACGCGCGTGCTGGCGCCCTTGTTGCGGCGGGCGCGGCGCTCGATCACGCTGTCGATGGCCTATTTCATTCCCCAGGGGCGCGTGCTGCGCGAATTGTTGCGCGCCCGCCGTCGCGGTGTGAAGGTACGGGTGATCATTCCCGGCGTCAGCGACGTGCAACTGGCGCAACGGGCCGCGCGGCACTTCTACGACAAGCTGCTAAGCCACGGAATTCAGATCTTCGAACGCAAAGACCAGATGCTGCACGGCAAGACGCTGGTGATCGACGACGAGTGGTCGGTGATCGGCTCGTGCAACATCGACCATCGCAGCTTGTGGCTGAATCTCGAGTTCGTCGCGGTGGTCCGCTCGCGCGCGATGGCGGCCGCGATCAAGCGGATCAGCGCCTTCGAGATGCGCCGCAGCCGGCGCGTGGGCCTGGCCGATTGCGTCGGCCGCGGCTGGTGGCAACGCTGGCTCGATCGCCTGGCTTGGTCGTGGCGAAAGTGGCTCTAGATGCCCTCGTGTTCGTCGATCGCTTGCCACAACTCGGCCACGCCCTGCCCCGACGCGGCGACGACGGCCAGCACCGGCACCGGCTTTGCCACCCCGAACGACAACGCGGAGACCAACTGCCGCCGCGCACGGTCGGCGCCGGGCAGGTCGGCCTTGTTGATCGCCACCAGGTCCGCCACTTCAAGCAGACCGGCCTTCTCCCACTGGACTTCGTCGCCCGTGTTGGGCGTTACCAGCAGCACCAGCGTGTCGACCACGTCGCGCACGGCGACCTGGTCTTGACCCACGCCAACCGTCTCGACGATCACCACGTCGAAACCAAACGCGTCGAGCCAGCGAATCGCCGGGCCGATCGCCCGCGAGACGCCTCCCTGCGCGCCGCGGGTCGAGAGACTTCGGAAATAGACCCCTTCGTCGTCGGGGTCGAGCCGGGCGCGTACCCGGTCGCCCAGCAAGGCCCCGCCGGTCAGGGGGCTTTGCGGGTCGCACGCCAGCACGGCCACCGTGCGGCCCTCGCCGCGAAGGTGCGCGATCGAGGCGTCAATGAGCGTGCTCTTTCCGGCGCCGCCGCTGCCGGTGATGCCGACCACGCGAAAGGATCCCGTCCGCCGCGCCGGGACGGCCGACGACGTGCCCGCCTCGATTCGGGTGATGATCTCCGCCAAAGCCCGGCGCTGACGCCGGCGAAACCGCTCGATCAGTTCGGCTGAAAGTTCGTCCATCATGGCCGATCGTACCGCCGCCCCCTTCGCCTTACCCCCACGCCCGTTTGGATCGCTTGGGAGGGGTTTCGGGGATGTCGGAGGTCGGTTTTCCTCGCTCCGCTGCCTACGGCGCCAGCGACAAAGCCTTGGCCACGTCGGTGCCGTAGGCCGTCGTGGCGGGCAAAAAACCGACCACCGTGGCCAAAACGATCAGGAAAGGTATCAACGCCAGTTCCAGCCAATGGAACTGGAACATCCCAATCGCGACTCCGGTCTGGGCGACAATCCAGGGGCTGATCAAGCCCATCGTGGCATGGCCCACCACGACCCCAGCCATTCCTCCCCCCAACGACAGTAGAATCGACTCCAGCAAGATCACCACCATCACCGTCGAGCGTCTGGCCCCCAGCGACCGCATGATCGCGATATCGCGACGGCGGTCGTTCATCGAGTTGTAGATGCTCACCATCACGCCGATCGCGGCCACCACAACCACCAGCACCGCCAACACAAAGAGCAGCAGCCGCAGGTTCCCCACGATCGAATCGAACAACGTGAAAATCTCAACCGATGGCTTGACGGCCTGCACCAACGGCTCGTCGTTGATCTCGTTGGACATCGCCATCGCCCTGATCGGGTTGTCGAATTGTTTGGTCCGCAGCAGAATCGCCGTCACCTCGCGCTGGTCGTCGGGCAACGGCTTGCGCGGTCCCTGGGCGTGGGCGTGCTCATGATCGTGCCCGTCGTGGGCGTGCTCGTCGTGCTGGTGCTCGTCGTGGGCGTGCTCGTCGTGCTGGTGTTCCGTTTTCGCGGTATTCCTGGCCGGCGGATCCTTGGCGTGTTTTTCGAGCAGATAAAAGCCTTCGATGTTGACGAACAAGGCCCGGTCGTTGGGCGTGCCCGTGGGGGCGAGGATGCCCACCACGGTGAAGGCGTCGTGCTTGTGCCCGATTTTATCGTCGGTGACACCGTGCGTGGGATTGAACGCGTCGCCGACTTTCAGCCCCGTCTGGCGGGCGACCAGCGAGCCGACGACTCCCTCGAAAAAGTTCTCGTGCTTGAAGTTCCGCCCCTGGGCAAATTCGTATCGGCGGTCCTTGGCGTACTCGAACTCGTCGAACATCCGCGGCGTGGTGCCCACCACGCGGTAGCCTTCGTAGCTGTCGCCCAGGCAATAGGGAATGGCCAGCGTGACGTAGCGCGCGTACTTGCCGCGGTGCTGGGCGTCTTCGGTGAACTCCTGGTAATACGAGTAGGGAATGTTGTTGATCGGCCGGCTGAGGTGGAACACCGTATTGAGCACGAGCTGCAAGCCGCCCCCCTTGGCCCCCACGATCAGGTCGTAGCCTTGGGCCGTGCGCCGGAACGTGTCGTCGACGACCGAGTGGATCACCAGCACCCAAACGACCAGGGCCACGCCAAGAGCCATCGACAACGCCGTCAGCCACGAGGCCAAAGCCCGCTGCTCGATACTCCGCCAGGCTATTTTCCAGAGACTCATACGCTCGCCACGGCCTGGTTGAATTCGTCCAGATGTTCCACGCGGTCGAACTGCTCGGCCACCTCGGGCGTGTGCGTCACCAGCACCAGCGCCACATGCTCCTCCACGCACGTCTCGCGGATCAAGTCGATGATCTGTTGCTGGTTGCGCGCGTCGACGTTGGCCGTCGGCTCATCGGCCAAGAGCAGCTTGGGCTTATTGGCCAAGGCGCGCGCCACGGCAACCCGCTGCTGCTCACCCACGGAAAGCATCGCCGGCTTGTGTGTGAGGCGGTGGCTCAAGCCCACCCGTTGCAAGAGTGCCGCGGCCCGCTCGACACTGGCCTTGCCGCGCGCGAACGACATCCCCAGGAGCACGTTCTCCAGAGCCGAAAAACCGGCCAACAGGTTGAATGTCTGGAAGACGTAGCCGATGTTGTCAGCTCGGAAACGGTCGCGGCCGGCCTCGGGCAGTTTCGCCAGGTCGCAGCCGTTGACTTCGACCACGCCCGAATCGGGCCGGCTGATGCCCGCGATCACATGCAACAGCGTCGTCTTGCCGCAACCGCTACGGCCCACGAGCACCATCTGTTCCGCGGCGGCGACCTGGAAGCCGGCAATATCGAGCACGGGCAAACGCGTGCCGTCCGGCTCGGTGAACGACTTCTTGACATCATTCAAACGCAGCATGATCGTCTCGACGGCGTTGCCAACCCGACGTAGCGTGGGCTTTAGCCCGCGTTCTTGGTGGGCGGTATCCACCCTACGATGATAGAACTTTAGCCCACGCCCACAAGGGGAGTGCTTCGACTCCTTCCTTCATTGTTTGATGTCGTGTGGCGCGAACAGGGCCAAAATCCCGCCGACGAACAGCATCCCCGCCAGGGTCAGCAATCCCCAAGTAGGACTCCCGGTCTGATCGTGGATCAGGCCCACGGCAGGGGGCCCCAAAATGCCCCCAATGTTGGCCACCGAGTTGATCAGCGCGATTCCTCCGGCCGCGGCCGCTCCGCTCAAAAACGAGGTCGGGAGCGACCAGAAGGGCGGCAACATGCTCATCATACCCATCATTGCCAGGCAGAGACCCCAAAGGCCCAACGACGGCGAAACGGAAACAGCCACCAGCAACCATCCTCCGCCCGCCAGCAGCGCCGGGCCCGCCACATGCAGCCGATATTTCCCGGTTCGATCCGACCAGGCCCCGTTGACCAGCATCGCCATCAATCCGCACACGCTGGGCACCGCCGCGAGAAAGCCGATTTTGACCTCGTCGTAGTCCGGAAAACGGTTGCCTATGAGTTCCGGCAAGTACAGGCCACCGGCGTTGCTGCTGAACGCGACCGTGAAATAAAGCAGGATCAGGAACCAGATCCGCGGGTCGAGCAGGGCGCGAAGGATGTCGGTCCCGTGGCGCCGTTGCCGATGTTCTTCCTCCTGGCGCATCCGCTCGATGAGCCAGGAGCGTTGGTCGGGGTCGAGCCAGTGCGCCTGGTCGGGCCGGTCGGTCAGGTAGAACAGGACGCAGACGCCGAGAATCAGCGAAGGAACGCTCTCCAGCAGAAAGACCCACTGCCAACCGCGCAGGCCGCCCACCTGGTCCAGATACTGAATGATGGTTCCCGAGAGCGGGTTGGTGATGATTCCGGCCACGGCGTTCGCCGCCATGAAGCCGGCCACCGCTCGCGTGCGCCGGCGTGTGGGAAACCAAGCGGTCAAATAAAAAATGATGCCTGGAAAGAAGCCCGCCTCGGCAACCCCCAGCAAGATGCGAACGACATAAAAGCTGCAGGGGCCCCTCACCAGCATCGTGGCGCCGGAGACCAACCCCCAACTCACCATGATGCGCGCGATCCAGACGCGCGCCCCCACGCGGCGCAAAATGAGGTTGCTCGGAACTTCAAAGAGCAGGTAGCCGAAGTAGAACAGGCCGGCGCCCAAGCCGTAGGCCGCGTCCGACATCATCAGGTCGGCCTGCATGGTCCGCTTGGCGAAATTCACATTGCCGCGGTCGACCAGATTGCAGATGTACAACAGCAGCAGAAAGGGAACCAGCCGCAGGGTCACTTTGCGCATCGTCGCGGCGGACAGCGCCGTTTCCGCGGGCGGGTCCGGCAAAGCTACCACTGGACTGAACCGCCTCCGTTCAGCGCCAAGTTGCCGCCGTCCATGGGAATGAGGGCTCCGGTGATCCAGTCGGAAGCATCGGAGGCCAACAGGACCGCCAACCCCTTGATGTCGTCGGGCCGGCCGAGACGGCCGGCCGGAATGCCGCTGAGGAACTTCGCCCGCAGGTTGGGATCGGCGGCCATCCGCGTTTCGAGGCCCGGATTGACCACCTGGGCCGGAAGGATCGCGTTGACTCGCACGCCACGGCCGCTCCACTCCGTGCTCAGTTCGCGGGTCATTTGCGCCACGGCTCCCATCGCCATGCTGTAGGCGATATGGCCGCGCCCCAGCGCCGTGACACTGGCCAGCGAGCCGATGTTGACAATGCTGCCCCGGCCCGCGGCCAGCATCCGCCGTCCGGCCTCCTGGCAGCAGCAGAAGCGTCCGTAGACCAGGCTGCGCCAGGACCGCTCGACGTCGTCGAGCGAAATATCTTCCGGCCGGCCGGCGACGCCCTCGCCGGCGACATTGCCCAGGAAGTCGATCCGGCCGAACTCGCGATCGAGCCGGGCGAACAGCGCGCGGATCTGCTCCGGGTCGGACACGTCGGCGCTCACCGGCGTTGCGCGCCGCCCCATTTGAACGATTTGCTCCGCCGTCTTCCCCACGCCCTCGGTATTGCGATCGACGAGCATGAGATCGGCGCCCGCCTCGGCCAGGGCCAGCGACATGGCACGTCCCATGCCTTGGGCCGCGCCGGACACCAGGGCGACGCGATCGGTCAAGTCAAAGAGCTTCAAGGACATCATCGGCATTCACGGGGCGAATTGGGGCGGGACGCGGTCGGCGTCAGCGACATCGTAGCCCTGATCCGGTTCCATCGCAAGATGCGATCCGCGGCGAGTGCCGGTTTGCCAACCGCTATCCTGATGGAGCTGATGGAGACTCGAAACACAAGAATGGACGACCATCATGCGCAAGATTCCCCATCATCCATTGGCCCCCTCGACCAGCGCGATTTCCTTGTCCGTCAGCCCGTAGAGTTCGTAGACCAACTGGTCGATCCGGCGATCCGTCGCCTCGATTTCGCGTTGCAGTCGCGTCGTCGATTCCGGATTCTTCTCGGCGTCGAGTTGCGCGCTCAGGCTCGTGCGATGGGCCACACGGTCAGTGATCCGCTCGCCGTTCTTGGCCGGCACCGTGCAAACGGGAAACCCTTCGAGGTACTGGCCGAAGAACCGCAAGTACGATTCGCCTGGTCCTTCCAGCGCCGCGCACGTCCGGGCAAAGTAGAACTGCGCGAGCCGCGAGTTCAAAATACCCAGCAACGTCGGATCGTCGATGGGCAGAAAGTAGACCGTGTTGGCGCCGAAGCGACCCCGCGTGTCGAGCGCAAAGCGGCAGGTCGTGGCGATGTCGGGAAAGACGATCTTCGGCCGTTCCATCAGCTCCCGATAGGCCCACTGCGGTTGCTGCAGCTCGTACCACTCTTGCTTCGTCGCGCGTTTCTGCAATTGCTTCTTGAACGGCCGCAGGTGCTCGAGCACCGCGGGATACGGATCGATATCGATCCCCTTGTAGGTGTAGATCAGGAACTCGTCGCGCTGGTCGATCCAGTAGGGCCGGATGTCGCGCCCCTGGAGAAACGGCCGAAGCACCTCGGCGGCCTTGGGGTTCGCTTTGACGATCGCGTTGCGCTGCTTCCGGCTGACGACGAAGGCATCGGTTAGTCCCGACTTGATGCCCATGCAAATCTTGCCGCCGACCGTTTCCACAAGCGAGGCGCCCGCCCGACGCAGCTTCGCCAGCAGCTTCGCAGCGTCCGCGCGGCCAAAGTTCCAGCCATCGCTGGAAAGCTGGTTCGGCGGCACGTCAAAGGCCGCCAGGTCCACGGCGGAGTCGAGCGTCCGGGCGCCGGACTCAACGCCCAGGAAAGTCTCAAGGCCAACGGGCGGAGAATAGACGAGTGGCCCCTTGTCGCCGCCCTTGGTGGTCAGCAGGACAATCGTTCTCACGGTCGCGCCGCGAAAGACGGGCAAGCCCGCCAGGTCCACAATGCGATCGATGTTCCCCGCGCTCGCCAACAACTCCCGCACCTTCTGCCCGTAGTTCGCCCGCAAGAACTTGTTCGAGACGATCATGCCGAACCGCCCGCCACGCCGCAACAACTCGTGTTCCCGCTCGATGAAGTAGACGTATAAATCCGTTCGTTCGTCGTGGCAGCGGTAGCGCTCGCGGAGGTAGTCCTTGAACTCCTTGAACTCCTCCATCCGAATGTACGGCGGGTTGCCAATTACCGCGTCGAAACCCCCTTCCTTGCCCTTGAACACCCCTGGGAACTCCGCCTTCCAATCGAAAATGTTGATTCGGTATCGCTCCTCCTCGTCCAGCAGGCTCATTTGCCGACCGTTGTAAAAATCGGGACCGATCAACGAGTTGCCGCACTTGATGTTGTCGCCCAGATCCGGCAGCGCT
>DATKSN010000005.1:0-39292 GCA_035531595.1 Pirellulales bacterium | reverse complement strand
AACCCCTCCCAAAGAGATCCAAAAGAGCGTGGGGTAAGGCGAAGGGTGGCGCGGCAATTGGATGCCGCTTACGCGGCTCGCTCAGACGTCATGGGGTATTCGGAAGTCGTTTTTTTTCGCTTCGCTGTCGTCTCGTTTTTTGCACGTTCGTTGCTGCGCAACGAGCGTGCTTTTTTCCGAAAATGATCCCTACCGTTTCGTGGGCCGCGTAGCGGACCCCCGCAGCTTGCGCTGCGGGGTGGTGTGCCAGGGGCTGATTTACCGCAAGCGGATTTCGACCCGCGTGGTGAACGACTCGCCGGGCTGGAGCACGCGCAGTCCCGTCTCGACGCCGCGCTCGGCCAACGAGAACGCGTCGGGCACGCATGTGTAAGGCTCGATGCAGATCGCCTCGCGGTGCGGAGGGTTGTAAATGACGCAGTCGCGGAAGGAATCGTCGAACGTGACTTCCAACGCGCGCCCGCCATGCGGGTCGGCCAGCGATGCGCGGCAAACGCCGTCGGCGTGCGAAAGACCAGTGAACACGTCGTCCAAGTGGGTGCCGCCCACCGGCATGCCGGCGGTCAAGTCGCGTGCGCCGATGGCCGGCAAACGCCGACCCGAGGGGAGCATTTCCGTCAGCTCCCAATATTCGGCGGCGGGCACGGTGAGTCGGTAGTCGTCGGCGGCGCCGCCCACCCAGGGAAGGCGAAAATAGGGGTGCAGGCCCAGTCCGAAGGGGAGCGAACCCTCGCCGGGATGGAACACGTTGATCTCACAACACAAGGCGTTGGACGACAGTTCGTAGGCCACGGTCAAGCGAAAATCGGCCGGCCAGCGGCGGAGCAGGCCCGGCTCTTCGCGCGAAGCCTGGAACTCGCCGACCAGCCGCGACGATCCGTGCTCGACGATCCGCCAGGGACGATTGAGCACGAAGCCGTGGATCGCGTTGCCGCGGCCGTCATCGCTGCCCAAGGGGTACGTCTCGCCCTGATACGTGAGGTGCGAACCTCGCAGGCGGCCCGCGAAGGGAAACAAAATCGGTATGCCACTGTGCGACGGTTTGCCTTGGCCCGCTTCAAAGTCGGCCGCGGCCCAGAGCACCTCGATCGGCTCACCCGCCGGCGCGGGCCGAAAACTGTAGCAGTTGAAACCGTGCTGTACCAGGATCTTCGCGGTGGCGCCGCTCTGATCGTCGTGAAGCGTGACCGGTGGAATGCTCATGGCGGAAAGGCGCTAGGCGTTAAGCAATAGGCAATAGGCAATAGGCGTTAGGCGCCCAAACCCTAACGCCTATTTCCTAATGATTGAACAAGAACTCCTTGCTGCTCAAAATGCTCCAGTAGAGATCCTCGACCGCCTGCCGCTTTCCCTGGCCCGCCTCGGCCAGCACGGCCAGCAATTGGGCTGTTTCGGCGTCGGCCGGAAAGCGCGACAAGGCACTGAGATAGGCCTCTTCGACGATCGCCGCGTCCGTTGCGCCGGCGGCCAACAGCGCGTCCAAGCGGTTGCCGGCCGCTTGCAGCTTGTCGTTGAGCGAGTTGCCGTTGGAAATGTGCAACACCTGCACCATCGTCGGCTCGTCCGCGCGCTCGCACTCACAGGTCACCACCCGGTCGGGCCGGCCGAAGGTCTTGAGGAAGTAGGAGTTCACGTTCGAGTCGGGCAGTTGCAAGGCGCGCCAGCCGGCCGGATACTCGGCAAAGGCGGTTGGCGCGCCGACGGCCTGCGACATCGCGTCCAACAGCACTTCGGCCATCATCCGCCGAGGATAGTAGCGCGAGTAGAACCGCGTATCGGCCTTGTTCTCGGGCAATGGGCGACTCGATCGCTGATAGGTCTTCGATTGCAGTATCGCCCGCATCAGCGCCTTGAGGTCGAAGCGGTTGTCGATCAAGAACCTGGCCAGCGCGTCGAGGAGCCGCTCGTTGCTGGCCGGGTTGGTGAGCCGCATATCGTCGACCATCTCGACCAGGCCCACGTCCATGAAGTTGGCCCAGACGCGGTTGGTGATCGCGCGCGCGAAGTAGGGATTGTCGGGCGACGTGAGCCAGCGGGCCAGGTGCTCTCGGCGGTCGAGGGGCGACGCCGAAGGCAGCGGCTCGCCGTCCAACGGCGTGGGCGGCCGGGGCTTGCCGGTCAGCGGTTGCACGAGGTCTCCCTCCGCGGCGGCGAAGACGACCGTGTTGCCGTCGCCCGGCGCGGTCTTGAGCCGCACGCGGGCGTACAGGTTGGCCATCGCGTAGTATTGATCGTTAGTCCACTTTTCCAGCGGATGGTTGTGGCAACGCGCGCAGTTGATCGACATGCCCAGGAAGGCCACCGTGGTGGTCTCCGACATTTCGGGCGGATCCTGGTGCAGCACGAAGAAGTTCGCTGCCCCGTTTTCCAAGGTGCTCCCGGTGGCCGTCACGACCCGCCGCGCGAATTCATCCCAGGGAGTGTTCGCCTCGACCTGGTTGCGAATCCAGGAGTAATAGGCCCACATCGCGGCCGGACGAAGCCGTTCGCTGTTCACCAGCAGCAGGTCGGACCATTGGTAGGCCCAGTAGTCGACGAATTCGCCGCGGGCCAGGAGCGATTCGATCAGCTTGTCGCGCTTGTCGGCCGATGGGTCGGCCAGGAACGCGCGGGCTTCGTCGGCCGTGGGCAACACGCCGATCGTGTCGATGAACGTCCGGCGGAGGAACTCGGCGTCGTCGGATTGTGGCGAGGGGGGAATGTTCAGGCCGGCCAGCTTGGTGAGCACCAGTTCGTCGATGAAATTGCGGCGCTCGGCTTGCGCGAACACCTCGGGCGGCACCGCCGCGGCGAACGGCGAACTGACGGTGGCAATCACGACGCGGCTCAAGTACCAGGCCGTGATCGCCCCCTCGCCGTAACCCATCACGCGGACCTGCCCTTGTTCGTCGACTTGGGCCACCGACTCATGGGTCGAGGTGTACTTCGCCCAGCGGGTGACGTCCTCGGCGTGGCCGTCGTCGAAGCGGCCCACGACGATGAGTTGTTGCGTCATGCCGGGCTTGAGCACGGTCGCGGCCGGCAGGATCTCAAGCCTCGCGAGCCTGGGGTCGTCGTCCCTGGGGCCGGGCGTGCCGGCGGCGATCCAGTCGGCGATCACGCGGTAGTCGAGCGAGCCGGGCCGGAAGCGCAGGCCCCCCTTGTGCGGCACGCCGCCCGAGGGCTTGGTCAGGATTAAACTGCGTCCCGGATCGCTGGGCACAAGCCGCCGGCCGCGCGCCTGGCGAGTGATCGTTTGGAAGTCGCCCAGCGGGTCGTAACCGCGCAACGAGAGTTTGAAGCCGTTCTTGCCGGCCTGCGCTCCGTGGCAGGCGCCCGAGTTGCAGCCCGACTTGGCCAGCACGCTTTCGACATGGTTACGAAAGCTCCAGCGGAACGGCTTCTCCAGGCCGTCAACCGCCACCGTGGCCGTCGCCGAGCGGTCGCCCGCTTTGGCGGTGATCGTCGCCTGGCCGTTGGCCTTGGGCCTCGCTTCGCCCTCTTCGACGGCCACGACCGCCGGGTTGCTCGATTCGAACGAGACGCCTTCGGTCAGTTGTCCGACGAAGTGCCCGTCGCGCAACTGCTCGACAAGCAGTTTCTGGCGCGCCTCGGCGCCCGAGAGCTTGATCTCGGCGGGGAGCAGCACCAATACATCGTCGGCCCGCGAGTGTGAAGCAAGACCAGCCCCCAGCAGGGCCAGCGCGATGGTGAAGTTTTGCTGGTGGCTGGCGGCAATGCTCATCGGTCGTCCACTGTGAAACTGGATCGCTTTGCCGCCGCGCACGACCGCGATGGCTACCTCACGATTATACGACGTTGGTCCGGTCGCCGAAAGTCCGTGCCTTTGACGCCGGCTGGAAATGGTGACGGCATGGATATTCCTCACCTTTCTACGGAGTTGGAATGTCGAGCTGCTTGCAGATGCTTTCCGCCGTGAACCTTGTGATTTCACGGCCCGACCGTTTGAGGAACCACGGAAAGCTGGGAAGCCGCCGTAAGCCCCTCGACAAACTTGTACATCGCCTTGTAGGTCAGCATCTTTCAGAACAACTCCTCGATTTCGCGCTTGCCGAAGTCGACCAGTGGAACGCACCAGCCTACCCGGCTCCCGGTACGAATTGCCGCGCCCATTCGGCATGGGCCGGCGTCAGCGGCGGTTCGGGCGATTCGACATAAATGTACTTGCCGTAGTCGGCCGCGTCGTATGCTCGATCGAGCAAAGCTTGCAAGTCGAGATACACATCCCCATCAGGCGGAACCAGTGGCACCGGTACGACCGGCAATCGCTCACGCAGGCCGATCGGCCAAAAATCAAGATTCGGACGCTGGGCGTAACGGCTGACCAGGACGTAATAATCGCAGTCTGGAAGATCGGGCGGTCGCGGACGTTTGCCGCCTCGCCGCAGGTCGATCTCGACCAGATGCGTGCGGCTGGCCAGCACGCCGCGACGCTTGCCCGAATACGCATCGTAATCCGGCCCCAGATCCTTGTTGGACGGACTGAGTAACTCGATCGCCGTCACCACGCGTCGGTCACGCCGATCGCGGATTTCCAGCGACGAATGCCGTTGAATATCGACGGCCGGCAAGGTCAGCCGTACGGGCGCCGGGCCACCAGCGACCGCAGCCCCGGCGCGCTCCATGCTTGGGGCCGTGACGCCGACATCGGCCCGCCCGAAGTACCGTCGCTCCTCGGCCGAAAGCTCGTGCAGGTACAGCCGTACTTCAAGCTTGACCATGTAACTTGGCCCCACCTGCGCGCTGAGGGATTCGCGCGCGCGGGTCATGAAGTCCTGGTGAAAGTCCTCCCAGGCATCACTTTGTTCCAGAAAGGGGTTCATCCCGGGAAATGGCGACGGCATCAATGTTCCTCACCTTTCTACGGAGTTGGTTGGAATGTCTAGCTGGTACATGGCTTTGTAGGTCAGCATCTTTCAGAACAACTCCTCGATTTCGCGCTTGCCGAAGTCGACCAGTGGGAAGGGACGCGACTGGGGGCCGGGCAACTTGGTCTCCAGGTCCAGCCCGAGGCTGCGATAGATGGTGGCCACGACTTCGGCCGGTTCGACGGGCCGTTCGGCCGGCACGCCGCCGATCGCGTCGCTGCGCCCGACGACACGCCCTCCCTGGACGCCGCCGCCGGCGAAATACGAGGTCCAACACTGGGGCCAGTGGTCGCGTCCGCCGGCCGGATTGACCCGCGGCGTGCGTCCGAATTCCTGCAAGTTGCAAACCAGCGTGTTGCCCAACATGCCCCGCTGCGAAAGATCCTCCAACAACGCGGTGTAACCCTGGTCGTACATCGGGGCCACGATGTCGCGCATGCCCTCGATCGACGTGAAGGGCTTCGAGCCGTGGATATCCCATGTGATCTCATCGAAGACCGTGAGGAACGTGTTCACCGTGACGAACCTGACGCCGGCTTCGATCAACCTCCGCGCCAGCAGGCAACACTGGCCGAAGCGTGTCATGCCGTAGCGCTCGCGTAGTGGTTGCGGTTCTTTCGAGAGGTCGAACGCCTCGCGGGCTTGCGTGCTGGTCATGAGCCGGAAGGCGGCCTGGAAATTGCTGTCGAGCAGTTGAGCGTCGTCACTGGCCTCGAAGTTCTTGATCGTCGAGTCGACGATCGAGCGCAAGCGTCGGCGGCGGTCGAGCCGCGCCTCGCCGATCTGGGCCGGCGGCAGCAGGTCGGGCACGGTGAAATTCGGCTGCGAGGGATCGGCCATCAGGGCGAACGGGTCGTGGGCCTTGCCCAGGAAACCGGCGTCCTGGCCGTGCGGCAGGTTGCCGCCCGTGCGGCCCATCGGTTCGGGCAAGATCACATGGGCCGGCAGGTCGGTCTTTCGGCCTCGCAGGTAGCTCAGCGCGCAGCCGGCGTGGGGCGAGTTGATTCCGCCGGTGAAGAGCCTGCCGGTCTGGAGCATCTGGTGCCCCGTGTCGTGGACGGCCGCGGCCGTGTGAAAGCAGCTTCGCACCAGCGAGAACTTGTCGGCATGCTCGGCCATCTTGGGGAAGATCTCACTGATTTCGATGGCGGGCGAGCGGGTACGGATCGACTGGAACGGGCCGCGGATCTCCGCCGGCGCTTCGGGCTTGGGATCCCAGGTGTCTAATTGGCTGGGAGCGCCCAGGTTGAAGATCATGATCACCGAGCGGTCGTCGTGGTCGGCGGCCACATTGCCTTGGGCCCGGGCGGCCACCAGATCGGCCAACGTGAGTCCAACGGCGCCCAAGGCGCCGGCTTGCAGAAAGTCGCGACGGGTGACGCCGTCGCAGGTGTGACTCGAACCCTTGCCGGTCAATCGCAGCATCGCGCTGATTCCTTTGTTCTGTAGGGAACGCCCTCCGTGGGCGTTCCGCGTCTGTTTCTGTAGGGAACGCCCTCCGTGGCGTTCCGCGTCCCGCCAGAAGACGTCGCACTAGCTTCACGGAACGCCACGGAGCGCGTTCCCTACCGATGGCCTTGAAGCGGGTCGTTGCTTATGATGCTACCGCGTGCCGGGCGTAAGATCAAGCCGCCATGCCTCTTGCGCCCCCGTAGGGTGGCTGGGGCAGAGCGTCAGCGATGCCCCGGCCGCTATCGAGCCGGGGCATCGCTTAGGCTCTGCCGCCAGCCACCGTGTTCTCGTGGCAAAATGTCTCATTGTCGGCCGCGTGAAGTATCGGGAAATGAAGTTGCTCGGCCGGGTGAATGCCGGGTAAACTGTGTTATGAGGAGACTTTTCGCGGCGATCAGGAAGTCCGGCCGCCGGCGTTTCCCAACCTTGCGCTGCGCGTCTCGCGTCTGTTCGCGTAATCCCCATTCATCGCCAATGTCAACTATCCGCCGCATCCGCGTCGTGCTCGCCAAACTGGGATTGGATGGCCATGACCGGGGTATCCAGGTGGTGGCACGGGCGCTGCGCGACGCCGGCATGGAGGTGATCTACACGGGCCTCTGGCAGACGGCGGCCGGCGTGGTACGGGCGGTCGAAGACGAAGACGCCGACGTCTTGGGCGTGAGCCTATTGTCCGGCGCTCACCTGACGCTTGTGCCGGACCTGGTAACGGCGCTCGCCGAACGCGGCCTTGAACATGTGCGGGTGATTGTCGGTGGCATTATACCGGATGCCGACATTCCCGCCCTCGAGGCGCTCGGTGTCGCACGGGTCTTCACGCCCGGCACGCCCTTGCCGGAAATCGCCGAGTTCATCCGCGGCGCGGTACAGCCACGACCATGAGGGCCCGATCGTGATCTCCGGCAAGCGTTTCGTCCTGCTCGACCGCGACGGCACGGTGAACGTCGAGAAGCATTACCTTTCGGATCCCGACCAGGTGGAATTGATACCGCACGCGGCACGCGGACTGGCCGAAATGGCGAGGCTTGGGTTGGGGCTGGTGGTCGTCACGAACCAATCGGCGATCGGAAGGGGGCTGTTCGATCGGGCGCGGCTCGACCAGATCCACGAGCGGCTGGGCGAGTTGCTGCGGGCCGAAGGTGTGCGGCTCGACGGCGTGTACGTTTGCCCGCACCTGCCCCAGGACGAGTGCCGTTGCCGCAAGCCGCGTCCGAGGCTCGTCGAGTTGGCCGCCGGCGATTTGGGCTTCCGGGCTTCCGATGCGTTCATGATCGGCGACAAGCGGTGCGACATCGAGCTCGGGAGAGCCGTGGGCGCCACAACATTTTTGGTGAGAACGGGTTACGGCGTCGAAGCCGAAGCCGACGAGTCGCTACGGCCCGATTACCTGGTCGACGACCTGTGGCGCGCATCGCAGGTGATCGGCAGCTTGCTGGACAGGAAACGACCGAATCGCCGGTAAGCCAATTCTTGCCGGTCGCCTTCGTGCTACTCGTTCCCACGCTCCGCGTGGGAACGGCTCATTCTCGACCGCGTAAAGTGACGTTATAGTGTAACCGCGGTTTACCCTGCCGCCACTACCTTCCGCGTCTCACTGTCTTTCCCCAACTGTCCGTATCAAGACCAAGGAGCTTCTCATGTCGAACCAACGTCTGATGGTGTCGTTGCTGGCCGCGCTGGCGGCCATGTCCTGGCTGGGCGCCGAGACCCACGCTCAAGGCCGGGGCCGTGGTTTTGGAGGGTTCGGGGGCGCCGAGGGGATTCGCATGCGCCTGTTGGGAATCGACAAAGTGCGGGAGGCCCTCAATCTCAGCGACGAGCAAAAGCCCGAACTGACGAAAGTCACCACGACCTATCGTGAAGAAATGCAAGGTTTTTTTGGCGGCTTGCAAAACCTGTCGCAGGAGGAGCGCGCCAAGAAGTTCGCCGAAATCGACGAGAAGACGAAGGCTAACTGGGAGAAGTGCGAGAAGATCTTGACCAGCGAGCAGGTCGAGCGGGTCAAACAGATCAGCCGCCAGGCGCGCGGCGCCAATGCCCTGGACGACGAGGACGTGAAGCTGGCCCTCAAGTTGAGCGATGACCAGAAGAAGCAGCTTGAAACGATTCGCGAGGCGGCCGGACAAGAAATGCGCGCCGCGTTCCAACAAGCGGCGGGCGATCGCGACGCGGCGCGGAAGAAAGCCACCGAAATCCGAAAGTCGGCCGGCGAGAAGGCCCTGGCGGTGCTTTCCGATGAGCAAAAGAATGAATTCAAAAACCTGCAAGGCGAAAAGATCGAACTGCCCGAAGACGCCTTGTTCGGCCCTCCCCGGCGCTAGCTCGGATTATTCATGGACCCGAACCCCTACCGCTCGCCGGGCTCCGGCGAAGCGGGCTCCGCTCGCGGCGACGTCACGCGTCTGCGAGACATTTCGGCGCAGCAGTGGAAGTCGGGTATCGCGGCCTGGTTGGGTTGGTTGTTCGACGGCCTCGACATGCACCTCTACGTGCTGGTCGCCGCGCCCTTTGTCGCCGAATTGCTGGGCGCCGCCAGCGAGAAAGATCCGCAAGTCGGTTATTACAGCTCATGGATCCAGGCCGCGTTCTTGTTCGGCTGGGCGCTCGGCGGCGGCTTCTTCGGGCGCATCGCCGATCGGCTGGGACGCAGCCGCGCCTTGATGCTGACGATTCTGACCTACGCGTTTTTCACGGGCTTCTCGTACTTCGCCCAGACCTGGTGGCAACTGCTCATCTTTCGGTTCCTGGCGGCATTGGGGATCGGCGGCGAATGGGCGGTGGGGGCCGCGCTGCTTTCCGAAACCTGGCCGCGCCGCTGGCGGCCCTGGATGGCCGCCGTGCTCCAAACCGGCGTGAACCTGGGCATCATGCTCGCGGCGCTGGCCACCTACCTGTTGGCCGGTTTCCCGAACCGCGCCGTGTTCCTGGTGGGCGTGGCGCCGGCGCTGTTGGTGCTTTGGATTCGCCGCGCCGTGCCGGAGCCGGACGAATGGCGCTCCGCCAAGCGGCACGCCCACGACCAGCCCGGCTTCCGGGAACTGTTTCGCGGGCCGATCCGCCGCACCACCCTGCTGACCTTGGCCGTCTGCTCCCTGGGGCTGACCGCGCACTGGGCCTTCATGTTCTGGTACTTGCAGCACCTGCGGAACTTACCCGACGTGAGCGGCTTGACCGATTTGGAAAAGAGCCACCTGGTGAGCCGTGCCATGTGGCTGGTGATGCTGGCGTCGATCGCGGGCAACTTCCTGGCGGCCGGCCTGGCACGCTGGTTGAGTTACCCTCGGGCGATCGCCGCCCTTTGCCTGGCGTATTTCCTCTCACTGACCGCGACCTACGCGGTTCCGCGCGACCATGAGGAGTTGTGGTACGGGTTCTTCGCGGCCGGGCTTTGCTCGGGCGTGTTTGCCCTGTTCACGATGTACATGCCGCCGCTCTTCCCGACCCTGTTGCGCACCACCGGGGCGGGCTTTTGCTACAACTTCGGCCGCATCGCCGCCGGCCTGGGGACCGTGTTTTTCGGGCTGTTTTCCAACGTGGGCGATTATCGCCTGGCGCTGCTCGCCGCCGGGTTTCTCTTTCTGCCCGCCGCCGTGATCGCCTGGATGCTGCCGGAAAGCGCGTAGCGTGGGGGCCGGGCGGGGTAGGCGCGGGCGCGGGTGGCCGTCTGGCCGTGGTTCGATCGAACCGATAAACTATATGGCACGCGACCGCTAACCTGTCCATGCCAAGAAACCCTGAGGAGACACATTTCCCATGCTCGGCGCCCAACTCAACGTCGCAGGCTACCTTGACCGGTTGCGGCAGGAACTCGATCGCGTCGAGCGGTCGGAGATCGGCCAAATGGCCGACCTGATCTATAAGGCTTGGGAACATGAAAAGTTCGTGTTCATTTTCGGCAACGGCGGATCGGGCACGAACGCCACCCACATGAGCGAAGACTTGGGAAAAAGCTTGCTCCGCGAGCGTGAGCTGGCCGACGAGACCAAGAAGCGGCTCAAGGTGATGAGCCTGACCGACAACCTGGGCTGGATTCTGGCCGTCGGCAACGATTGCGGCTACGACCAGATCTTCGTGCAGCAATTGATGAACTACGGCTCGCCGGGCGATCTGGTGATCGCCATCAGCGGCTCGGGCAACAGCCCCAACGTGCTCAAGGCGGTCGACTGGGCCAACCGGCATGGGCTGACCACGTTCGGCCTGACCGGCTACGGCGGCGGCAAGCTGAAGCAGGTACAGCAAGCCGGCGTCCATGTGCCACTGGACGATATGGGCATGGTCGAGAGCATTCACCTCTGCTTGTTTCACTGGGTGCTCAACGACGTGTTCGCCCGGATCAACCACGAGGGACGGTACGCCGCGGCGTCAGCGACCCATTGATGTATCTTGGCATCGAAATCGGCGGGACGAAACTCCAGCTTGGCGTCGGCCGCGGCAATGCGGCGTCGCTGGTGGACTTGCGCCGCTTCCACATCGAACCCGCCCACGGCGCCGCAGGCATCCGCGAGCAAATTCGCGCGGCCGCCGTCGAGCTGGTCGCGCGGCACGGCGTGACGCGCGTCGGCTACGGCTTCGGCGGCCCGGTCGATGCCTCGCGGGGCCGCGTCGTCAAGAGCCATCACGTCGAGGGCTGGGTCGATTTCCCCCTGGCCGACTGGACCCGCGAACATGTCGGAGTGCCGGCGGTGATCGGCAACGACGCCGATCTGGCCGGATTGGCCGAAGCCCGCTTCGGAGCGGGGCAAGGACGAAACCCCGTGTTTTACGTCACGGTCGGCACCGGCATCGGCGGCGGCTTGATCGTCAACGGGGATGTCTATGGCGGCCACGGCGCGGGGGCCGCGGAGATCGGCCACTTACGCCCCGGCTTGCACGCCGAACGGCCCGACCAGACGATCGAGTCGATCGCCAGCGGCTGGGGCATCGCCGCCGCGGCAAAAGCCCGCATCGAAGCCGGGGCCGCCCTTGAAGTGTACACCGCCGATTTATGGCGCCGCTGCGACGGCGACCCGGAACGACTCTCGGCAAAGATCGTGGCCGAGGCCGCGGCGGACGGCAACCCCTTGGCGCTCGACGTCTTGAGCCGCGCCTGGCTGGCGCTCGGCTGGGGCATCGCTCAAGTGATCACGCTGCTTTCGCCGACCGTCGTCGTCATCGGTGGCGGCGTATCGCTCATCGGCGAGGAGATGCTGTTCCAGCCGCTCCGCGCGGCGGTTCAGCGCTACGTCTTTCCGCCGTTCGCCGGCAGCTACGAGATCGTGCCCGCCCAATTGGGTGAGGAGATGGTGGTTTACGGCGCTTTGGCATTGGCGGCGGGTTCTGATTGAGAGCCTATCCTATACCGCTGCCGCCGGGCAGGCGGGACGCCTACACCACAACGGTGGTATTGGGTTGTGTATCGGTTGCCTGTAATGTCGCCTTTCGCTCCGCGAAAGAACGCCCTTTCGCGGAGCGAAAGGCGACAGATAGGATCCATCACGGCATGCGAGTGCGATTCAATTACCTGCCGGTTATCGAGGAAGGAAACATGCAGGAAGAAAAACCTGAGTCAAGACCGAATTTTCAACACCCTAGCCGGGCCCTACCACGGCCGGTGGACATGACGCGGCTGCTGGTATAAACCGTCGGGGTCGACCTTCCGGAAGTTATCCACCTTGACTGGAGCCCGGCCATTAAGAAATCCCCACCAGTCCGTATGGTCATCAGCAATGTACACACTCCCCACCGAGTAATGCGGTGTTGGATTGTAGTCTTGATGGGGGCGGGTGGTGTGGACAACGCGGCGGCTGGATGGCGGCCCATAGACCCTGACGCGCGGCTGAGGGGCCCTGTAGACGTTGGATAACAGGGGCAAGCCATTATAGTGGACACGCCCAATGCCAACCACACGGTTGCGATCAATGACGCCGCGCGATGATCTGGCCGCCCTATACAGGTTAGGATTGATCCTGATGTCGGAGACCGTGATGTCGGCGGGGGCCTTCCCCGCCGCTCCGAATATTGCGAATAGGCCCACAAGCGTTGCGACGTATTTCATGGCGGTTCTCCTTGTTTACGTTTCCGCCAAAGCAGAAAGCAATTCGCGTGCCATGGCGTTGGCTGTGAGGCCGAAACCCCTTATTGGTCGGCACTTGCAACCTCTTGTGCTCAGAGACGGCGGCCCACCGAAGTCGTCCAACTGTAGCCAAAATGATTACACCCACCCGCGCAACACCCGAGAGCCATGTCGCCCCGAACGCCGCCGACCCCTCGGCACGGGACGCTGGCGGCGTCGGCCAAAAGCCGCCACCTTCGCGAACTGGGACTGAACGACTAAGGATTTGGTCCGAATTAACTTCCCGGATGGTTGAAATAGGACATTTTGCCACGAGAAAGCGGTGGCTGGACGCGAGTCGCTCATGCCTCTTGCCTACACAGCGAAGAAGCGATGAAATCCCCATCGACGGCCTTCCCCGTTGCCGGGCGGGGCTTTCACCCGCTGGGAAACCAACACCTTTCATGGCGCACTGAATAATCCGGGCTAGAGTACCCGCCGCGACGATCCTGACCTTGAAGCGGACATGACGCCCCATTTTCGGAGCCAACGCAGGTACGACATCGCGTGTCGCCAGGCGTCGGCGGAGAACAACCGCCGGCTGGCGCGCTGCTCGTGGTGGTAGCAGTAGGTGCCGCCGTGGAACATCACCCGCCAACCGGCTTGGGCCACCCGAGCGCAGAAGTCGACGTCCTCGAAGTATTTCTTGAAACCGAGGTCGAAACCGCCCACCTCGGCATAGGCCGCGCGGCGCACGAACAGGAAACAACCGGAAACCCAATCGCAATCGAATGTTTCAAATCGACTCCGCCGCCGGTAGAGATAATCGGCGACGCTTCCGCGAAAAACCTTGCCTAGCCCGAACCGGCGGCCCGCGATGATCCGTGCTGTCTGAAACCGCCGCGCCGGATGGCCGTAACCGCCGTCGGGCCGATAGAGCCGGCAACTGCCGACGCCGCAATCTGGATGGGCCTCCATGAACCGGACCATTTCGGCCAGGCACGGTTCGGCGGGGTCGAAGTACATGTCGGTGTTCATCAGCAGCACATAGGGGGCCGTCGACGTCGCGAGAATCCGGTTCAGGTTGGCGCCGTAGCCCAGAGGAGTGGCGTTGACCAGCGTGGTGGTCCGCGCGAAGCCGGCCTGCCACTGGGCCGTGCCGTCGCGCGATGCGTTATCGACCAAGAGCAGCCGCACCGATAGGTCCGCCGCCGCCGCGCTCATCGTCGTCAAGAGCGGCGGCATGAAGTGCCGCTCGCCGCTGTAGACGATGCCCACGTCGAGGTCGCTGACCTGCGTCGAAGGCACACTGAGAGTCAACGACACGCCATCGTGGGACGGCCTTCCCAAGCCGTCTGGGGGAGACGACGGCCGAGGAAGGCCGTCCCACGCGGAGTTTTCGGATAGGCTTCTGGCCGCCAACGCCGCCTCCAACCGAGCGGCGATCCGCTGCGCGGCATGGTCCCAGGAACGAACCTGCGCCGCGGCCCGCCGCGCCGCGACCCGCTCGGGCCCACGCGAAGCGGGTTCGATCGCGGCCTCCAAAGCCGTCAACCAATCACGCGGCGAGGCGGCGAAGCTCACGACGCCGGCGACGTCGGCCAGGTCGGCCAGCGCGCTGGACACCGTGGGTACTCCGGCCGCGAGGTACTCCAGGGCCTTGATCGGGTGTACGTGCCGCGTCAATTCGTTGAGTTCGAACGGCACGATCCCGACGTCGAAATGCGCGGTGTGCGCCGGCAATTCGGCATAGGGTATGGGGCCAAGCCGCAGTACGTTCGGCAACGAAAAGAGCCGGCCGCCGCGCCGCGTGCCGTTGGGTCCGATGAATACGAACGTCCAAGCGGGCCGTTGGAGGGCGAGCCATTCCAAGAGATCGAAATCGAGCCAGTCGCCGAGCGTGCCATGGTAGCCGATGACCGGGCCGGCGATCTTCGTTCGCCACGCGGGCGGCTCGGGGCGGCGGTCCAGCGCGAACGCGGCGTACTCGACGCCGTTGCCCACATGCAGCGCTTCACGGCCGCCCAGCGCCGGCGAATCGGCCAGCGCGCGCGAGCTGGCCACGATCACGTCGGCACGTTCGACCACCCGCCGTTCGGCACGTTCGATCCGGGCGCGGTCCCGACCTTTGTGGAAGGCCGCGTAACGATCCATGCAATCGTAAACGACCAGGCTGGGGCGTGATCGATCGAGCAGTGCCTCGGCCAACAAGCTGGGCGTGCAGAGCCAAAGGATCCACGGGCGTTGATCGAGAGGGAACTCACATGCGATCTGGTGAAACAGCCAGCGGCGATTCGCTTCGTCGAATCCGGGCATGCCGACCAGCGGAACGTACCACGGATCCAGCAACGGAAACGGCGCCGATTCGCCTCCTCCTCCACGGGCGCGGCGCGCGACCCTGCCCAGGTCGCCGAATCGAATCGATCGCAACCCGACGGGGTTGACGTAACTCAGCGTGTACCGCTGCGCCATCCGAAGGCCCAAGTGTTGGGGGCGCTGCCGAATCGACGCCCAATCGACCGCCGCCAGGTACAACATCGGGATCATGGAGAAGAATACCAGGTATTCGATTCGGAAGAGACGATACACCATAAGCGATAGGCGACCCATGCCGAACGCCGAACGCCTAAAATACCATGTGACGATGATCGGCTCCAAGCTGAGTTTCGCCCTTGACCCGCAGCGCAAGCTGCGGGGGTCCGTGTGGGGCTTCCCTGGGGACCACAGTCCCCAGACCCCCTGGGATTTACCGCTTTGGCGCCAATCCCCAAGGGGGTCTATATCCGAACGCACCCAAAAAATCGCCCGCTACCACGCCTTTGGAATTGGCACCAAAGCGATAAATCCCCGCCGTCTCAACGGCGGAATGCCTGTTCTCAATGCCTTGCTTGCGCTGCGGGTTAGTGTGGGAACCACGAATAATCCGGGCCGACGGACTTATCTCTTGCATTGGCGAGTATCCGCTGTCAAACTACTAGCGGTTAATGTAGGGGTGCTGTCGCGATATGCTTGAAGACCGTCGCTGTTTCACGCCAAGAACCTCCGGTAGGAATGATGAGATGAAGATCGCCAAGTATTACTTTGCCCTGCGCGGTATTCCGTGGTGTGTTGTGTTGCTGGCGCTCCCCTGGTGTCAAGGTTGCGGAGGAGGGGATCAGTCATCTCAGGTCGCCAGCGCGGGCTCGACCTCCACGAGTCCAGCCGACTCCAGTAAAGCCGCGTCGTCCGCCCCCACGGGCGCCGCGGCGACGGGCACGCCGGGCGGCGGTGGAATGCCGGGCGGTGGTGGAATGCCGGGCGGTGGTGGAATGCCGGGCGGTGGAATGCCGGGCGGTGGAATGCCGGGCGGTGGAATGCCGGGCGGTGGAATGCCGGGCGGTGGAATGCCGGGCGGTGGAATGCCGGGCGGTGGAATGCCGGGCGGTGGAATGCCGGGCGGTGGTGGTATGCCCGGTGGCCCAGGTGGCATGCCCGGTGGCCCAGGTGGTATGCCCGGTGGCCCAGGTGGCATGCCAGGCGGACCAGGCGGTATGCCAGGCGGGCCAGGTGGAGCAGGCGGCCCAGGTGGAGCAGGCGGCCCAGGTGGCATGCCCGGCGGCCCAGGTGGCATGCCCGGCGGACCAGGTGGTATGCCCGGCGGACCAGGTGGAATGCCCGGCGGACCAGGTGGAGCAGGCGGCGCAGCCGGTGGCCCAGGCGGCATGCCCGGCGGACCAGGTGGAGCAGGCGGCGCACCCGGTGGCCCAGGCGGCATGCCCGGCGGACCAGGTGGAATGCCCGGCGGACCAGGTGGAGCAGGCGGCGCACCCGGTGGACCAGGTGGCATGCCTGGCGGACCAGGCGGGCTAGGTGGAGCAGGCGGCGCACCCGGTGGCCCAGGTGGCATGCCCGGCGGACCAGGCGGCCCAGGTGGAGCAGGCGGTGGACCTGGTGCCGCGGGCGGGTTCTCAGGCGCATCGGGTCAACAACTCGACGAAAAGTCCCCCAAGTATGCCGTGCAGCAGTTCGCGAAAAAAGTGCTGGCTGGCGAAACCACCGATCTAGCCGGGCTGATTAGCTCGAAGGCGAAGGATTGGCTCAAGAAGCTACGTGAGGGCGACGCCACGGATTCGGTCACGACGCACATGGAGAAGCTCAAGACCGCCTTGACCAACGCGCAAATCACCGTCGAAAAACAAGGCAAGGGGTTTCATGTCATTGTCATGGAGGTGGGCGGCGACGCGAACAATGGATCGCCCGCCGGCAATGCTTCCTACGGCGGTGGCGGCGGCGGCGCCAAAAAGCGCAAGCCCGGCAAACGAGTACAGTTCAAGGTCGTCAAGGAACACGACAAGTTCGTGATCATTGAGGTGGCCGTTCGTTAACACACGTTACGCCAGATCTCCAACCCGCCAGCAGCCCTCGTGAACCCGCCACCGGCCCTCGTGAACCCGCCGCCGATGTCGTTTTTGGTCTGGACCGGTCTCGATTGGTAGTGTAACCAATGACTGGCTTGCGGCATTAACACATGGGTACGCGTGGCGGTTTCGTGCCGCGCGGGCCGCTTGCCGACGCCCAACCCGCCTGCCCTTTCGATCAAACCACATGCTGGTTCTAACGGAGATTCCCCTATATGCCAACGAATTCCATCAGCCGTTTACTCGCCGAAGAAATTCTTCCGCTAAGCAATACCGCCCTTTTCGGACCTGAAGGACCGGTTCCCCATGCCGCGGCGCGGCGACATTGGTCGGCGCGCATCGACCTCGATTGCCACGAGGGACTACCAGGGGCGGTCTGTCTTACGGGGTCGCCTCGCGCCGATGACGTCATCATCAGCGTGTTGTTTTTTTCGTCGAAAGCATCGCCGAACGGATCGTCGCCTGGTCAACTGCCGACGGCGGAAAGAGTCGCCACGGAGCAGTTCAATCTCGATGGTCGAGATACCCTGCATATCAGTCAGTGGATCGACGCCAGGCTTGAGGAATGTCGGCGGAAAGTGCTTGCGCGAGCTTCATAACTTACCCAGCGACCGCGGCCCAGGGCATTGACAAACCCGCGATCCATCCCAGTGAGATGGTGATCAGAACATAAAAGCAATAGTGGAAGAAGCCGTTGGTGTAATCGAGGTCGAGCGTCGCCAGGGCCACGCCGGCGCCGATCAGAAAGAAGGGGGGACCGATGTAGACCCAGCTCCAGGGTTCGCTCGTGGCGTCGCTGGGAATGAAAAGGTAGCCGCCCCAAAGCGCCATGTAGACTGCGGCGCAGACGAACGAGCGGAACCATAACCAACGCCCTCGATAGGGTTCCAATTCGTCGTCGCGCAGAAAGGTATAGCCGGCGGCCGCCAGCGGTGTCGAGATCAGCGCCAGGCCCAGGCCGCGGAGCCAGAGGTCTTCTTGCAAACGAACGCGGGCGATCCAGGCGACCGCCAGTGTGACCAACGCGCTGGCCGTGACCACCAAGGCCGGCACCAGGGCAATCTTCGTCTCCTTGCGGGCGATCGGCTTTGAGACGGATCGACCTGTGGAACCCTTGGGGCCGGATGGCTCCGGTTCGTGGATCTTGACTTCGGGCATCGGCGCCGGGACCGTGGTTGGCGGCGCCTTCCCCGCCGGCGGCGTAGCGGATTTGGCGCCCGCGGGCGCCGTGGGGGTTTTTCCCGGCGGAGCCACGGCGGCCTGCTTGCCGGCCGCGGACTCGGCCTGCTTGCCGCTCGCGGGCGCGACCGACTTGCCGGCCGGCGACCCAGCCGACGGGCGGCTAGGCGATGGGGTCGTCTTCGTCGTCGGCCCCGGCGACTTGGTCTCCGGCGTCGCCGGTAGCTTGGGAATGGCGATGATGGCCTTGCACTTGGGGCAAGATCCTTTCTTGCCCGCGTGTTTGTCGCCGACCGTGAAACTCGTCTTACAGCCAGGGCAAGTGACGGGAATCGGCATACGCGGGCGCTCGAAACGAGAGAAAGTGGGAAGCCGCTCAGAACCAATTCCTAGTGTTTGCTGTGACGGCGGCCAAGTCAAGCCGCCGGAAAAGGCGATAGGCGATAAGCGATAGGCGCCAAGCCCCTATCGCCTTCGCAGTGGACGACGGAATCATCTCCTCTTACGATGGAGGCAATGAGCATCACCTTCCAATGCACCAACGGCCACAAGCTGAATTGCCCGGAAACCCTTGCCGGCAAGCCGGGAAAGTGCCCCAAATGCGGCGCCGTGTTTCGCGTGCCCCAGCCGCCGGCCGCGCCGGCCGCCAGCGACAGTTCGCCGAATCCGTTTTCGTTCTTGTCGCAGGAGGGCGACGAAAACGAAGCGGACTCCGCGGCATCGGACGACCAAGAACCAGAGCCGGCGGAGGAACAGGAAGCACCGGCGCGAGAAGACGAACTGCAAATCGGCGAAGGGCCGGCTGGCGCCGACGAAATCGTGTTCCTGTGCCCGAACGGACACCGCCTGCACGGACCCGCGAGCCTGGTGGGACGTCCGGGCCAGTGCCCCCACTGCCAAGTGCGGTTTCTGATTCCCAGCCCCGAGGACGTGCCCGACGATGACGAGGCCGAACAAGACGAGTCCATATCGCTCGACGAGATCCTGATCCACATCGACACCAGTTCAAAAGGCTCGTCGCTGGGCGGCGCGTCCGGATCCAAGCCGTCCGCTGCGCCACCCTCCGCGACCAGCCACCCGCTGGCGGCGCTCTTGACGCGTCTCTGGGCCGCCAGAACGGCAAACAGTTCGATTGAGCTTCACCTCGGCGACGGTAAGCTGATCGTGCCCGACGAGTTCGCCAAACAGGATCCGGTTGCCAACTACGGCTTGTTCGCAATGCGAGAAGCCAACGGCAGCCATACCCTGACGGCGGTTTCGTGGGATTCGATCGAGCGGATTACCGTGCGCGGGCTGGCGCAACTGCCCAAGGAATGGTTCGACGGCAAGTAGGTAGGTTCGACTTCCAGCCTGAAGGCGTAGACCCGACTACTCTTCCCCGAGGAGGTCCGCCTCGCAGATCATGGCGAAGTTCTTGCTGGCGAGCGTTTCAAGCCCCATCTCGATGTTGTCGACCATCAAGGCCACGGCCGGCCGGCCGTGAGGTCGCACCAAGAGCGGGTAAGCCTGAATGATATTCACTTCGGCTTGCAACAACGCCGTGCAAACTCGCAACAGCGCTTGTGGCCCCTCGGGCAACTCGACGCCGATCAGATCGGTTTCGATCATCGCAAGTCCTGCCCGCTCGAGAATTTCGCGCCCCTGCTCCGGGTGACTCAGCAGAAACCGCACGAAGGCGCACTCGGCCGAGTCGACGATCGACAACGCGACGATTCGCACTTTGCTCCCTTCGAAGCGGCGGACGACTTCCAGGAGCTGTCCCACCCGGTTTTCGAGGAAGACGGTAAACTGACGGATCGACGGATAGTCTCGACCGCGCGCGGTCGCGAGATCGGTTCCGGTGCCTTCGCCAAAACTCATACATGAAACCCTTTCCGAGTTGGCATTCGAGCCCCTTTCCCAAAACAGGCTCTCTCGGCTATCGTGGACAGTACACAGCGGTGAACGGAACGTCCAGAAGCCGCTTAACTATAAACGAGACGCTGTTTTCGGTCAACTTCCCATGCTCCCGGCCGGCGCCGCGGGCTGGGGGGCCGACGATTTATACTTCACGCGGCCGAGAATGAGACATTCACGGTGGCTGGGGCAGAGCGTAAGCGATGCCCCGGCCATCGAGCCGGGGCATCGCTTAGTCTCTGCCACCAGCCACCACTTTCTGGTGGCAAAATCTCTCATTCTCGGCGGCGTGAAGTATACATTGCGGTTCCGCACCGCCTGGAGTAGGCTGGAAGTGACCACACACTCGGCCGGCCAGCGTGACGTATCGACTCCATTGGCTTTTGGGAGCCTCGCACATTGAGCGTTTTGCTGTTTACGCTGATTGTCTGGCTGGGCGCAATGCTGGCAGGGTTTTTGGGGGCTCTGACCGGTTTGGGCGGCGGCGTGGTCATCGTGCCGATGTTGGTGCTCGTGTTCGGCGTTGATTTGCGCTACGCGATCGGCGCCTCGTTGGTCTCGGTCATCGCCACGTCGTCGGGAGCCGCGTCGGCCTACGTGCGTGAAGGCTACTCGAACATCCGCATCGGCATGTTTCTGGAAATCGCCACGACCGTGGGCGCCCTGGCCGGGGCCGTTCTGGCCAGTAAGGTTCCCGGCGGCGCCATCGCCGTCGTGTTCGGCGTCGTCCTCTTGTTCTCCGCATACCTGTCGAGCCGTCCGCAGCCCGACGAGACGGCGGCCGACACCCCTGATCGGCTGGCCACGCGGCTGAAGCTCGACGGCTCCTATCCGACGGCTGAAGGGCAAAAGTCTTACCATGTGCATCGCGTGCCGTTGGGTTTCGCGCTGATGTTCGTGGCCGGCATTCTGTCGGGCTTGCTGGGTATCGGATCGGGGGCGTTCAAAGTGCTGGCCATGGACCAGGCCATGCGCATCCCGTTCAAGGTCGCTACGACGACGAGCAATTTCATGATCGGCGTGACCGCCGCGGCCAGTGCCGGCGTCTATCTCAGCCGGGGTTACGTCGACCCCAGCCTGTCGATGCCGATTACGCTCGGCGTGTTGCTCGGCTCGTTTCTCGGCACGCGCGTCTTGGTCGTCGCCCAGCCGAGGAAGCTGCGGATCGTGTTCGCCGTCGTCATTCTGGCGTTGGCGGTCGAGATGATTTACAAAGGTCTGACCGGAGGGTTGTAACGATGTCCGAGGCGCGACCGGACTGGACGGACGTACGTGTCGAACGGGTCGTGGGCAATCTGTTGCGGGCCGGCGTGCTGCTCGCGGCCGCGGTGGTGGCCCTGGGCGGTGTCATGTACCTGGCCGGCAACGCCACGGAGTTGGCCGATTACCGCTCCTTCAAAGGCGAACCCGGCGACCTGCGCAGCCCCGGCAAGATCGTCGTCAACGCCTGGCACATGAACAGCCTTGGCGTGATTCAATTCGGTCTGCTGCTGTTGATTGCGACGCCGGTGGCTCGCGTCATTTTTTCCGTCTTTGCCTTCGCCTGTCAGCGAGATCGGACCTACATCGTGATCACGCTGATTGTGCTGGTCGTGTTGCTCTACAGTCTCTTCCTCGGCCACCTCGCATAAGCGATCACATCGCAGGCATGCGAAGCGACTCGCATGCAGTCCGGTAACTCTCCTCCAAACACACCGGCGCGCAGAGATCGACATCGAGCCAGAGCGGCATGGTCGGCAACTCGGCTCCCAGCCGTAGCGGCTCGGCCCAGTAATCCAGATGGGTTTGCTCATCCGGCCAGTCATCACCCAACGGAGGGCGAAAATGATCGAGCAACGGCATCACGGTTCTCCCTTCTCCAGGCACTTCGGCGGTGAATTGGCACTTGGCGTCCTACAAGCGACTATTCTAGCCCCGCGGACGGCGGCGAGGAAGTTGTCGGCGGCGACGGAAACGGCTATACTTCGGTCCTTATATTTCACGAGGCCGACAATGAGATATTTTGCCGCGAGAAATGTGGTGCCTGGTGGCTGGCGGCGGAGCGTAAGCGATGCCCCGGCTAGATACCGACCGGGGCATCGCTTAGGCGCTGCCCCAGCCAGCGTGAATGTCTCACTCTCGACCGCGTGACGTACAACAAACCGCGGCCCGCTTCAAGGCCAGGATCGTCGCATGGGTTCTGTAGGGAACGCCCTGCGTGGCGTTCAGTTTGCCAGCAAAAGAGGATGTGGACTTGGCCGATACCGACGATCCGAACGACAACGATTCCGATGATGGCTTGCCGCCCGACGGCGATTCCAACGGCAACGTCTTGCCCGTCGGCAAGATCGTCGATCTGCGAATCGAAGACGAGCTCAAGGACAGCTACCTGACCTACGCCATGAGCGTGATCGTCAGCCGCGCGCTGCCCGACGTGCGCGATGGACTGAAGCCCTCGCAGCGGCGAATTCTGGTCGCGATGAACGACCTGAACCTCACGCCCGGCGCCAGCCGCGTCAAATGCGCCAAGATTTCGGGCGACACCAGCGGCAATTATCACCCGCACGGCGAAAGCGTGATCTACCCCACCCTGGTGCGCATGGCCCAGGAGTGGAACATGCGGCATGTGCTGGTCGACAAGCAGGGGAACTTCGGCTCGATCGCCGGGCTGCCTCCGGCGGCCATGCGGTACACCGAAGCGCGCCTGTCGGGCATCTCCGCCTTGATGATGGAGGACATCAAGCTCGACACGGTCGATTTCGTCCCCACCTACGACGAGCGGCGGCTGGAGCCGACCGTGCTGCCCAGCAAGTTTCCCAACCTGCTCGTCAACGGCGCCAACGGCATCGCGGTGGGCATGGCCACGTCGATCCCGCCGCACAACCTGGGCGAAATCTGCGACGCCTTGATCAAAGTCATCGACCAGCCCGACGTTTCGATCGATGAGCTTTTGGAAATCGTGCCCGGCCCTGATTTTCCCACCGGCGGCATCATCTGCGGGCGAACCGGCATCCGAAAAAGCTACTACACCGGCCGCGGAAACATCACGCTCCGCGCCCGCTGCGACATCGAGGAAATGGCCAAGGGGCGGCAGCGGATCGTGATCCGCGAAATTCCCTACCAGCAAGCTCGCGACCGGGTCGAGGAGCGGATCGCCGAACTGGTTCATGAGGACAAGATCAAGGGCATTTCGGGCATCCGCAATGAGAGCGACCTGAAAGAACCGGTGCGGCTGGTCGTCGAGATCAAGAAGGGCGACGACGCCGAGGTGGTGCTGAACCAGCTCTACCAGTTCTCGCCGCTGCAAGACACCTACTCGATGATCTTCCTGGCGCTGGTCGACGGCAAGCCGCGGACGCTGTCGATCAAGGAACTGCTCGAGGAGTTCATCCGCCACCGACTGGTGGTCATCCGCCGGCGGACGCAGTTTCTGCTGAACCGGTGCCGCGAGCGGAAGCACACGGTGGAGGGGTTGCTGCTGGCCCACGCCAACATCGACGAAGTGATCCGCGTGATCCGTTCGTCGGCCACGGTGCCCGAGGCCAAGGGTCGATTGATGGAAATCGAGTGCCCCGCGGCGCTGATGCGCCGCGCGCTGGGCGAGGCGGGCTTCGCCGACTTCCAATCGGAACGCGGCGCGCGCGAGACGTACACCCTCACTCCCGTGCAGGCCGACGCCATCCTGCGGATGACGCTGGGGCACCTGGTCAACCTCGAGCAGGAGAAGCTGGGCGACGAGTACCGCGAATTGCTCAAGGAAATCACCGAGTATCAGCGGATTCTCTCGGACGATCGGAACATCCTGGCGATCATTCGTGACGACCTGGTCGAGTTGAGGCGAAAGCACGCCGACAAGCGGCGAACCGAGATCAGCGGCGACGAAATCGGCTCGATCGACATGGGCGATCTGATCACCGAGGAGAACATGGTGGTCACGATCAGCCACCAGGGCTACATCAAGCGGACGGCGGCCAGCACCTACCGGGCCCAGCGCCGCGGCGGCAAGGGGCTCAAGGGCGCCAAGACGGAGGACGAAGATCCGATCCGGCACCTGTTCGCCGCCAGCACCCACGATTACCTGCTGTTCTTCACCAACCGCGGCAAGGTCTATTGGCAGAAGGTCTACGATCTTCCGCAGTTGAGCCGCGAGAGCCGCGGCCGTGCGATCGTGAACCTCTTGAACCTTTCCGACGGCGAGACGATCGCCGACTGCCGCGCGGTGCGCGATTTCAAACAGCCCGACCATTACTTGCTGATGGCCACGCGCCGCGGCCTGATCAAGAAAACGCCCTTATCGCAATACGGCCGGCCGCAGCGCAACGGCATCATCGCCATCAAGCTCAAGGAAAACGACGAACTGGTCGACGTGGTCGTGGCCCGCGCGGGCGACGAGGTGGTGCTGTCGACCGCCCGCGGCATGGCCATTCGCTTCCGCCAGTCGGACGCGCGGCCGATGGGCCGGAATTCGAGCGGCGTGAAAGGAATCAAGCTTGGGGCCGGCGACGAGTTGGTGGGCATGGTGGTCGCCGATCCCGAAGCCACGCTCTTGACCGTCTGCCTGAACGGCTACGGCAAGCGGACCGATTTTGGACCCAACAGCCCGCCGGTTGATGAGGAAAACCCGGCTGAGGAAGAACTTCCAGGTGACGTGCCGGCCGACGACGCCGAGCGCGAGGAGGAGCCGGACGAGGAAGGCCGGCGAGCGGGGGGCGTCAGCCCCCTGTTGATCGAGCCGGAGGAAGAAGCGGACGAGGCAGACTGGCGAGCGGGGGGCGTCAGCCCCCTGTTGACCGAGCCGGAGGAGGAGGGGGACGAGGCCGGCGGCTCCTCACGCCGTTATCGCACGCAGCGCCGCGGGGGCAAGGGCCTGCGCGACATCAAGGCCACCGACCGCAACGGCCCGGTGGTGAGCATCGTCAGCGTTGGCGACGATGACGAGTTGTTGATGATGACCGCGCGCGGCAAGCTGCAGCGGATCGTGGCGGGCGAGATCAGTTCGATCGGCCGCAACACGCAGGGGGTCAAGATCATGTCGCTCGACGACGACGACACGCTCGCCGCCGCCGTACGCGTGCCGCGGGATGAGGGATCGGAGGAGGCGGTCCAGGCCGGTGAACCGATCCCGGAACCGCCGTCCGACGTTCCGCCGGAAGCGCCCGCGGAGTGACGACCCCGCTCGCCGGGGTCGGTGAAGCCGATGGATCGCTGCCCGTCGACAAACTCCAATTTCGACCGAAAAACCATGATTCCGCACATGGGAGGCGCTGTAGGCTGCCTGGCTGCTACGTACCGCCCGACCTTGGCGGGTACGACTCGGGGAAGATGCCGATGGGACCACTCTTCGGCACGATTCGACAACTCGTCGCCGAGGAAAAATATGTCGTCGAGAACCACGCTTCCGATCGGTTGGATGAGCGTGGTATGATGGAGTGGCAGTCTGAAACAGTTCAGCCCAATCAATATCGAGGAACTTGCCATGACCCATGGAATGCCATTCGGTGAAGTTCTGGAAGCAGCGGATCGTCTATCCCAGGATGAACAGCGGGAACTGATTGCCATATTGAACCGCCGGTTGGCCCAAGCGGCTCGAAAGCGACTGGCAGCCGAGGTTCAGGAGGCTCGTCAGGAGTTTGCGGAAGGGCGTTGTTTGCCTGCGACGGCCCATGAATTGATGCGTGAGATCACGAAATGAGGCGTCTCCTTCTGCAATCGGCCGCCTTCGTGCGCGCAGCCCGGCGGCTGGTGAAGAAGAATCCGCAGGCCGCCCCGACCCTCCACGCGGCGCTGGAAGCAATGGCGGACGATGTTTTTCAACCCGCCCTGAAAACCCACAAGCTGAAGGGTGAATTGGCGAGCTCGTGGGCCTGCGGGAAAAGTCGCAGCAGCCGAGCGAGCCGCCGAAGGAGTAGGAAAAAATGAACGCGATCCAAGGCACGATCAAAAATGGCCAGATCGTTCTCGACGACCCGGCCAAGTTGCCCGAAGGCACACGGGTCCAGGTGGTGCCGGTCGATGCGGCCCGGCCCACGCTTGGCATGCGCGAGGAGGATTGGCCGACGACACCGGAGGGTATTGCCGCATTGTTGGCGCGGATGGACCAGGCGGGACCGGGATGGCTGTCGCCGGAAGACGACGCTGCCTGGCGCGCGGCCTTACGCGCGCAGACGGAAATCGAGAAGGCCCGCTTCTTTGACGACGCCGAACAGTTGCGGGGGATTTGGGAGGGGCCTCCCGAGGACGAGAAGAATATGAACCGTGATCCGATCGTTGATGAAGTCCGCCAGGCGCGCCAGCAAATCCTGGACGACTGCGGCGGCGACTTGGAAACACTGCTCGACCGTCTGAAAGCGGCGGAAACTCAAGACCGTGGCCGTCTGGTCTCGACGGAGTCGGTTCGGAAGCAATCTGGGCGCGATGGTGCGCGGCGAGCGGACGGCTGAAGTTGAACGGGGGACTCGGCGGCAGTCGTTGCAGCGCCGCCCGCTTGGGCTGCGTGTTCTCCGCATTTCCGCGCCGGACGTCCGCGGAGGCTCTCGTCGTCGATTGCCGCAGAGGCCCCTCCGTGGTACGATGGCGAGGGTGAGTCGCAATTCGGGAAAGACCTTCGGAGAGGATCTATGAGCAGCGCCCTGCAGCAACTGCTGGAATCGTTCGATGTCCTTCCGGAGCGCGACAAGCACCTCGCCGCCGTCGAGATCCTCCGCCGAGTTTCGTCAGCCGCCGACGGGGACGTGCCGGACTCCGCGCTGGTCGAGGCCACCGAAGAGCTATTCCTCGCCCTGGACGCCGCGGAGGCTACCGATGCGCCCCGTTGACCGCGGCTCCGTTTGGATCGTGGATCTAGGTATGACCGCCAAAGTACGGCCTTGCCTGGTGCTGAGCGTGCCGACTGAGCTGCAGGATCGGATGCTGGTTACCGTGGTTGCTCACACCACCAGTCTGCAGGGGACGCGGTTTGAAGTGGATGTAAGAGCGAGATTCTTGGCGTCTGGCGTGTTTGACGTCCAGCAGGTGCTAACCGTGCCCCAGGTCAAATTGGTGCGAAAGCTGGGTGACCTTACCGCCGACCAATTGGCGGCGGTCGAGGAGGCCGTGCGCCGCTGGCTGGGACTCTGATCGTGTGGCTTGACGACACACGATTTTCTTCAGGGTAACGGTTCTCGCTGCAGGGAGTTTCATGGCCATCAAGACAATCCCGTTGAGCCGCCTGGAAGCGGACCTCAACAAAACCCTGAATGAGTGCGCCGACTCGGGCCAAACCTTCGCTTGCCTGCAACTCGAAGTTTCAGGCGTTGGTAGAAAAATCCAAGGCCAGCCCGCGCAAACCGTTTGGCATGGGGGGACCGGGCGCATGACTCTGGCGGATCGAGGTTAGCCAATGCGTATTCCCGGACAGCGAATCAAGCGGACACGGCTGATTCAAAGCGAGAAATACGTGGTCGCAGTCGAGGTCGAGATGGTCATTCCGGTCGACGACCCGAGCGAGCTGTGCTACGAATCAGAAACCGTTCAACTCCTTAGGGAAATCAAGGAACACGCCGAGCGGGGCGACGTGGACTGGTTGACCAGCAAGGGCAAGGTCTACGCTGCCGTCGAGGCTGCCTAACGTACAGGTATCCCATGAAAAGCATCGCGGATCGGTTGCCCCCGGAAATCGCCCGGCAAATCCACCCCGACCGGCGTAAGAACGAGGCGGCCTACTGGGCGGTGCGCGAGCAACTCCTTACTCAGTACCGTGGCCAGTGGATCGGCTTTGCCGATGGCATGGTGCTCGCGTCAGGCCAGACGAGGAAAGCTGGCAACGGCGGGCGTCAGCCCCCCGGTGATTGAGCCGGACGAGGAAGCGGACGACGAGGGTCGGCGAGCGGGGGGCCTTGAATTGCCGCGGGGGCCCGTCCGTGGTACGATGGACTCCGCGCTGGTCGAGTCCGCCGAAGAGCTATTCCTCGCCCTGATTGAAGGGAGGCGGCGGAGAACCCTTCATCCACTTCATGGATCGTCTCATTCGCGCCGAGGCCGCGTGCGGCGGGCTTGCGCAAGCGGAGGTCGCCACCCAACTCAGGGCGAACATCAAGGACGGTGGCGTTGACACAGAGGTCAAGCAACCCATTCCGCAGGACAGGGCCGGATGGTTTGCAGTTCCGACGAGCTGGCAGTTCAAGGCCGTCAATGCGAAAGACATCGACCATAAGAAACTCCAGGAAGAGATCAACAAGCCATACGCCCGGAAGCTCATCAAGGCCGGATATGGCTACCG
Source organism: Pirellulales bacterium (assembly GCA_035531595.1). Classification (GTDB taxonomy): domain Bacteria; phylum Planctomycetota; class Planctomycetia; order Pirellulales; family JAICIG01; genus DATKSN01. The sequence goes on along the minus strand of DATKSN010000005.1, from coordinate 11,233 downwards.
CTTTTGTCTGATCGGCGATCTCCCGCCCGCGACCCTGGCGGAATGGGAGGCTCTGCTGAAAAAAGAGGCGTTGGCCGTCAATTCCCGCTCCCCAGATCCGCGAGTGGTCAACGGAGGTCATTTGTTACAGTGGGCCAAGCGTTTTCCCGCCATCGCCGTGGGACTCCGAAACTTCAGGCACGGCGGGTTCCACTGGGAAGCCTGGAGGGAAAACTGCCGTGCCATCACACCGAATTACGTGCGCCACGGCGATCCGGTTTGGGAGCAACTCCGCCGACAAATTCTGGAGCACGCGCGACTAACCGGCCCGAGCGTGGCGGGCGATGCCGGCCTGGTGATCGGCGGCGCCGCGGGTGTCGGAAAGACGCGATTGGTCTTCGAGACCTTGCACGAGTTGCCGGAGGCCGCCGGACTGGTTGTTTACGTCGCGGACGAGCAAGAGGCGCGAGCGGCGGCGACGGCCATGGCGACGATGACGGATCAGGCGGCCATTCTCGTGGCTGATGAATGCGGCGCCTCGACGCGGCACTTCTTGAATGAGAACCTGCGGGGTCACACGAAACGAATTTGCCTATCGTCTCGCTGCTTGCCCTTTTCAACAAGGTTGGCTCGCGTGACGACGTGGTCGGCGAGTTGGAGGCATTGTGCTCTCTTACCCTTAACTATACAGTTCAACAGTTTCGCGACGTCGTGCGAGTCGTGAGGGAATCTCCCGGTTTCGTCGTGCAAGCCGGGCGGTACTGGTACGTTACTCCCGAAGTTGTCGCGCGCGTCCTATTTGCCGAAGGCTGGGAGAGCTGGGTCCGAGGCGATCCTGGCCGCTTTTTCGAAAAACTCCCGGCGGAATTCCGCCTGCAACTTCTCGACAGAGTCGCCACGCATGGGACAAAGGAGGTGCGCGACCAGGTGAGCGCATTTTTTCGCGGGTGGTTCGCACGGTTGACCGCGCGTGACTTGGCAGACCCGGCCGCGACGGCTATGGCGGGCGCTTTGGCCGAGGCGTCGCCGGCCGAGTACCTACCCCGGTTACGCGGCGTGATCGAAGGCGCCCAACCGGGAGAGTTGCAAGCCATCGCGGGCCATGCGCTCGGCGTCAAATGGGGGCCGCGCCGGACCCTTGTTTGGTTGTTGGAACGTTTGGTTTCGTTCCCGGAGTTCTTTGAAGATTGCGAAGCCGGCTTGTTCCGCTTGTCGCTGGAAGAATCCGAGCCGGAGATCGGCAACAACGCGACGGCCATCTGGACCGGCCTGTTCAGCGTATTTACATCGGGAACCGCCTCTCCTTTCGATCATCGCTTGTCCCTTGCGGAACGTCGGGCGAGAAGTTCCGCGATTGGAGAAGCGAGTCTGGCGTTCGCCGCCTTTGCCAAGGCGCTGCAGCGGCCAGGCTGGCATCTGCTCGGTGAACCGATCGTCGCCGGGCGAGTTCGGCCAAAGGACTGGCAACCTGCGACGGCGGATGAGGAAACGGCCTGCTATCGCGGGGTTCTGGAAATCTGCGCAGCGCGCCTGAATACGGGCCGCGACGGCGAACATCATCGGTTTGCGTTCAAGGTGCTCGTGGAAAGTCTGTACTTCGTCCTTGAACGTGGTCTGGCCGACGACCTGGCCCGCATCGTCACCCCAGAGAGCATCGCCGAAGATGAATCGCGGAGACTGGTGCAAGCCATTGACGATTTCCTGGAACACGAGGAAACGAGGGGAAGTGCAACGCATGACGGACACGCCGCCTACCTCCGGAACGTGCGCGAATGGAGCAAGTTGTTCCGCCCCAATGATTTTGTCGGCCGGTTGCGAAGCGTATGCGCGCGTGCGCCTTGGGACCAGCGTTTCGTCCGGGATCCGAGCAAGGAAAAGGACGATATGGATGATTTGGGAGCGATGATCGCGCGACACGCACTTGGACAGGCAGTTTGCGTGCCCGCGGTAACCTCGACGCCGCTTCTCTCGGTGCCGAGGAAGCGTTAGAATGCAATTCATGGCATCAATGCACCGAGGCAAGCCGGCAGCGGCGAGCACGCATTCCGACGAATTCTCGCCATGGCGCGCGGGCCTGACGCTGATGGTTTTGACGGTCGTCACGACGGGCATCACGCTGGCCAATTTGTCGTCGCAACCCGTGCATCTGGATTGCCTGTTGAACGCGAGTGGACGCCCCTGGGAACGCCCCTTCGGCTGGCCTCTCACTTGGTACTGGCGCGGCAAGGCCCAGCTCGCGTTCGCGTGGCCGATATCACGGTTCCTCGTCTGGCGCTTGGTCGCCAATTCCGCCGCCTGGCTGTTTTTGCTGCTGAGCGCGGCGGCGGCATGCCGCTGGCTGCTGCGCCGCTACCGGCCGCGCCTCCGCTGGCGAATGCGCGCCACGACGCTCCTTGTGCTTACGCCGCTCGCCGCCGTCATCGTGCTCGCCAACCTGCCCGTCCCCGACCGTGGCATGGAGCCAGGGGAAGAAGTTCAATTTGGCTGGCCATTGCTTTGGTACTGGCGCTTCGAGTGTTTAGTATTCGACGACTGGGATTACAACACACTAGCGCTGGCGGGCAACCTGATGCTCTGGCTGCTGATGGCGGTGCTTTCGGCGATTGCCTGGGAATGGCTGATCCGCCGCTATCGACCCCGGTTCCAATGGAGCGTGAGGGGGATGCTGGCGCTGGTCGCCGCCGCCGCGGTAGTCTCCGCGTGGTGCCGGGGCGTCTATCACCGCGCGGAAATCCAGGATCCGCTCATCGACATGGAAATGGACATGGGCGACTTGTGCATCCAGCGCTGGGGTCCAGAATGGCTGGACATCGTGGGTGCGGACCGATTTCGCCGGCGGATCGTTGGCGCGGAGGTCACGAGCTTTGGCAATCGCGAGGAGCAGCTCATGCGACTAGCGCAACTGCGCGACGTACGCTTCCTGAGCTTTGACCCGCTCGGCGCTCCCATCTCGCCGGCCATGCGCGCGGCGCTGGGGCGGATGCACCGCGTGCGCATGCTGGAAATCGAGTTCGAAGATGGCCGCACCGCACCGGGCGACTGGCGCGAGTATCTCGCCACGATCGGCGGAATGAATCATCTCGAGTGGCTCCGTCTCACGGCGTGGGATGCGAACGCGCCGGACCTTCGCTGTTTGGCCGGGCTTAGGGATTTGAAATCGCTGATACTCATTGTTATGCCGTATGGCTCGCCGGACGGCGGCCATCAAACCCTTGTGCAAAGCGGGGAATTGCGAACGCTCGCGTACCTTCCTCCGCTGCCACGTCTCGAATCGCTTGTGCTGCGCGACGGCGAGCTTGGCGACCAAGACCTTCGGGCGCTGGCCAACTTCCCGCGGCTCAAGTGGCTTGAGTTGAGCGCGACGTCGGTGACGGGCGCTGGTTTGGCGAAATTGGCGGCCATGGAATCACTGGAGGAGTTGGCGATCAACGAAGACATGGCGACGGAGGAGGGGTTCGAGTCGCTAGCGCGCTTCAGGCGTCTCAAGGCGGTTCACGTCGCCGGCAGAGACGCCGACCCGTTTGCCAGGCCGCCGACGCGACAAGAATCGAACGACCGTGCGGATTTCGCTGAAAATCGCGCGGATTCCATCGGGGGGGCGCGGCCCGCCAGGCTCGCGCTCGACGACGGCTACGAGTTGATGGTGATGCCCGACAAGCTTGAGGGCGTGCGCCGGGCCCTTGCCGCGCTGCGCAATTCACGTCCTGGCATCGTGATCGACGCCTACGATGAGTTCCACGAGGGACGCGCCCTCAACCCGCTTGGGTTTTTCGACGAGCCGCTTTCTTCCTTCCTGCGCGACCGGTACAATTAGCCGTAGCGTGGTTGCCACCGGCCACCGGCGCTGCAGATGCGCCTACCATAGCGTAGGCCTCGGTGGCATCATCGGAAACGGGGGTATGGGATAAATTGTCATGTAGCCTGGGGCGCCGATTCCACCGGCTGCCGGATCGCACCCCGTGCCCGCCACGGGCGGCGTCGCGGGCGATTGCGTGCCGCTGCACCAGGAACCAACCGAATACGCGACTGTGTTCGAATTTGGCCAGCCGCACTCGCCGTAGCACAAGGGTAGGTTCTTCCCCCCCCGCGTGTAGCCGAAGCCGCTATTACAATTATCATTTTTGGTAGTTTTTAAACATTCCCTGATTTGGTCACGCGTTTTTGTAGTTTTCAGAGCCACGCACTTGACGTCCCCAGGTATTAGCGTGCCCTTTCCGCCAGTAAGTTTCGGAAAGGGACCGCATACTAGCCGGCGCCCCGTTCTCCCGCAGCTTGCGTCCGCTACGAAACGGCCGTGAAAATTCTGATAATCGTCCGAACGTGGCCCGTCCGTTATCAAGAAGCAGTGGCAGGGAACCTGGCCGATAATCGCGGGCGCGAGAGGAGAAGAAGACATCCATCCATTTTCGGCCAGAGGCTGAGCCACGCATCGCGCGCGGGTGCGGGCTGCGGTTGGGCCGCGACGACGTTCTCCTCCACCAGCGCCGAATCCGCGACGACGGGCGAGGCTTCTCGCCTGGCGGCAATTCTCTCAAACGCCGCGGTGAATTCCGATGTCTCGGGCGTCTGCGCCACGCAGGCGTGGATCGGATTCAGGTCCGGCGATTCATCCCACATCGCCAGCACTGGGTTTTCCGGCGGTCTTGGGCGGCGAAGCAAGCTCTCGCGGAAATCAGAAACGACGAATTGCACGGCGAAGACGATACCGACCGCCCAAACGAAGGCATCGCTTAGGCTCTGCCCCAGCCACCATGAAGTATGGCATTTCTTGCCGGCCCTTAAAATGGGTGCTGCGAAAATTCGCGGAGGATGCTATAATTCGGATCGCCCGCGGGCAAACGAAACGGTTCTTGGTTCTTCCGCCGGATGAACCCTATTTTATGCCGCATCCGCTGCAACTTCAGATTGGCGTGGTTCGCTGTCGCGCGCGGAGGCTACTGCTGCTTTACGCATTGAGCCGCGTGGCTGGCGTCGTGCTGGCGGCCGCGACCGCGTTGGTGCTGGCCGACTACCTGATCCATTTCCAGGACCGCGGCGTGCGGATCCTGGCCCTGGCGGTGCTGTTCGGCCTGGGCGGATGGGCCGGCTACCGTTTCCTATGGACGGCGCTGTTCGCCGCCTTCTCCGACGTGGCGCTGGCGTTGAAGATCGAGCGGCGGTTTCCCGAACTCGCCGACCGCCTGGCGAGCACGGTGCAATTCCTCGGCCAGCGCGAAGACGACCCGCGGGCCGGGTCGGCGGTATTGCGCCGGGCGGTGATCGCCGAAACGTCGGCGGCCGTCGAGCGGCTCGATTTGTCGAAATCGCTCGAACCGCGCCCCGCGTACCGCGCGCTCTTGGTCTTCGGCTGCGTGGCCTCTCTGGCCTTGCTGCTGGCGGCATGCGGTCCGCGCACGACGATGATCGGTCTGACACGGCTCGTTGATCCGTTGGGCAATGCGACCTGGCCCAAGTCGAGCCACCTGGTTTTCAAACACCCCGTCGAGCGCGTGGCGCTGGGTCAGCCGTTCGAGGTCGAAGTCATCGACGCCGAGGGCGCGCCGCTACCCGACGAGGTGTTCCTGCACGTTCGTTATCACGGCGACGGCACGATGCGCTCGGAGCAGGTCGAGACGATGCGGCTTCTCGACGGCGCCATGACCCTTCGCAAGGACAGCGTCACGCGCCCCTTCGCCTATCGGGCCGTGGGGGGCGACGACGACTCGATGCCTTGGATCGATCTGGAGGTCGTCGAGCCGCCCGCCGTCGAACAACTGACGCTGTCGCTCCACTACCCCGATTACACCGGCTGGCCCAGCGGCCGGAGCGAGCCGCACATCCGCGCCTTGGTCGGAACGCGCGTCGAGCTGGTCGCCGCCACGACCAAGCCGCTCAGGTCGGCCGTGCTGCGCGTCGAGAACGGAGAGGCGATTCCGGCCCGACTGGCCGACGACGGTTACGGATTCTCGCTGCCGGGTTCGCGCGATGCGCCGTTCGTCGTGCAGAAGTCAGGGTCGTACTGGTTCGAGTTGACCGACCGCGAAGGTTTTGCCGGCGGCCAGCAGGTGCGCTACGAGATTCGCGCGGTGGACGACTTGGCGCCAAGCGTGGCCATCGAAGAGCCCGCCGCGAACGTCTACGTCACCGCCGACGCGGTGGTGCCGTTGCGGATCGTGGCCAAGGACGACCTGGCGATACGAAGTGTGGCGACGCACTACTCGCGAACCGACAAGACGGACGAGGGGGAAACGGCCGTCGTGCTGTACGATGGACCCGAACGCGTCGCGCGGCCCGAGGGGGCCGGCCCGCTGAGCGAAGCCGAGCAGGGCGAGTCGCGCCGGATCGAACACGGCTGGGATCTGCGGCCCTTGGGGCTGAAACCCGGCGCCCAGCTCACGATCTTCGCCGTCGCGGCCGACTATAAACCGCAACTCGGCCGAAGCCCGCCGCGGCGGCTTACGATCATCACGCCTGACGAGTTGCAAGACCGACTGGCCGAGCGGCAAGAGTTCATCCTTGGCGAGTTGGCCCGCGTCCTCAAGCTCGAACAGGAGGCCCGCGGCGAGGTGTCAGGGCTTGAAATCCAACTTCGCACGGTCGGGCGTTTCGAAAAACAGGACGTCGACCACTTGCAAAGCACCGAGCTGACCCAGCGGCAGGTCGAACGGGGTCTGACGGGCGAAAGCGAGGGCGTCATCACACACATCGACGGGCTCCTCGCCGATCTGGCCAATAACAAGGTCGATAGTCCCGAGATCGAGCGGCACATGCGCGCGCTGCTCGACGAGATCAACGCCTTGGGCGACGGGCCGCTGCCGGCCGCCGCGCGCGAGTTGACCGCCGCGCTCAAGGCGGGGCAAGAGCAAACGGCCCAGTCGCTGCTGGCCCAGTCGCTGACGGGGGCCGCGGCGGGTCAGGACCAAGTGATCCAATCGCTCGAGAAGATGCTGGGCGAACTTTCGCAATGGGACAACTACCGTCGTTTTCACCGCGAGCTCGGTCAATTACGGCGCGAGCAGGAGGGGCTGAACGACGAGACCGCCGCCGTGGGCCGGGAAACCTTGACCAAGGACATCAAGGAACTGGATTCGCAACGGCAGGCCGACCTGAAAAAGCTGGCGGGGCGGCAGTTCGACATCGCACGCCGCTTCGACAAAATCCAACAGCGCATGGAGCGGATGGTCGGCGAGCTCGACACGTCCGATCCGCTGACCGCCGGCACGATTGCCGACGCCCTCGACCTGGCTCGGCGGCAGGCCGTGGCCAGCAAGATGCGCGAAGCGGGCCGGCGCGTCGATGAGAACCAGGTCGGGCAGGCCGCGGCCCGGCAAGGCCAGGTGGCCGAGGATCTGCGCGAGATGCTCGACATCCTCGCCAACCGCCGGGAGCACGAGTTGGCCCGCTTGGTGAAGAAGCTCCGCGAGGCCGAGCGGAAACTGGCCGGCTTGCGAGAGCGGCAGGAAGGCCTGCGCAAGAAGTGGGAAAAAGAGGCTGAAAACCCGGCAGAGCCCGAGCGCCGGCGCGAGCAGGAGCGGCTGGCACGCCAGCAGCGTGAGCTTCAATCGGAGACCGAGCGTTTCGCCCGCGCGCTGGCTCGCTTGCGGGCCGACGCCGCGGGCCGCGACGCCGCCCGCGGCGGCTCGAAAATGGGGCAGGCCGGCCGGCAAGGCGACCAGGGCGATTCGCAGTCGGCCGCCGACAACGCCGCCGAAGCCCAACGCGATCTGGAAGACGCCCAGCAACAACTGGCCGCCGACCGCCGTCAGGCCGAGGCCGATCTGGCCCAAGAACAATTGGCCCGACTCGAAGACGGCCTGAAAGGGATCGCCGATCAAGAGCGGCGGCTGATCGAGGAAACGCGCCACTATCGCGAACGGCAAGAGTCGCAAGGCGAATTGACCGCGGCCGAGACGCGCACGGTCGGCGACCTGGCCCGGCAGCAGCGGTCGCTGGGCGACGAGACCGAAGGCGTGGCCGCGCAGATCACAGCCGCCGTATTCCAGTTGGGCCTCAAGCTGGCCGCGCGCGAGATGTACCGGGCCGTTGATTTGCTCGCCCAACTCGATCTCGGCGGTGACGCGCAGGGGTCCGAAGAGCGCGCTCTGGCGCGGCTCGAGCAATTGCTCGAGGCGCTGAAGCCCGACGTCGGCGACGACCCATCGCGACAGCCGCCTCCCGGCGGCGAGGGCGGCGGGGGCGACGGCGGCCCGCAATCGCCGGGCGACGCGTTGCACGCGCTGGCCGAATTGAAGCTCTTGAAGCTGATGCAAGATCAGCTCAACCTGCGCACCGAAGCGGTCGACGACGCGGCGCGGGGCATGTTGCCGCTGTCGCCCGAGCAGCGGAAAGCGTATCTTGAATTGAGCGAGGAGCAGGGACAACTGGCCGACCTGCTGTTGGAGTTGAGCCAACCGGCCGGCGAGAAGCCCGAGGATGATCCTGAAAAACTGCCCGATTTGGATGAGCCCGAGTTGGCGGAGCCCGATGGGAAGGAGACTGCCGAATGAAAATCGCATCCCTCTGTAGGGAACGCCCTCCGTGGCGTTCCGCGTCCCGCGAACCGACGTCGATACTCGCACCCGCTTCACGGAACGCCACGGAGGGCGTTCCCTACAGATGCCGTTGCCGCGGTAATCTTAGCTTTGAGGCGGGGCGCCGAATGAAAATCGCAACCAGCGCGTTCTTGCTGCTGGCGATTTTCAGTTTCTCTCCCGCTTCCGCCCCATCCGGCGCGGAAGCGGCCGACGGCCCCGCGCCGAAATCGGCTGACCGCGCTAGAGACAAGTCGCTCGACGACGAATTGCTCAAGGGCCTTGCCGACGAAACGGTCGAAGGCCTGGATGTTACGAAGGACGAAGCCAAGCCGCCCGACCACCGGCAACCCGGCGACGATCTCGACGACGAGTTGCTGCGTGGCTTAGGCGACGGCGAGGATGTCACGCTCGCAGGCGGGCAGGATCCCCTCTCCGACATCAGCGGCCGCATGCGCGAGGTGGAACGGTTGATTGCCGAGGCCGACGCGGGCGAAAGCACGCAAGGCAAGCAGCGCGAGATCGCCGAGGAGATGGAAAAGCTGATCCGCCAACTGCGCAAGCGGTGCCAGGCGTGCAAGCAGTCTTCGAGCCAGCGTCAAGAAACCGCCGGCCGAGGCAAGGTGGTCCAGCCTGACCAGGCGAACCAGCCCACCGATCAACCGGCCAGCGACAGTTCGGATCGCCTGAACGACGAAAAAGCCAAGAAGCCCGGCGCGGCCGCGATGCGCGAGATGGCCAAGGCCGCCTGGGGCCACTTGCCCGAACATCTGCGGGAACAAATGACACAGTCGCCCACCCTTGAGTTCCTGCCGCAGTACTTGCTCTTGATCGAGGACTATTACAAGACCTTGGCGAAATCATCTGAGAAGGACCGAAAGTGAATACGATGAGGACTATTTCTCGGCGCCGGTTCCTCGCGCGGCAGGTCGTTCTCTTCCCCGGCGCGGCTTGGCTGGGCGCGCGGCGAGCGCCCGCGGCGACGGGGGCCGATCCGGAACAGACCGCCGCCGAGTTGATCAATTTGGCGGCGCAGCGGGCGATTGACCGCGGCCTGGCGTTTCTGGCCACGGCCCAGCAAGCCGACGGCGCCTTCGGCTCGGGGGGGTACGGCCGCAACGTGGCGGTGTGCGGGCTGGCCGGCATGGCCTTCATGGCCGGCGGCAGCACGCCCGGACGCGGGCCCTATGGTGCGCAGGTCGGCCGCTGTGTCGATTTCATTCTTGAGAACGCCCAGGACGACGGTTTCATCCATGTGCCGGGCACCAGCAGCCACGGCCCCATGTATGGCCACGGTTTTGCCACGTTGTTCCTGGCGGAAGCCTACGGCATGACGATGCGCGGCGACGTCCGCGAGAAGCTGGCCAAGGCGGTTGAGTTGATCGTCAACACCGAGAACGACGAAGGGGGCTGGCGCTACCAGCCCGTGCGCCGCGAGGCCGACCTGTCGGTGACCGTCTGCCAGGTGATGGCCCTGCGGGCGGCGCGCAACGCCGGACTGTTCGTGCCCCACGAGACCATCGACCGTTGCGTCGGCTACGTCAAGCGGAGCCAGAACGCCGACGGCGGTTTCATGTACATGGTGCAGGGCGGCCAAAGCGCGTTCCCACGTTCCGCGGCCGGCATCGTGGCTCTCTACAGCGCCGGTATTTATGAAGGGCCCGAAATCGAAAAGGGGCTCGATTACCTGATGCAGAGCCTGCCTCACGGCGGTTTCAATCGCGAGACCCATTATTTCTACGGCCACTACTACGCCGCGCAGGCCATGTGGCACGCCGGCGGCGACCACTGGCTCAAGTGGTATCCCGCCATCCGAGACGAGCTCTTGACCAGGCAACGCGACGACGGCGCTTGGATGGACTCGATCTGCCAGGAATACGGCACTGCGATGGCGGTGATCATCTTGCAGATGCCCAATAATTACCTGCCGATCTTTCAACGCTAGTCAGTCATTGGTCACACTAACCCGCGGCGCAAGCAAGGTAAGTCCAACGCCGGGCCTTGCTTGCGCTGCGGGTTAGTGTGGGGACCATGAATAATCCAGGCTAACCGCTGGCACCAATGACCAATGACCAATGACCTTCCCATCACGATCAACCGCCGCGACGTTCTGGCCAGTTCCCTGGTCGCGCTTGCCGGCGTCTCGTCGCGTCGCGCCTCGGCCCAGGTTGCCGGCCCTGGGCCGGTCATGGCCGACACCATCCCCATCGAGGGTAACCGGTTCCCGGCTGCGCTTGCCGCCATGGGTGCTTCCGGCGAACTCCGGTTCCGAACCGTCGCCGGCGATCGCCGCCTGGCCGCCGCCGATCTGGTTCTTTGGGGCGCGCCGGCCGAGCCGGCCGACGCCCCGCAAATCCATCTGATCGACGGCGGATTGCTGGTGGCCGCTCAGTTGCTCGAAACCGCTGATCGCAGCGTGAAGTTCGATAGCGACGCCTTCGGCGAGGTCGCCCTGCCGCTCGAACTCGTTTCCGGCATCCTGCTCCATCCGCCCGTCAACCACGACGAGCGCGACCGTTTGGCGCTGCGCCTCTCGAAAAGAGGTCCAGAGTCGTTTTCGGCCGGCCCCGCTCGACGCGCGCCCGGCGGGAAGAAAGACGCGAGGCCCCCTCGGGCCGACCAACTGCTGCTGGTCAACGGCGACGAACTGGTTGGGCAGTGGGTGCGACTGACGGCGACGGCGGTCGAGTTCGAGACCAACGTGGGACCGATCGCGCCGGAGTTCGACAAGGTCGCCGCCGTCG
>DATKSN010000004.1:0-14324 GCA_035531595.1 Pirellulales bacterium | reverse complement strand
CTAACCTCTAACCTCTAACCTCTAACCTCTAACCTCTAACCTCTAACCTCTAACCTCTAACCTCTAACCTCTAACCTCTAACCTCTAACCTCTAACCTCTAACCTCTAACCTCTAACCTCTAACCTCTAACCTCTACTCGCTGACCTCTCGTGCTCCCTTCATCCCGACCCCGCCTCGCCCGCCTCGCCCCCGAATCCGGCCCTGAGTTGGCTAGCGCTGTTGCCAGGGTTGGCCTGCTGGGGTTAAGCTATCGGATCATGGAACGACCTGGGCGGGATATTTATAGACGTCGCCGATTAGAAGGAGTCACAGCGTGTTTGTCGCAGCCGGCAGCGGATGTTTTCCTGAACTCGCATTGGACGCGGCGCTGCAGCGCTTGCTCGACTTGGAGTACTCGCGGGTCGAATTCGATCTGCGCGAGTCGGGTGGGCACCTCAAGCCCTCGCAGGTCCATGCCGATCTGGAAAAGGCCGTGCAGGCATGCCGCAACGCGCAACGGCTCACTCCGGTCGCCCTGATGGTCGATATCGAGGCCGAGGGGCGGGAATACTACGACCAGTTCATTTCCTGCTGCAAGCTGGCCAAGGCGATCAAGGTGGTGGCCATGACCGTGAGGGCCGGCGAATTGGGCACCCCGTTCAATGCCGAGGTCGAGCGGCTGCGCGAGTTGGTGCGGATCGGCACGCTCGAAGGCGTCCGCGTGGGACTGAAGACCGAGGCGGGCCGCATGTCGCAAGATCCGGATACGGCCGTCGTGCTGTGCGACAACGTCAAGGGGCTGGGCATCACGCTCGACCCCAGCCATTACATTTACGGGCCGCACGCCGGAGGGAGCTACGACCAGGTCTTGAAACATGTGGTGCATGTCCAGCTTCGCGACACCAGCAAGAAGGCCCTGCAGGTGCGCGTGGGTCAGGGCGAGGTCGAGTACGGCCGGTTGATCAACCAATTGAGCAAGCACAAGTACCGGCGCGCATTGTGCGTCGACATCGTCGACGTGCCGGAGTCGGGCGTCGACCACATGGCCGAAATGCGCAAACTGCGGCTGCTGCTGGAAAGTTTGCTTTGAGACCTGTTGACGATACCGGGGATTCGTGCTCTGTATACTTTACGCGGCCGACAATGACCTCGCGCGGCATCGACTCTAGCGGTTGTGCCTCTTGTATGGCGTCGGCATACGGTGTGATGCTCGTCACAGGCACGTCCGATATCGACTTACGGCCGCCGAATCAGTAAACTGCAAGCTGCATGACTCGCACCTTTTACGACCGCAACGCCTTCAAAATCTTGTTGTTGGCGGCACTTTGCCTGGGGCCAACGCTGGTGGGGGCGCTCCGGACCCTGAAAAGCAACAAGAACGACGTGGCCGATTGGCTACCTGACCAGTATCCGGAAACCAAGACCTTCAAGTGGTTCCGCAAGCACTTCGCCAACGAGCAGTTCATTCTGGCGAGTTGGGACGGCTGCACGCTCGACGACCAGCGGTTGAAGCTGATGACGGGCAAGCTGGCGCCGCCGGTTCCGGTCGAGCAGCCGCCGGCCGAGCTTCCGGCCGCCCCAGGGGCTCGGAGCCTATCCCAAAACCGCCAGGCAGGCGGGACGCCCGCGCCACAAGGCGGTTTTGGGATAGGGGCCAAAGCTCCCAGGGCCGATCAACCCACGCCCCGGTATTTCAAGGACGACGTCGTCACCGGCAAGATGCTGCTCGAACATTTGACCAGCGACCAGATCAAGCTGGGCGACGAAGAAGCGCTCGAGCGGCTCAAGGGTACGTTGATCGGCGCCGATGGCAAGACCACCTGCATCGTGCTCACCTTGTCGGATGAAGGGAAGCGGCATCTTCGCGAGGCGGTGAAGACCGTCCGCCGCGTCGCGACCCAGGAATGCGCCATTCCATTGGAAACGCTTCACCTGGGCGGGCCGCCGGTCGACAATGTGGCCATCGACGAGGCGGGCGAACAGAGCCTCTATCGTCTGGCCGGACTAGCCGCCGTGATCGGCCTGGTCGTCTCGTGGTGGTGCCTGCGCAGCGCGCGGCTGATCGCCCTGGTGTTCGCGTCGGGCATTTACGGCGCGGCGGCGAGCCTGGCGATCGTCTGGTGGTCTCCGCTGGCCTTGGGGCACGCTCCAGGCTGGGTTTCGATGAACGCGATCCTGCTCACGATGCCGTCCTTGGTTTACGTGGCCACGATCTCGGGGGCCATTCACCTTTCCAACTATTACCGGGATGAGTTGGCTGAAGGACACGCCTTGGCGGGAGCGCCCGAACGGGCGATTAAGCACGCCGCGCTCCCCTTGACCCTGGCCACGGTGACCACGGCCGTCGGCCTCTTGACGCTCTGTTACAGCGAACTGGTGCCGATCGTGCTGTTCGGGTTTTATTCGGCGCTGGGCGTGATCGTGAGCATGCTGCTGTTGTTTTTCTACCTGCCGGCCTGCTTTCAGGTGTGGGCGGGCGCCTTCGCGGCGGAGGCCGCCGCCAAAGCGCGCGCGCACGACGCGGCCCAAGCGGCCGACGCCCCGCGGTCTTTGGGCGACATCGCCGGCGCCCCCATCTGGCGCGGCGCCGGACAGTGGGTCATCCGGCGGCATGGCCTGGTGGCCGCGGGCTGCCTGTGCGTGTTGGCGATCTGCATGTACGGCACGACGAAGATCCAGACCTCCGTACACTTGATGAAGCTTTTTCCACCGGACGCCAAGATCCTGGCCGATTATCAATGGCTCGAACACAACCTGGGCGACCTGGTGCCCATGGAGGTCGTTCTCAGGCTCGATCAAGAGCATTGCCATCTCGATTTTCTCCAGCGCATGGAGTTGGTCGAGCGCGTGCAAGCCCGGCTTGCCGGGATCCCCGACGTGGGCGGCGTGCTCTCGGCCGTGACGTTCGCGCCGCACTTGCCGCGGCCCGAGGAGTACAAAGACAAGGGAGGCCTCGGCGGCGCCATCGGCCGGCTCGCCGGCGTCAGGAACCGCTACACGCTGGTCCGCAAGCAGTTCAACAAATACCTGGAAGAACACCGCGACGACTTCATCCAGGGCGATTATCTGTCGGAAGAGAACGGCAATGACCTCTGGCGCATCAGCGCTCGCGTGGGCGCGCTCAAGGACGTCGATTTTGGCGACCTCCTGGTCGCCATCAAAGCCCATGTTGATCCGGCGATCGATGCCGAACGGGCCGGCGGCGTGGAGGGGCTCGAAGTGGTCTACACCGGCCTGGTGCCCCTGGTCTACAAGGCGCAGCAATCGCTGTTGCAAGGCTTGATCTGGGGCTTCATCAGCGATTTCATCCTGATCACGATCGTGATGATGGTGGCGGTTCGCGACTGGTCGGCCGGGCTGATCCTGGCTTTGCCCAGCATCTTCCCGGCCGCGGTCGTTTTCGGCGTGATGGGCTTGATGGGCATTGTGGTCGATATCGGCACGGTCATGGCCCCGAGCGTGGCGCTGGGCGTGACGGTGGACGACGTGGTGCATTTCATGATCCAGTACCGTGGCGGCCTGAAGCTGGGATTGAACCGCCGCGATTCGGTGATGTTGGCCTACAAGGGGTGTGCCACGGCCATGTATCAAAGCTGGGGCGTGATCGGCCTGGGGCTATCGGTGTTCGCCTTGAGCCGGTTCACACCCACCCAGCGCTTCGGCTACATGATGGTCACGCTCTTGACGTCGGCATTGGTCGGCAATTTGCTGCTCTTGCCGGCCCTGCTCGCCAGCCCGTTGGGCGGCCTTTTCGGCCGTCGCTTCACCAGGAACCGCCCGGTCTCGCCGACGTCCGCGCCTCCTCCGCATGAAGCCGGCCGTCCAGGCGCCGCGCGCGGCGGAATTCGTGAAAATTCCGAGGCCAGCGTGCGGATCCACTCGGCGGAGCAACTCGCCCGCGAACACGCGCGGCGAGGACTCCCCTAGTGGGCTGCGCAAATTGGGACATTTTATACTGCACGCGGCCGAGAATGAGACATTCGGAAGTCTGCACACCAACCCGCAGCGCACAAGCAAGGCAAGTGGTTACGCGCCTTGCTTGCGCTGCGGGTTAGTGTTGAAGCAGGCCGCGTGCAGTATAACGAGATCGGCAGAATTGTACGTGGCGTACAGGAGGCGGAGTGGAAGCGCTTGTCGCGCGATAAAGCGCGTCATCGGAGAGAACGTCGTAGCGCTAATTGCCTTCGTCGTCCTCAAAGGTGAGCGATTTTGGGACATGAGTGACGATCCATGACGATGAAGCGACGGTGAAGTGACGCTGAGCGGCCTGTTTTTAGCCGTTTGTGACGCTGCTGACGCTTGTGACGATGAATTCCCAACAACTTTTTTATTAGTCTGTCTGGGGCGATGAGGAGGGATGGGCGGTTTGCCCGGCTTTGGATGCGTTAAGACTTCTTCACCCGCAACGCCCATCTGTGCCACTCGCGCCGTAGCTTTCGTCGGGTCAAGGTACGGTTTTGCCAGTTTTTTCGGAGCCCGGGAGGGCGCCCCCGACCGTCGTCCACATGAGCGTCTCGTCGTCGACGTGAATGTCGTCCGATGTCGTGGTCTGCGTGGGCGGCGCACTCACGGTTGACGCGGTAGTGTACAAGTCGCCCCAGGCTCGACAACCTCGCCGCTACGCGGCGGAATGCGATCATGCTGCTCAAGAACGCTTGATCGCTTAGGCTCCGCCCCAGCCACCGCCCCGAATTCCAGCGAATCCGGCTACGAGACGAACGGCGTATCGACTATGATGCCGCCCCAATATTCGCACGTCGGACGCGCATGGTCTTCAGTTCCCCCGTTTTCCTGTTCTTGTTCTTGCCCGTCACGCTGCTGGCGTGCTTCGCTTGTCCGCGCCCCTGGCGAAACCCGCCCTTGTTGGCGGCCAGCCTCCTGTTCTACGCGTGGGGCGAGCCGAGCCTGATTCTGGTGATGCTGGCGTCGATCGCGCTGAATTATGGCTTCGGCCTGTGGGTCGAGCGGGCGCGAACGCGGCCTTCAGGGACTTGGGTGCTGGCGCTGGCCGTGGCGCTCAACCTGGGCCTGTTGATCTATTTCAAGTACGCGTCGTTCCTCGTCGAGAGCCTGAACCTCGTCACGTCGCTGGCCGACGTCGCGCCGCTTCGCTGGCGGTCGGTCGTGATGCCGATCGGAATTTCGTTCTACACGTTCCAGGCGATGTCGTACGTGATCGACGTCCATCGCGGCGAGACGCCCGCGCAGCGCAACCTGGTGTCGATGGCTCTCTACATCGCGCTGTTTCCGCAATTGATCGCCGGGCCGATCGTACGCTACGTCGACGTGGCGGCGCAGCTCCGCGAGCGCGCCGCGACGGCCTCGGATTTCGCCGAGGGCATCCGCCGCTTCGTGCTCGGGCTGGGTAAGAAAATGCTGATCGCCAACACGGCGGCCACGGTCGCCGACGTCGTGTTCGACATTCCCGACGGACAGCTTGCCGCGCCGGTGGCCTGGCTGGGCCTCGTCTGCTATGCGCTCCAGATTTACTTTGATTTCTCCGGCTATTCCGACATGGCGATCGGCTTGGGGCTGATGCTGGGCTTTCGGTTCCTGGAAAACTTCAACTATCCGTACGTCGCACGCTCGATCACCGACTTCTGGCGGCGCTGGCACATCTCGTTGTCGACCTGGTTTCGCGACTATCTTTACATTCCGCTGGGCGGCAACCGCCGCGCGGCGTGGCGCGTGGGGCTGAACCTGCTGACGGTATTCCTGCTGTGCGGCCTGTGGCACGGAGCGAGCTGGAACTTCGCCGTGTGGGGGCTGTTTCACGGCTTGTTCCTGGTGCTCGAACGGCACGGACTGGCGCGGCGGCTCGAGCGCTGGCCGGCCCCGCTACGGCACGTCTACGTGCTCGCGGTGGTGATGGCCGGCTGGGTGCTGTTCCGCGCCGACAGCTTGACGCACGCCTGGGCCTTTCTGCGGGCGCTCGCCGGCGCCGGCTCAAACGGCAACGCGGAATATCCGTTGGGAATGTATCTCGACACGGGATTGGGGCTGGTACTGGCGGCCGGTTGCCTTGGCGCGACGCCGCTGGCAACCCTGTTTGAGCGACACGGCGCCCGGCTCGCGGCCCGCCGGCGCGACCGGCCGCGCCGGGCGGCGATTGTCGAAGGCATGCTCGCGACCGGGCGCATCTCGGCGCTGGCGGCGGTCTTGGCGGCTTCAGCCGCCGTGATGTTGGCGGCGACCTACAACCCGTTCATCTACTTTCGTTTCTAGCGATCCGTCAAACTTCCACCGCTGGGTGGTAGCGGAACTCATGAGAGTTCCGATCCGAAGTCTTACGACCTTTGGCTACCCTTCAAAGCAAAGCGAACAGAGCGATTGGCCATGTCCACGAGTCATCCATGCGGCCCCTTTCGGCAATGCATCGCGGTTCGGCGCGCGGCCGACCGCGTGACGATCGCGCTGTTCCTGGCGGCCATCGGCCTGCCTTTGTGCTTCGTGCGCGGCCGCCGGGCGGAGTCGGTCATCGAGCGGATCGAGCTCCGCCGGGCGGCGGCGTTTCCCGAAGTCGAATGGCGCCGTTTGGGCCCGCTGAGCAGGCCGAAGAAGCGCAGCGTCGATGCTTTTCCGCGCGCGTTCGAGGCCTGGTTCAACGACCACCTCGGCTTTCGACGGCAGTTCATCCGCGGCTACAACCTGGCGAAGGTCTGGGGGCTGACCAGCGAGAACTACGGCCGGCCGGTCGTCGGCCAGGCCCCTCGATCGCCGGTGATCGTGGGACGCGAGGGGTGGCTGTTTTACAGCGGCGATCGGCTCGTCGAAGACTACCGCTCGACCTGCCCCTTCAGCCGCGACGAGCTCCAGTGTTGGCGAACGGTGCTCGAAGAACGCCGCCGCTGGCTGGCCGAACGGGGCATCGCCTACGTCGTGATGGTGGCCCCCAACCAGCAGACGATCTACGGCGAGTACCTGCCGCGGTCGATGAACCGCGTCCGCGACGAGTCGCGGCTCGATCAACTCGTGGCCTTCTTACGCGAGAACGACAGCCTCGAAATCCTTGACGTGCGAGGGGCGCTGCTCGCGGCCAAGTCGCAGCACCGCGTCTACCACAAGACCGACACGCATTGGAACGACTTCGGAGCGTTCATCGGCTACCAGCAACTGATGCAAAGGCTGCGCGGCTGGTTTCCCGAAGCGGAGCCGATGCCGCTGGCCGACTTTGAAGTGCGAACCGTCGACCACGAAGGCTACTTGCTGGCCACGCTGTTGGATTCGCCGGCGCCGTTGCGCGAAGAGCTAATCAACCTGGTCTGGAAACGACCGCCCTTGGCCGGCACCGAAGCCACCGGAACCACGTCGGAAGGTTACCCGATGCTTCGGTCGACCCAGCCGCGGGCGCCCCTGGCCTCGGCGGTGGTCATCCACGATTCATTTTACCAGGCGATGGCGCCGTACCTTCACGAGCACTTTCGGAGTGTTCAATGCGTGCTGACTTACGAGTTTCCCACGGCCATCATCGAGGCCGAGCGGCCGCGGGTCGTGATCCAAGAGTTCGTGGAGCGGTACTTGATGAACCACCCGCCGAGCAATCCGCCGGAGCTCAAGCAACGTAGGGCCTCTGTCGCATCGGGTGTCCAATCGGTTAGACTGTCAGGCGGGCGAACGCCGACAGGGCGAACGATTGACTCAACCGCACCAACAAGGATTCCACGATGATTACCGTCGGCATGAACTACCATGTGATCGAGGGCAAACAGAAGGACTTCGAAGAGAAGTTCAGCGCCGTGATCACGGCGCTACGCGCCGCGAAGGGGCACAGCAGTTCGACCCTGTGGAAAGACGTCAGCGACGACGCCTCCTACCTGATTACGAGCGAATGGTCGGAGGAACAAGCCTTTCTCGACTTCATCCACAGCCAGGCCTTCAAGGACGTGACGACGTGGGGCAAGGAGCAGATCCTCTCGGGTCGCCCGCAGCACAAGATCTACAAGAATTGACCGGAGCCGGGCAGGTGGGCAGTGCCCACCCTACCAGGTGGGGTGCCCACCCTAGTTCGGCTGTCCTTGGGCGAGCCGAGCGATCAATTGTTCGAGCACGATCCGCGCGCGCGCCGGCTGAGAACTGGGCCCCTTGAGGGCCAGATCGGCGTCGAGCACCCATTGAAAGAGCTTGCCGGCGCGTTGCCGGCCGAGACGCCGCAACTGCGATTCATTCTTGTTCATGATGAAGGGGACCGGTTTGACGCCCGCCGCTTCCAGCGCCTGGCGGAGGTTGGTCCGCCGGCCTTCGGCCTCGGCCTGGGCGATGAATCGCGTGGCGGTGGCGAAGCGGCGGAGCGTCGAACCGATCTGGCCCAACAGGCCGATCGGCGTTTCGCCCGCCAACAACAGCCGCTCGAGTTCCAACAGCGCATGGCTCGCGCGTCCCTCGGCGGCCGCGTCGAGCATGTCCCAGGTGGTTTTGGCACGCCAGCCGCCGACCAATTGCTCGACCAATTCCACGCCGATCGGCTTATCGCCGGCGGCGGCGGCGAGCTTGGCCAACTCCTGGTCCATCAGCCCCAGACCGTCGCCGGCGATCTCCACCAGCAGTTCGGCCGCGTCGCGCTCGAGCTTGGCGCCATGTTGCCGTTTGGCCCAGCCGATGAGCCACTTCAAAAGTCTCGCGGCGGGTGGTTGTTTGCACTCGATCGCGAGCCCGGCGGCGGCCACCGCCTTGGCCAGCCGCGTGGTGGCGGGCCAAGTGCCAACCACCAGGGCCAGAACGCCCGCGGCCTTGGGACGCGAAACATAGTCCTCCAGCGCCGGCCGGTGCGCGCTCACGAATTCGTCGGCGTCGTCGATCACGATCAGGCGCCGGCCGCCGAACAGGGCCACCGTCGAGAGCTCGTCGAACACGCCGCGGGCTTCGACCGTGCGGCCATCGAAACGCGTGAGCGAGAACTCGCCGTCCTCGCCCGCCAGAACCACGCGCCGCAACTCGGCCAGCACGAGCGACTTCAAGAACGGTTCGTCGCCCAGCGCCACGCAAACCGGCGGCACCGCCGTGCGGTCGGCGGCTTCGAGATAGTCGAACGCATGCAGTGCGGGCATATTGAAAACGATCCGTGGCTCGGTTACTCGGCACCGGCCAGCGGCTCTTTCTTTTCCGTGATCACCTCGCACTGCGGCGACATTTCGGCGTTCAGCGCGGTGAAGTCCTTCCACTCATCGGGGACGTTGTCCTCGTGGAAGATGGCTTCGACGGGGCACTCGGGCACGCAGGCCTCGCAGTCGATGCACTCATCCGGGTGGATGTAGAGCATCTTTTCGCCTTCATAGAAGCACTCGACCGGGCAAACCACCACGCAATCGGTGTACTTGCAGCCGAAGCACGGCTCGGCAACGACGTGAGTCATCGAGAAAACTCTCCTTTCCTGGAATGGAACAGCGGTATTCAACCCCCCAGTGGAAACAGTGTCAAGTGCTTACCCGCGAAGTACTTGAAAGGAGGGGTGTAAAGGCCATCCAGACGAATCGTAAGGAGACGGCGTAAACTCGTCAAGCCAGTCACGTCGCGGGGCCTCGCGCGGGCAAGGATTTGCCGAAGTCAGGCTTGCCTCAGTCCACCCTCCGACGTAAAATCAGTGAATTGAGAGGTTCTGGCATGGATTCGCCTCGGCTCATCTCGGCAGCCAAGCAAGGTATTGTGTCGTGGCGCTTTCCGAAACCGACCGCAAACTACTCGACAGGTGCCTGTCTCGCAAGGGAGGCGCCTGGGAGGAGTTCGTTGATCGCTTTCTGGGGCTGGTGGTGCATGTCACCAACCATTCCGCCCAGTGCCGTTCGATCCGGCTCACGCCCGAGGACCGCGAAGATCTTTGCGCCGAAGTGTTTCTGGCGATCATCAATGACGACTTCCGCGTGCTGCGCCACTTTCGCGCCCAGAGCAGCTTGGCAACCTACTTGACGGTCATCGCCCGGCGGGTGGTGGTCCGCGAACTGCTCCATCGCCAGAAATCGGCGGCACGGCTCGTCCCCTCACCCGGTAATCATTCCGGCGTTGAACACGCCGCCGCGGGCAGCGACTCGCAAATCGAACAGCGGGTGAGCGATCGCGACCAGGTCGAGCGGCTACTCGGCGAGCTCGAAGGCAACGAGGCCGAGGTCGTGCGGATGTACCACCTGGAAGGGAAGAGCTACCAGGAGATCAGTTCCCAGGTTGGCATGCCCGAAAACAGCGTCGGTCCGACGCTGAGCCGCGCGCGCCAGAAGATGCGACGAGCCGGGGCCGAAGGCAACGGATCCTAGCCGGGCTAGAAGCCCTGACCAAAAATCCGCAACACGCCCTTGGGCTGGGCAAGGGGCACGAAAATCCGCAGCCGCAGACCTTGCGCCTCGGTTCCCACGGTCAAGCCCGCGAAGCTGACCTCGGGCTGGAATCCGAAGTTGAACGGCACCTGCGCCAGATTCGGCGCAATCGCCGGCACCTCGCGGAGCAGTTTGACCAAATCGACGATCAATCGCGGCACGTTCAACAGCGCGATCACGTTCGCCCGCTCGGCGAGTTGGTCGCGGGTCTTGGCGAACGCTTCGTCCAGGCCGAGCACGTCTTTACCGGTATCCAACGCGTTGACCGCCTGATGGAGGAACTTCGGATCGTTGCCGCTCGCTTCGACCAACAGCCCTTCGAGCGCCGTGATCCGCCGTTGCAAGGCGTCGCCGCCAAAGAAGCTCCGCAAGAATTGCTGAACGATCAAGAGGCCGGGGTCGTCGACCTTGGCCATCTCGATCTTGACGGTCAAGAGATCGACGGGACGGTCTTGGTAAGTTTCGGCCCCCTCCTGGTACTCAACCGTCTGCGTCAGCACGGGCGTGGAGTTTCGCCCTTGCGCCATTTGAAGGTCGCGGCCGCCTTGCCGCAGTAAGTCGGGGTTTTCCGCCTGGCTCAGCGACGTGCCGAGCTTACCCGACTTGGCGTCGGCGGGGAAGGCGAAGCTCATCACCGAAGGGCCGGCGCCTGCCGCGCGGATCGCGGCCAGCGCGGTCTCCAGCCTCGCGTTTTCCGCCTCGCCGTAGATCCCTTTGAGACGCTCGCCGGCCCAAGCGACGATCCGCTCGTAATTCACCGCGTGGCCAAAATATACCGGCGATCCGGCCGGCAGCAGGCCCAATGTCTCAAAGTCGGACGGCGGGTTGGCGGCCAAAACCGTGTCGGTGCCGCTGGATTGGCGCACGCCCAGCAAGCCCTCCATGCTCGCGCCCGCCGCTGAAAAGTTCAACCGGCCGGCGAACCATGTCGCGTCGCCCAGGCCGTCGAACGCCAAGCTCGCTACATCCTTGAGCAGGCGCCGCGCCACCTCCGGGCCCGCTCCGTTGCCGCCAAGCTGGTCGTCGGGCAGGGCCTGGACGAACGACATCACCTGCTCGCGGCCCCGCTTGATTTCGCTGGCGTAGTGCTGGCTGAGATCTTCCAAGTTGACCCATACCGCTCCGTCACCGGCCGCCAACAACTCGGCCGCGCGCGGTTCGACCAGAGTGGCCAATGTTTTTGTCTGCGACCGGTCGAACACCAACTGCTGAAAAACCTGCTCGTTGCGCGTGTAGAGCACCCACGGGCCGTGCCGTCCGAAGAACCATGTCTGGTCGTTCTTGACGAGTTTCTCGAAGCCTCCGGCAATCTTCTCGGCGGGTACGTTTTCGTCGTCAGCGGCCTTGAGCACCGCTCGCCGCAATTTGGTCTCGTCGGCCGTTTGGACCAGGTAGGCCACCGGCTCCGGCGGCCCCTTGATGGAGAACACGGCGACGAAGCAAGGCGCCGCCCGGTCGATCACCCCGGCACCGGCGCCGACGTGAAACAATTCGCCCAGGCCGCTCTCGAACTGCGGTCCGGCCACGGCCGCCGCCGGCCCCAAGGCGCCTACCAATTCCTTGAAGCCGCCTGCGATCTTGTCGATCGAAGCGATCCGCAGCACAAGGGCGGTGCCGCGCGGCAGGGCGTCCAACGGCTCTTCGCAACGAACCGGCGACGCCACGCCCCAGGCCCAACCGACCAACAGCAACAAACCAGCGGCACGAAGTCTCATGGGGATACTCCAAGGAAGCAATCAATTCAATGCCCAGCCCACAGTACCGTTTATACCGGAATTTCAGAGGGAGAGTTTCATTTTTCGGCGTATCATGCCAGAAGCGGGCGGAAGGCCGGACGATCTCTGTAGACTGCCGCCCTCCGAGGGCCAATCGGGCGTCGATTCGGTAGTATCCTAATTTGCCAGAAAGATTTTTAGGCGATGGCACACGAGTTGAGCGATTGGCCTTGATCGGCTTACCCAAATTTTGTAGCCTTCCAGCCCCAAGGATGGGGAAACCTGGTCCTCACCTGACCTTGCGATACGTCTTGGGCGACGAAAAAGGGACGTACTCCCTGGGAAAAGACAAACGAGGGGACGTAGCCTGGATTTGGGAAGTTCGGGTAGGGCGGCTGGAACTTGAGCACTTCAAGTTAAGCAATACCCCAGGAGATTCGGGAAAGACGGCGGTAATCAGTGCCGCCGGGTTGGCGCAGCTCCCCTTGGTTTACCTTGACCTTGACCGTTGCCCCTGCTCTCCTCGTGGGAAAATGTACAAGTTGCTCGTCGCGCAATCGCCATTGCGTCCGCAAGAGCCGTTCCAATAATCGCACCAAGCATGGGCGGAACGGCATTGCCGATTTGCTTGGCGAGGTGTGCCCTTTTGCCACAAAACTCGAATTTGTCTGGGAAACCTTGGAGCCGCGCACCTTCGCGTAGGGTGAGCGCACGATCCTGATAGGGATGAATGCACTTGTTTGAGGCTGGATGAACAAAATTGACCGTGAGTGTGACACTGGGCTTATCCGCGTCGAGGCGACTGTAGGAAGTGCTGAAGCCACTCGATGTCATCCCCTCGGGGAGTGCCGAGCGGTTTGCGCCAGCCATGCGAATTATCTTCAACATTCTGTCGCTGTGGGCGGTAGCGTCGTGAAGCGTGAGCCGAGAGGAGCCGTTTCGCATCGCTCGCTCATAGTCGGTTAGAACCACGTTTATTCCGTACTCGTCGGCGCTTCCGCCTGCTGGAACTTCCGGGAGGTCGTGAATTGCTTCCATAACCGTCACGGCCGGAAGTAGTGGTGAGTGAAAAAGGGAGACTCGCTCGACTTTTTGACCAAACTTGCCAGCCATGCTGCGATGATCGCTGAAATGGGTTGGTTCGGGCCATTCAAAGGTAACGCCGTCGGTGTTGCCGACGACGATCAGTCTCTCGCGATTTTGCGGAAGGCCATAGTTGGCAGCGTTGAGAACGCGCCAATCCGTTTGATAGCCGGCGTCGGCAAATCCGCCGAGTAGTTGGTGGAACGCCGTGCCTCCCTCGTGAGTTAGCAAGCCGACGACGTTTTCAAGCACTATCCACCGGGGTCGGATCGTCACGACGACGAGAATGAAATTTTCAAAGAGGGTGTTGCGTGGGTCGCCTTCGGTCAGGGTTCTAAATGGACGAATTGACGAAAATCCTTGGCAAGGTGGCCCGCCGATGACTAGTTCAGGTTGCAGTGCTTCGTTGGCCAATCGCTCGACGGAGAAGGAGCGGATGTCCGCAATAATTCCGGTGGCGGACGGATGATTCTTGGCGAAGGTTTCGATACGATCGGGAAGTAAGTCGATGCCGGCGGTGATGGCGAAGCGGCCGGTTTGTTCGAGCCCGAAGGAAAAACCACCGGCTCCGCAAAAAAGGTCGAGAACGCGGAATCGGCCAAGCGGGGGCGCCCCCTTGCGAGGCAGGATTCTTGTCAGGTCGGCCTTCGCCGTGGTGTACCCCTCACCGGGGATCGCCGATCGCTCAACTCTGGCTTGGGCATGGGCGATGGCGTCGGGGCTTTTGGAAAAGACTGCGGCAATCTTTTCGATGGCGGCAAGTGGAGGCGTGGCCAAACCACGCTCCCACTTGCTGAGTTGGATAGCTTCAAGGTTCGTCAGGTCGGCAAGGTCGCGTAACCTGAGTCGTTTTGCCTGTCGGAGGCTTCTGATGTCGTTGGCCACTTATGTCCTTTCCTCCTCGCCGCCAATGATACGGCGGACGATGGCAATTGGCAACTAGCCCCAAAGCGTCCCGAACCCATCGGAAGCGGCTTAGAGCCGCAACAAGAGTAAAGCCGAGAGTCTGCGTGGCACGAACGACGTTGGCCACACCTTGGTTCACCGGGATGCGGCCTTTTTTATGCGCCCACGCCACCGCTCCCATGGCCCGATTTCAAATTATACTGCACGCGGCCAAGAATGAGACATTTTGTCACGAGAAGGTGGTGGCTGGTGGCAGAGCGTAAGCGATGCCCCGGCTACATAGCGACCGGGGCATCGCTTAGGCTCTGCCCCAGCCACCGTGAACGTCTCATTCTGGGC
>DATKSN010000003.1:0-2714 GCA_035531595.1 Pirellulales bacterium | reverse complement strand
CCCCAGAATTCGCTTCATTTAGGATCTCTTTCCGCGTCTCGATAGATCGCGGCGCGGCCGTTCGACCAGCGCCGGGAACGCACGACTTGTGCGAGGTTGGCTGCCATCGTATGCTCGACCGAGTATTGCCCGCACCCGTGGAGTTGGGCCATGGGCTCTTCGACAAGCGCGCGGCTCAGATGTTGTTCGAGGTGGTCGCTGGCCGTTAACGATCCGGGCCGATTCCCGTTGATGGCGAATGCGTGCTTCCGGCAATGGCCGACCATCTGGCGTGTATGACGCTGCAGCCAGGTGCCTTGTTCGAGGCTGATGCGCCACGAGCGGAGCTTTTTCAACGAGGAGGGGAGCCTATCGAAGCTAACAAAGCAAACGCAGTTCGCCCGGTGCGTGACATCGCCGATCCGGCAACGGGACCGGCAACGGCACGAGCGAAGTAAGCGAATCCGTCGCCTGGGCGTTCCGGCGGCCAGCCACATGCGATCCTTCGAATACAAGAGCCGCGCATCCCGGCACCACTCCAACGCATTCCCATACGCATCGAACAGCCCCCAATCGTTTGGCTTCAGACTTCCCACGGGCAACATCCAACGATCCTGCGAGTTTCTCGTAAACCATGCGTACTCGCCCAGAAGCCGCTCGGTCTCACCAAAGTATCGCGCCGTCGTCGCCCCCGCGCGGCAGGCGTATTCCCACTCGGCTTCGCTCGGCAAGCGGTATCCCGCGCGCTGGAGATAGTTGGGATACAACCGCATCCCCTCGGCGAACGGCTGGTCAGGATCATAACACCACTGGTCGCGAGGGATCTCCTCCCGCTCGCTCAACCAGTTGCAAAATGCCGCCGCGTCGTACCAGTTCACCTGGTTGGCCGGCGCGTCCGGCTCACGAGATATAGTGCGGTCGAATTCGTGCTCCGCGCGAAACCGCTCAAATTGCTCGACTGTCACCTCATGCGCACCAATCGCATAGGCCCGCCCGATCCGCCGGCGGTGGCGAAGCTCCTCCTTCCCGCTTGGACCCCCCAAACGCTTGGCCTCAGCTACCGGCGAACCCATCAAGAAGTCGCCTTCGGGCCGCACGATCACCAGCGTCTGGGCGCCCTCTTTGGTGAGATACCACTGCCGTTCGCTCACGACGTTTCCTGTGGCGAAGGCTTCGCGCACCCGGGCGATCTCCGCTTGGGCGTCCAACTGCCGCAGCGACCACTCGGCCGCGGCGTGGATGCCCGCGTCCGGATCGTCCGCGTACCAGCCCGCCAAATCGCCCACCGCCGCCGATTGTTGCTCGGCCGAGAGTAATTTGGCGCGGGCGAATTGGCCGACGGCCACGATCAACGCGCGCCGACGCGACACTTCGGATTCGGTTTGCAATTGCGCGAGCACCGCCGCCGGACCCCCGCCGCAGGGCGCCAGGCGATCGACCAGATAACTGCGTAGCCGTGGATCGGGACGGTGGGTCAGCAGAGGCCATACGCGTTCGGTCGCGCCCATCCGCAGCAGAGCAACCGCCGCCGTGGCTTGCTGCTGGGCCAGCTCTTCTTTCGCCGCGTCGGGGACGAGCGGACGGTGCCAGACCGTCGAGACCGCCGGCCCCTCCTTCGTAGCAGAATTCGCAAGAATTCCGGCCTCTGGCGTGGCGCGCACGTCCCGAACTCTTGCGAGTTCGGCTACATCAAACGCCGCGATCGCCACCGGACGATAGCCCTGGGCCGCCAGTTCGCGGGCTTGTTTCAATTGCGACTCCGGCGACGTCGGTTCCACCAGGTGCGACTCGAACTCCATATCCGCGCGCCAGACCGCCGCATAACGGGCCGGAGGCTCCATTCGATCAACGAGCGCCAGGAACCGTTGCTCGCCGTGCAAGACAGCCAGGTCAAAGTCCGTGCGGAGTTGCGCAGCGTTCTGGTAGCCGTGAGCGACGGCCGTTTCGACAAGCTCGATCGCGCGCCCTAGGAAGCTCGCGGCGCGCTGGGCATCAGACGCCGCGCAGGCTTGCGAAGCCACGGCAGCGGCGCAGGCAACATTGTACAGGCTATCGCCGCTCGCCGCCGCAGTCGCGGCCGAATCCAGTTGCTCTGCCGCGTCGTCGTGCTTGCCCAGCCAGGCCGCCAGCACCACTTGAACGTAGGCCCGGTTCGAAGCATCGTTCGCCTGTCCGAGGTATTTTGCCAGTTCGGCGCGCGCTTCGTCGACTCTGCCAAGCCGCGCCAGCGTCAACGCCCGGTACTGGAGCACCCAGGGCGACACGGCCTTCTTCTCAACCAGAAAATCCAAGTCGTCCAAGGCCGTTGAAAAGTCACACAAGTAGTATTCGTAAAAAGCACGATTGAGCCGCGTCTGTGGTTCTTCCAATTGGTCCAGCGTGAGCTTGGCGATTTCGGCGAGTTGTTGGCGGCAGCGGTCGAGCGGATCGGCCAGGCGCGCTGGCGGCGCCACGGCGACGTCCCATTGCGGCTGGTCAACCAGTTCAAAGCCCGCATAAGCCGCCCGCAGTTCCGAGGGCGCGCCTTGGTTCGACCAGATGCCAAGGTAACGCCGCTCGCCCTCCGCGTCGCAACAGACGCCGACCGCGCACTGGGCGGCAAATCCCTGTATGACCATCGTAGCGTGGGCGGCGACCAGTTCCTGGCGGACGATGGGCGAAGCCCTCGTGCTGGACGTCTCCGCCGGGGGAGTCAAGCTGTCACTGGATTTCCAGTTGCGATTGCACCAGGTCAT
>DATKSN010000002.1:0-19815 GCA_035531595.1 Pirellulales bacterium | reverse complement strand
CCCCAGAATTCGCTTCATTTAGGATCTCTTTCCGCGTCTCGATAGATCGCGGCGCGGCCGTTCGACCAGCGCCGGGAACGCACGACTTGTGCGAGGTTGGCTGCCATCGTATGCTCGACCGAGTATTGCCCGCACCCGTGGGAGGGGAGCCTATCGAAGCAAACAAAGCAAACGCAGTTCGCCCAGTGCGTGACATCGCCGATCCGGCAACGGGACCGGCAACGGCACGAGCGAAGTAAGCGAATCCGTCGTGAAAGGCTGGGACGTCCAACCCACCCTTGGCTGCGCGAACGCAACGGGCGATCGCCGGCTCAAGCGGCCGGGTCGTTCCTCTCAGGCTCAATCCTGCCCCAGGCCCTGATCCAGCCTCGCCGGCCGCTCACCTACGAGCGTTGACTGCGCAAGCTGGTCATCCTGTCGCGGCCAGCACCGTAGCCTGCGCTGGACGATTCGGCGGTGGCCCAGCCATGATGGCGTCCACATCGACCTCGCACATGCCACCCAACACCGTCGGGGCGGCCAGACCACGCCACATCTCGTCACCGCCACAGCCACTCCACGCAAAAAACTCGCGCGCCGAGCGGGGTGATGCTATGCGCCCGCTGAGCCGCGACCATCTCGCCAGCCCCCGCTGGCTCCCTCTCCACGATCGAAATTGGCCCTCTTTTCAAGATCGGTCCCAAGTGACGGCGTTAACCGACCAAACAGGCGCCGTCAGCGAGGCGTACGCATACTCGGCGTAGGGCGCCCCCTGATTCTCGCGCCGGACGGTACGACGGTGAGGGCACAGTCGGTATCCGGCAATCCATTCGTTTACACGGGACGGCGTCTTGATCAGGAGACGGGCCTTTACCATTACCGCGCGCGCTACTACGACGCGTCGCTCGGAAGGTTTCTCAGTCGCGATCCGATGGGCGAGAAGGCAGGACTGAATTGGTATTGCTATGTTGGCGACCGGCCGACCTCCCATGTCGATCCGAGCGGACTCTTCGACCCGGTGTTTTTCGGCGGCGGCGCCGGGACGCTCACGGCCGGTGGCACAGGCGGCGTTCTTGGTGGCACGACGACGGTTGGGGGCGGAGGTATGATCACGACCACCGCCACGGCGGGGACGACGGCAACGGCCCTAGCTCCGGGTACGGTGACGGTGACCGGAGGGAGCGGGTTATCTACACAACGAAGCCGTGGACTGTTTCGGCCGCTATTAGCAAATCTAAAGCAGCAGACCAGATCGGCATGATCGGGCGATACGGGCTGCCCAATCAGGACGATGTCCATTGGCTTTCCGCGTTGGTCGGATCGCGTGGACTGCTGTTTCTTGGCGACATGGACCCGGTTGACCTAATGATATTCGCATGGCTTCGTGGCCATCTGCGTCGAAGTCACATAGAATATCTCGGTGTTAGTGATGCATTTCTTAGTTTACTAAAAATGCGTGTGACCCGAACCCCTTTCGCGTGGGAACATGAATAATCCAGGCCATCTCGCCTACTTTAGACGGACGTTCCACCGGAGTCAATCATTCCCGTGTCGTCCCGACCTCGGCCCGCCTCCGCGATGACAGCGATCAGCTCCCCGAGAATCATGGCGGTGGCGCCCCAAACGCGGTGCCGGCCCCATTGGATGTGAGGGGCCGTGAAGTCGACGCCGTACTGGCGGCGCGCGTGGCGTCCGTGATGGGCCGGGTCGCAAACAAGTGCCAGGGGAACCTCGAGCAGTTCGGCCACTTCGTCGCGGTTGGGCCGCCAGTCGGGCCGCTTGCTCGCGGCGGCCACCCAAGGGACGACGAGGAATTCGCTGACGAATACGTAGAGCGGCGTCAGTTGGCCGAGCAATTTCACGCCGTCGGCCGAGACGCCCAATTCTTCTTGCAACTCTCGGAACGCGGCTTGGGACTCCGTTTCTCCTGGCTCGATCAAGCCGCCCGGCAGGCTGATCTGGCCGGCGTGCGTCGCCATGTCGGCTCGTCGAACCGTGAGGGGCAGATACCACTGCCCCTCGTGTGGATAGATCAGTGCCAGCACGGCGGCCGACCGTGCCCGGCCGCTGGGAGGGCCCGCATGCCGGCCATAGCATAATTCCGGCTCGAACCGCCGCTGCGCCGCGCGGCCGGGCAAAGGCCTTGCCGCGAGGCGGGCGACCAGCAGTTCGGGCAAGGAGGCGCTCATCGTCACTCCGAGATCGTCAATGGTCGGCGACGTCAACGGCTTCGTTCCCCGCGCGGGTGGTCAGGGCGCTATACACGCCACAGTCGTCGTCTCGTGATCCAACACCTCTCCCGCACCGTCGAGCACCACCACGGTGGCGGCGGCCCCTTCGTGGGCGTCGTCGGCCACGGCCAGGCTGGCTTCGCCGCCGGCGCCCAGTTCCTTTGGCGCCGCGACGATGCTCGAATCGGCGCGCTTCCGGTTGAGACGGATATCGACGCGCGCGCCCGGCGCGTTGGTTTCGACAAGCACGCGGCAACGCATCCCGCGCCAGTGGATCTCTTGGATCGCGGCGCGCCCCCGCGCGGCGCCGCGCTCGGCAATCAGATCAGGGACCACGCATTCCTGAACGCTTACGCCGCCATGGGCGTAGTCGGTGCCGGCGAAGAACGCGCCGATACCCGGAGGGCAGGCGATCCGCACCCGCGGGTTCCAGTACCAGGAATAGGTTGGAATGCTGGTCGCCGATTCTCCCTTCACGGTGGCGCAGCGTCCCCAGCGCGTGGCGGCCAGGTAGTGCGGCAAATCGACCTTGGGCAATCCGCCGGGCATCAACAACCAGCCATGGTCGGTCACGACGCGCACGCGGGACCAGCCGGCGTCGAGCAAGCCAATGATACGTTCGGCGATGGTCTCCACCTCGGCCTCGATTTGCCGCGCCAACCTCACGCCGAGCGAGTGCCCGAGTTGGTCGAGTTGGCCGATTTCACACCATCCGCCCCGGTCGGATCGGCTCGGGGGCCGTAGATCGTCGGTCGAGAGCACGGCGATGCACGTTCTGCTCAATTCTTCGCGCAGCCGCGCCGCGGTTGCCTCCTGGCGCTCGGTCCCGATGAACGGCGTGAAGTTTTCGGCCGCGGCATCGCCGACGCACGCCGAGTGAGCGGGCGAAGCCAGCGGCTTGGCGGTCGCGGTCACCGTGGGCAGCGGGGCAAAACGAAATTCCAGCCGCGTTCGGACTCCGCGCGCCTCCAGGCCCTCTTGGAGGAACTTCGCCACGTCGAACCGCAGCCCGTCGCTGAACAGCAGGCAGGTTTCCTTTTCCGCGACGACCCCGGCGGCAAGGTTCCGCAGGTTCGCCCCCTCACGACCCGCGAGCGATTGGAAGTGCCGCGCCGATTTGTCCAGCCAAGGCTGGTAGAGCGTGCGGACGACGCGCGCGACCAGACTGCTATCCAGCGACCCTGAAACCGTGGACAGGGCCTGCAGAGCGGCGCGGTCGCACCGCCAGCCTTCCGTGGCATACGCCTCGGCGACGGCCTCCAACGTCGGTCCGCCCAGCGGCGCGCGGGCAATCGCCGCCAGACGCCCCAGCGGCCCCAGCACGGTGGCCAGTGGGCTTTCGCCGAGCTCCGCCCAGACCCATTCTCGCCGTCGGTGGTGTTCTCGCTCCAACGCCAAGACGCGCTCGCAGGCGTCGTGGTGCGCAAGCTCGACGGCGGCCTCCAACTCCCGCCGCAGTGATTCCTCTTGCTCGGCGTTCGCGGTGGGACGGCGAGACGGGTCGTCGAACAGCGTTTTTACCTTGCCGCCCAGCAGCGTCGATAGGCCACGATAAATCTTGGGTGCTTCACGGAACCGCTGCCACACGGCGTCCCATTTGCCGCCTCCCTCCAAGAGCAGGCCGCCGGCCTTCTGCTCGCCGTCCTGCTCGGGGTCGAGGTCGAATTCCCGCATGCAGACGGTTCGAAACGTCTGCCAGCGCGCTGAGTCGCCGCGCCCGTGGAATCCCGCGGGGTCGCTCATCCACGACAGCAGGTCGCGCACCGGATCTCCGATGGCGAGCCGGTCGAAGTCCTCGGCTTCAAGCCGTCGCCCGCGCAGCGCCGAGACCGGTTCGAGGGCCAAAAGCGGTAAAGCGCGCGTCAGCGCGTCGCAGGTGGCCGCGTCGAACGCCACGTCGAGGCCCAGCCCGTATTCGGAGGCGAGGAACGCATCGACCGTCCAGTCGCGCCCGTTCCGCTGGCGCCAAACGGCGCCCCGGTACTGCAGTTCCACCAACGGCTGAAGGCGCACAGGGCAATCGCCCGCCGCGCGCAACTGTTGGCGGTCCACGCCGGGCAAATAGAGCACGGGAACCGCGTCGTGCGCCGGACTTGCCAAGGCGGGTGCCCTTCCTAGCCCATCATCCTCGATCGACACTTCAGGCAGCGTGCGGTCGACGATGCACTTGAGCCAGATCACCGGGCCGGAGCGCGTCCCAGGATCGTACGCTCCAAGAGTGTAGAGTTCCGGCAACGCGGCGCGCAGCGATGGAACCAGCGAGCGCCATTGGCCGCCGGCGTCAGTCCACAGAATGGCGACCGGCGGGGCGTCGCCGGAAGCATGTCTCGCCGTTTCGAGCAACGACGCTCGAAGGGCATCGATGAGCGTGTCGGCACTACGGGTGACTGGAACGGTTTTCAGGGCCATCAATTCAGCTCCTGAATCAGATCGCCGCGCCGGAAGGTCGCCGCGAGACGCTGCAACGACACCTGCTGGTTGCCGTAGAGCCGTTTGATGGCCGCATCGATTTCGCCGACAGCCCTTGCGAAGTAGGCGTCCTCATTCCGTTCGAGGCGGGCTTTCGCCGTGGGAAAGGTGACGTGGTTCAGGTCTGCCAGGGAAATGGCGAGGTCGGCCAGCAGATACCGCCCCATCAGCATGGCTAGAAAGCACGAGCCATAGGCGACAAAATCCGGGGCGCCGGCCGGTGGGTGCCGCCGCTTGTTCTCGGCAAGGCGGAAGATCAGGGCGGCGATGACGACTTGCGCGCCATTCAGGTCGTCGGAGAAAATGCGGTCGTACAGCTTTCCAAAATGCTCGCGGCCCTGAAACTTCGCCTGATGGGGGCCGTCGCGCCAAATCGATAAGACGGCTGTGGCCGCGGTCGCGCTGCTGACGTCGGTGGGCTTGAGCGATGCCTCGCTACGGTGCCGGTGGTACGTGTAGCCCAGGTCGCGAACCGCCATTTCGATCCCCTTTTGCCGCGCGTCATTGGATCTGAGATCGCGCAGGTCGACGGGGTTCTGGCTGTTCGTGGCGTAAGTGATGCTACGGACGAGGTCGGCCGCGTCGCTGGGCAACTGGTACAATCGGAGCAAGACGAACGCCTTCTCCAAACCCGGCTCAAGCCCGGTCAGCGCCGACAACGTACTTTGAATCGTTTTGCAGGTCTGGCCCCCGTTGATGACCTGCATCCCCTCGACACGCACCTGGAAGTTCTCCCCTTGAAGGGCGTTGTACGTGAACTTGCGGCAGACCAGCGTGATGCCATTGTTGTAAAAGTAGAAATTCCCGCGCTCGGATTCGGTATGGAGCGTATGCGAGATGCCCAGGTTGACCCGGTTCCCTTGGAGTCCTAGGAACCGTCGAATGTTCCGCTCGATCAACAAATCGCCGTGTCGGTTGAACAGGGCCGCGATCTCGGGAACCGGAAGCTTGCCCACCAACACGCGACAGTAGTCGAAATCTTCGACAATTGCCTTCCCGGCCAGCCGAAGCGTGTCGTCCACCTGTTTCGTCGCCTGCATGAGACGAACGATTTCGTCATGATTGGCATGCTCCCACCGCACTTGCTCGGCCGAAAAAACCGGCCGCGTCCATGATTTGCGTGGCCGTCCTGGGCCATCGAAGTCCGTTGTTGCACAAGACGGCGCGGACTCGGGGAATTTGTCCGTCGCGGATCAGCGAACGAATCTCCTCGATTCTCACCGTCAGATTGACATTAGTAGTGATCGCCGCGTTTGGATCGAAGAGACATCGAACCGCCTGGATCATTTTCTCAACGCCGGTCTGAGGGAAATTGGCGTCGCCGGTCAGTTTTTTGTGCGCGTACTTCGCCTGAAACAAGGTGACCAGAAACTCGATGTCGAGCTCGCGGAGCAGGGCCTCGATGTCGTCGGGAATCTGCGGCACCAGACTGCGCGCGGTGGCGCCGTCGGCGAAGGCGGTGTTTTGCCAAAGGTGGCAGAGCATCTTCAACTCGTGCGACTTGCCGCTGCCGAAGAAGCCGCTGACCCAGGCGCCCTTCTGACTGCTGCGCCCGAGATTGTCGAGAAACGAACGCAGGATTTTCTGGATGCCGTCGGCAAACTGGCCCTCGCAGACGAAGGTCGACAATTCGCCGCGCAGCTCGAGCAGCTCTTTCTCGCCTGGGCGGTCGGCGATCCGCGCCTGGCCTTGGTTCACAAGGCCGTGGGCGGCCGGATCGCGGTGCAGGATTTCGCTGATTTTCATGCCGTCACTCCGCCGCCGTGCGAGGTGATCGGCACGGCCAGATAGTTCCACCCCGCGTTGCCGTCGTCCGCAGGTCGATCAAGCCGATGCGTTTGGCCTCCAACGCCAGTTCGCGCGCCCGCGAGAGAGTGCAGTCGAGCAGCGTCAACCACGCCGTGTTGAAGAGCTCAGCACCACGAAAGCCGACCGCGCGGCCCAGGTACAGTGCAAAGGTCACAGTCACCGAGGTGGCCGTCACCAACCGGCGCTTCTTGAACGTACGCCCGTTCAGATGTCCGGATTGCGTCCAGGAGCTCGCCGCGTTGCGCACGACCTTGGCCAGCGAACTGTCGTTCAACCGCTCGCCAACCGCTTCACGCACCGCGCTCGTCGTCATGTCGCGAGAGAATTCGGCGCCCGGCGGGAGCGATAGAACGGCAGGCACCGTGGCGGCGAGCAACGGGTCGCGCGCTATGGCGCATTGGAGAGCGAGCAAACGGCGTCCCATTTCCTGAGCATCCCACAGGCTGCGAAAAACCCGGTAGATGGGCACCGCGCAATCAAGAGCGTACAATTCGCCGATGCGTTGATTCGTCAGGCGGCGGCTGGCCGCGGTGGGTTTGGCCAAACAATTCAGGTTAATGATCGCATGGGCGTGATCCTGTCGTGTCGCCGCAGTCGAGGTCGCCTTGAGCAGGGCCGACAAATCGTCGAACATCATGGTGCGGCTGGTGTGGGTTCCTTTCGCTCCGAAGCGGAAGCCAGCGGTCCCAGCCGTTGGGTGGTCGGACGGATAAAGCCGTGGAATTGTGATTGTGGTTTCCATGCGATCGATACGCCGGGCAGTGCATTCGGCCAGATTATGCCATGTGGGATACCGGTAGTCAAGTAACCTGATTCTACCGCCGGCAAGTTTGCCGGCGGATCAAAACCGAGCGCAGTGTCTGAATTCGATCGCTTTTTTTTACGGATTATACCTTCCCATGGTTATACCTCGCGCGATCCGGCTTTCACGGTGGCTGGGGCAGAGCCTAAGCGATGCCCCGGTCGCTATCGAGCCGAGGCATCGCTTAGGCTCTGCCACCAGCCACCGCTTTCTCTTTCTCGTTGCAAAATGTCCCATTGTCCGCCGCGTGAAGTATAGAATCAAGCTCGCACCAGCCACCACCACACCACCGGACAAGCGCCATGGCCAAAGATATCACCCCGCCGGATCCCGCCCTCGTCCTCGAACTGATCGGGGCCTTCCGCCGCTCGAAGGCGATGTTTGCCGCCGTCTCGTTGGGCGTTTTCGATACCCTGGCCGCCGGCCCAAAAGGACTGAGGGCCCTGGCGATCGACCTCAAAGCCGATTCCGACGCCTTGGAGCGGCTGTTGGATGCCTGCGTCGGGCTGGAACTTTTGCGGCGGAACGGGGACGACTACGAAAACACACCGGCCGCCGACGCTTTCTTGACCAAGAGCAGTCCGCGCCGGATGACCGGTTACATCAACTACTCGAACGACGTGATGTGGAAGCTGTGGGCCAACCTCGAGGATGCCGTGCGCGAGGGGACGCACCGTTGGAAACAGACCTACGGCTGGGACGGACCGATCTTTTCGCACTTCTTCCGCACCGACGAAGCCAAGCGGGAGTTCCTGATGGGCATGCATGGGTTCGGCCTGATGAGCTCGCCGCACGTCGTCTCGGCGTTTGAACTGGGCCGTTTCCATTCGCTGGTCGACCTGGGGGGCGCGACCGGCCATCTGGCCATCGCCGCCTGCCAGCGGTATCCGGACCTGCGCGCGGTCGTCTTCGACATGCCCGACGCGGTTCCACTCGCCCAGGAGATCGTGGGGGCCTCGCGCGTCGCCGATCGAATTCGCATCGTGGCGGGCGATTTCTTCGTCGACCCGTTGCCCGAAGGCGACCTGTTCGCCCTGGGGCGCATCCTGCACGATTGGACCGAGGAGAAGATCGTCCGATTGCTCGGACGCATCCACGCGAGGCTCCCCGTCAACGGGGCGATCTTGATCGCCGAAAAACTGCTCGACGACGACAAGTGCGGCCCTCACTGGGCGCAAATGCAGAGCTTGAACATGCTGGTCTGCACCGAGGGCAAGGAGCGCACGCTCGCAGAATACGAGGTTCTATTGAGCCAGGCCGGCTTCGTGGAAGTCACCGGCTGTCGGACCCCTTCGCCGATCGATGCGATCCTGGCACTGAAGCGATGATCTTCGCGCACGCGTCCGCGCCGTCCGCCGGCATCGTTTGCGCCGCCGGCGGCATGGCCATCAGCCGCCTCAGGTGCGCCGACCAATCGCCGGCGGTGAAGTCGTCGGCCGAGATGGGCTGCCATCGCACGTAGCGAGCGGCCTCGCGGTCGAAAACCTCGTCTTCGCGGAAATGCCGCCGTGGAGGCGCCAACAGCGCCTTGCCGGCCGCCACGCACTCCGAAAGAATCCCGTACCCCAGTTTCGAGACCGCGATATCGCAGACGCTCAACACGTCGCCGAAGGTCAACTCGGCGCCGAGCGTCACGCCGCGGCAGTTCTCATGTTCGTCGTCGGCATCGGCCTCGAAGTGCAGGAAGAGCCAATCGCGATTGGCGGCGGCGGCCGAGGCGCGCGCTTGGGGAGGAATGCGGCCGCGCATTGCCAGCAGCACTCGCGGGCGGCGGTCGGCGGGGTCGATTCGCAGGCGCGCCAAGACCTCGCCTGGGCCGCGGGAGGCATGCCGCGCGACCAGCGGGACGGGCACGACTCGGCGAAACATGTCGTGACCTTCGCCGGGGCTGAAAGGGAGCCGCAGGTAGGTTCCCAGTTTCGTGTAACCGTCGCGGATCCAACTCAGCAGGTGCCGCCGCGAATCGTCGACGAAGAACGGTTCGTAGATCCAATCCCAGGTGAAATTGCCGATGGCCAGGCCCGGCACGCCGGCCGCTTCGGCCACGTCGCCGGCCAGCGGTGGAATATCCGCGACCACCAGCGAGGCCTTCTCGGAGCGGACGAGGGCCGCTTCGCCGACGACCAGCGCCTCGCGATCGCGGTAGTACTGTTCGATCCGGCGCATCGTCGCCGGCACATCGACGCCCAACGCATCGGTTTCTTCGACGGCGCCCGGATCGAGCGAGTGGGGCGTCGATTGAACCGTGACGTTCGGAATGCCGGCAAACAGGTGCGCCGGCGCGTTGGTGCGGACCACGATTCGCGTTTCCGGTGATCGGCGCGCCAAGGCCCGCATGATCTCCGAGGCGCGCGTCGCGTGGCCGTAACCGTGCCCGCTGACATAATAGAGAATCGTTCGTGTGTATTGCATCGTTCAGAGCCGATCGACATCTGGCTTGAAATTGCTTCAATCAAGCCGGTGGCAGCTTTTCGATCCGGCTGTTGAGATTGTTGGCCTTGAGGAATGCGTCGATGCGTTTGGCTTGCTTTCTGGCGTGTGCCTTGCCTGGAAGCTCGGAATCGCCGCAAAGGATGCCGGAGTGCCGCTGATTCTCCGCGTGCAGCCGCCGAAAATCGCCTTCGTTGAATGCCAACACGACTCGCTGCTGTTGCGCGGCGTACTGCAACACTAGCTAGCCCCCATTCTCCCGGATTTGTCCGTCGATTTCTTCCGAATGTGTGGCGACATAGGCCCATGCCAGCTCAAGATCGGCTTGCTTCAGCCAGGGATAAGCCTCAATGAGATGCCAATCCGACCAACCGAGACGTCGTGCTCGCTCCAGTCCCCACACCGGAATCCGAGTGCCGGGAATACGGGCGTTCCCGCCGCAAATGCCAGGCGTGCAAACGATCGCCCGTTCTTGAGTCTTCGCGTCGGAATGAATACTGCTCATGACTACACCTGATGGAGGTTCAACACATAGTAGAGCCCAACAGTAGCAAGGCGGGCCACGCTCAGATCGGATAACCTCATTCGCCATGTTCCTCGAACCACTCGTATTCGTCAACCTTGTCCAGGTAAACGCCGTCGAACCCTGCCGCCCGCACCCGCGGCAAATACGAGTCGTTGCCGCCGACGAACACCGCCTGCCAGGCAGGTTCCCAGTATTTCGCGGCGAAGTTCCTCTTCCATTGCGGGTTCTCCGGGCCGACGAAGGACGGGTTGCCCGGGGTTACCCGGCTTCCAGCCCTTCCGCCAATAATCCGGGCTAAAGTCGTCGTCATTCCGGCGCAATCCGACGGGCGACGCAGGCCGCCTGGTAGGTTGTTTCCAGATCGAGGGGCAGGCACAGATCCGGTTGCAGCCAGAGGGGAAGTGTTGGCAAAGGACCGCCCAGAGTCAGTCGCTCGGCCCAGGTTTCCAGGCCAAGGCCCGGCGCGGCCGATACCGTTCGATGGGCGGTCGCGTAAAGATCGTGAGCGCCTTGTCCGGCCGTCGAAAGCCGCGCATGCAACAGGTCGAGAAGCTCCGCGTACAGGTTGCCGGCGCGCTGAGTCACCACGTCGACGATAAGCACGCTGACCCCGCTCGTCAAATAGCTGGCGCACTTGACCGCGAACATGCGGCGGCTGGCAGGCCGGTCCTTGTTCGCCGGACTGACGAGTTCGACGGCGGCCACCAGGCGAGATCCTCCCTCCTCGCTCAAGACCTGAACCTCGAAAACATCGGGATCCTGAAATCCCAGAGGAACGATCGCGATCGGCTTGGGAGGCGCCCACACGGCAACGCCGCCCGAACCCGAGACGTGCGCCGTGCCCATTTGAGAAAAAGTGGCGACGTCAATTTCCACCTGGCACCCCAATTGAACGCGCGCTTCCGCGACAAATTGCTCCGGTAAGACGGATTGATTGAGATGGATCGCCATCGCCTCGGCCCAAGCGCCGTGAAAGCTGTCCCAGTGCCGCTGTTGGCTCAAGGGTGGCCGGAAATGATCGAGTAAAGGCATGGGATCTCCTATCAGGTCTCATTATAACCGGAGAGCGACTCGTTCAACAGATAGGGATCGACTCTGTAGGGAACGCCCTCCGTGGCGTTCCGTGTCCGGCCGGAAGACGCCGCACCCGCTTCACGGAGCGCCACGGAGGGCGTTCCCTACCTACAGAACCCAATGGGACTATCCGGACGATCCTAGCCTTTGAGCGGGCCGTTGGTTATAATAGCGCGCTTTCCTCCAGGTCCGTGCGCCGCGATGTCCCGTGTGATTCTCAAGCCACGCAAAGCCCGGCCCTTCTTCGGCCGGCACCCTTGGGTGCTCGACTCGGCGATCGAACGCGTTGAAGGCGAGCCGGCCGACGGCGACGTGGTCGAGTTGTGCTCCGACCGCGGCCAGTGGATTGCCCGCGGCGCGTACAATTCGCACAGCCGGATTCGCGTGCGGCTCTATACTTGGTGCGAAACAGAGCCGCTCGACTTGGCCTTCTGGCGCC
The DNA here is from genome assembly GCA_035531595.1 of Pirellulales bacterium. Classification (GTDB taxonomy): domain Bacteria; phylum Planctomycetota; class Planctomycetia; order Pirellulales; family JAICIG01; genus DATKSN01. Next base: position 8,056 of record DATKSN010000002.1, on the reverse strand, counting down.
GCCGGCTCGACGCGGCTTTGAGTTGGCGACGGCGGCTTTTCGCCGGCGTTCCGGACGGCGCATCGCGGCTGGTCAATAGCGAGGCCGACGGGCTGAGCGGCCTGATCGTCGATCGCTACGCCGGGTACCTGGTGCTGCAAGTCACGGCGCTGACGATGGCGACGCGGCTTGAGCAGATCCTGCCGATTCTGGCCGAACTGGCGCAGCCGCGCGGGATTGTCGTCCGCGCCGAACGCGAGGTGGTCAAGCTCGAAAAAATGACGATCGTCGAGGGGGGCCGCTGGGGCGAAACGCCCGAGCGCCAGGTGTTCATCAGCGAGCACGGCCTACGATACGGAGTCGAAGTGGGCGAAGGTCAGAAGACGGGCTTCTTTCTCGACCAGCGCGAGAACCGCCGCGTGGCGGCCGGCTATCTGCGCGGAAGGCGAGTGCTCGACCTGTTCTGCCACAGCGGCGGTTTCGGCATCTGCGCCGCGGCGCTGGGTGGGGCGGCCGACGTGCTGGGAATCGACTCCAGCGCCAAGGCCGTGGCGCTGGCGCGGGCCAACGCGGCGCTGAACGAACTGACGAACACCCGCTTCGAGGAAGGCGACGCCTTCAAGACACTCGACGCGATGGCCGCCGCCGGAGAGCGGTTCGACGCCATCGTGCTCGACCCGCCCAAATTCGCCCACCGTCGCCAGGCGCTGGGCGAAGCCCTGCGCGCGTATCACCACCTGAACAAGCAGGCCGTCGATCTGTTGGAACCTGGCGGCATCCTGGTGACGTGCAGTTGCTCGGGGCACGTCACGCGAGAGGACTTCCTGCATGTGCTGGCCGACGTCGCCCAGCGAACCGGGCGGAACATTCAGGTGCTCGAACAGCGCGGCGCGGCCGCCGACCACCCCGTGGCCGCCACCTGCCTCGAAAACGAGTACCTCAAGTGCTGCGTCTGCCGCGTGGCATGACGCGGGCCGTTCCGTATCGACCCACTCATGCCTTGACGAGCCGTTTGGGAATGCTGAAGGAATAGATGATCGTTACCGCCCCGGCCGACAACAGGCTCCAGGGCGCCCAGTCGGAGGGGACCAACTCGCGTTTGGCCGCCGCGGGGTTCAACGCACCCATCAAACCGCCGCCACGAGCGCCGCTGAGCACGGCCTTGTCGATTAACAGGCATTCCGCGCCCAACAGGCAGGCATACACACCCAAGGCCAGGAACAACGCGCGCCACATGTGAAGTTCGTCCTCGCGGACTCTCCCAATTCGTGAGGTCATCGCCGTAAGTTTGGTATCGTCGATATTTCGCCGGCGCCTCGCGGAAACGCCTGGCCCGCGATACTCGCGGCGCCGCCGGCAGATCGAGCACGACTGTTCTTGCCGGCGCGGCGCGCCGGGCGCGCGGGGAAAACACGGACACGTCGCCGGCAGGGTGAACAACCCCGCTTCGCATGGCCGATGGCTAACGTAGGGTGGGCACCGCCCACCACGGATGGGCGCCGCCGCCACCCAACCCGCGCAAGAAGACAATGGATCGGACGATACCGACGATAGCGATTCGGCCTGTTGTTAGGCCGGGGGAGCATCCCTATAATACGTAATGTCCGTTGGCCAATCCGGGAGTCAGGTCGCTTGGCGACGAAACCGAAACTGCTGTATGTGCGTGGTTCGCGCGAAGGGCAAGAGCCGCGGCTCGAAGCGTTTGCCGACACGTTCGAGGTCGTTTCCGTCCAGAATCCGATCCGCGCTCTGGCGCGCTTGGCGCGCGAGGACTTTGCCGGCGTTTTTCTGGGTGGCGAGCACGTCCGCGAGGCCTTGCAAGTCGGCAAACTACTTCAGAACGACCGCATCTTGCAGGGCATGCCCGACGGAATGGTCTTGCTCGACGGCGACAACACGATTCTCTGGGGCAACGGACGGCTTCGTGAATGGGCCCACCGCGACAGCGTGGTCGGCTTGAATTTCTACGCCGTGCTCGGCAGCCCCGAAATTCTGGGACCCGACTTCTGTCCCTTCTACACCGCGCTGGCCACCGGCGCCGGCAGCACCTCGACCCTGCGTTCCAGCGACAACCGCTACTTCCGGGTGCATGCCGCCCCGCTGCTGGAGTCCGATGGTCCGCCCAAGAACCTGGTCGTCACGATCCGCGACGTGACGAGCGAGGTTTTGCAGCAGCAGAAACTGGCCGCCATTCACCAGGCGGGCATCGAATTGGCGAATCTCACGCCCGACGAACTGTTTCACATGACCGTCGAGGAGCGGATCGAGTTGCTGAAGTCGAACATCCTGCACTACACGCGGGATCTGCTGAACTTCAACGTCGTCGAAATCCGCATGCTCGACGCGAAGACGGGCAAGCTCGAACCGCTCTTGTCGGAGGGCCTGATACCCGAGGCCAGCGGCAGGGCACTCTACGCCCAGCCCAAGGGCAACGGCGTCACCGGCTTCGTGGCGTCCACCGGCAAGAGCTACCTCTGCGAGGACACGACGGAGGATCCGCTCTATATCGAAGGGGCCAAGGGGGCCAAGAGCTCGCTCACCGTGCCTTTGCTCTTGCACGACGAGGTGATCGGCACCTTCAACGTCGAAAGCCCTGATCCGCGGGCCTTCAACGAAAGCGATCTGCAGTTCCTGGAAATCTTCACCCGCGACGTGGCGCTGGCGCTGAACACGCTCGAATTGCTGGTGGCCGAAAAGGTCAGCGCCGCCGCCGAGAGCGTCGAGGCGATCCACAGCGCCGTGGCGCTGCCCGTCGACGATATCCTCAACGACGCCGTGAACGTCATGGAGCGCTACATTGGCCACGAGCCGGAAGTCGCCGAACGACTGCAGCGCATTTTGCGCAACGCCCGCGACATCAAGCAGGTGATCCAGAAGGTGGGCCAGCAAATGGCCCCCAGCGCGGCCCATCCCCAGGCCCAGCAGTACACCGAGCGGCCTCTGCTGCGCGGGCTGCAAGTGCTGGTGGCGGATGCCGACAACAGCGTGCGCGTGGCCGCCCATAACCTGCTGGAGCGTTACGGCTGTATCGTCGAGACCGCGCACACCGGCGCTGAATCGATCTCGATGGTCCGCAACCTCAGCCCCGGTCAAAGCTACGACGTGATCATCGTCGATATCCGCCTGCCCGACATGAACGGCTACGAAGCGCTGACCAAGCTGCAAACGATCATGGAGCACGTCCCCCTGGTGCTGATGACCGGCTTCGGTTACGACCCCGGCCATTCCATCGTCAAGTGCCGCCAGGCCGGTTTGCAGGCGGGGGCGGTGCTCTACAAGCCCTTCCGTCTCGACCAGTTGCTCGACACCGTCGAATTGGTCGTCCGCGACTCCGGGCCGATTGGCCAGTCGTCGTAGCATGATCCGCGACGAAACGGAATTCCAAGACGCCCCTGCAATCAAGGGTCGTCATCAAGACCATCTCGACGTTGCGAAACGACCGAATGCCGTTGCCGCAGCGCCTCGTAGAACAAGACGGCGGCGGCGGCGGCGATGTTGAGGCTGTCGGCCGCGCCCCGCATCGGAAGCCTGACCGGCGTGACGCCGGAGGCGTTCCAAACGCTCGACAAGCCGGCCACTTCGTTCCCCAGCACGATGGCCGCCGGGCCGGTGTAGGCGACGTCGGTGTAAAGCCGCGGCGCCTCGACCCGCGCGGCGAAGACGTCGAGGCCCTGTTCGCGGAGCCACTCCAGCGCTTCGTCGCAGGCCGCCGCGCGCACCGGGAGCGTGAATACCGTGCCCAGGCTGGCGCGGATCACGTTGGGATTGTAAAGGTCCGTTCCATGGCCCGCCGCGATCACGGCGGAAACGCCCGCCGCGTCGGCGCTGCGCAGCACGGCGCCCAGATTGCCCGGCTTTTCGATCGCTTCGACGACCGCCACCAGCGGCCGCTCGCCAAGCCGCAAATCGGACAGGCTGTTGCGCGGCGTCCGCGCCACGCCCAGCACCCCTTCCGCGCGCTCGCCGAAGGCGAGCTTGGCGAATACGTCGCGCGTGACGCCAAACCGTTCCACGCTCGCGCCATCGAGACGAGCGACGACGGAGCGGGCGGCATCGCCGACGCATAGCGGCTGGCAGACGAAGACCTCGAGGAGCTCAAGGCCCCCGTCGATCGCGCGGCCCAACTCGCGGGCGCCGTCGATCACGAACCGCCCCTGCTTCTCGCGCTGCCGGCGGTCGCGCAGCCGGGAAGCGTCTTTGACTCGCTGGTTTTGTACGCTGGTGATCATCGTTCTCATCGCACTGGCGACGTCCTGGCCGCGGAGCGGCCGAAGAGACGTTCCCACGCGGAGCCGACCCACGCCGCGGGTGCCCCGAACGAGGAACACTTTCTCCTTTCTCCTTTCTCCTACTCCTTCGCCGCGGCGGGCCGCCGCACGCGCAGCATCACGGCGGGCGAAGCCTGGGCACCGGCATTGTTGGCCAAGGCGTGGAAACGGCGGTCGATGTCGGGCACCCACTTGGCGCAGCTCAGGAAGATCTGCCGTTGGCTCTGTCCCTCGGGAATCAACACGCCGCTGAGCCCGATGTTGTCGACGATCACGCCGTGCGGCAGGTTGTCGACGTCGAACGTGATGCGATCGTTGAAGCCGTTGCGTTCGACTTTCAAGAGGGCCGAAATCGTCGTGCCCGGAGCGATCGTCAACTCCGCCGGCTCGACCGCGACCAGCAGGTTCGGCTTTTCGGCCAGCTTGACCTGACCGAGCGGATTGACTTCCTTTTCGACCTGCCGGCCGTCGATTTCGGCCCGGCAGACGATTTTCACCTGCTTCCAGGCGTCGGGCGTCGGCTGCGCGGCGTCGGCCGCGGCGTGCAAGACGGCGCGGGCCTCGACGTGCCCGGCCTGAATCACCAGCGGCGTCGAAACCGTGAAGCCCGGCGGCAGGCCGGCCACGTCGATCGTGATGTCGCCGTCGAAACCGTCACGCCGCTCGGCGCTGAACGTAAGCCGGCGACCGCTGCCGGCGTTGACCGCCGGGTTGACGTCGGCCAGGTTGACCTGGAAATTGGGCCGTGGCTCGCGGACCAACAGCCGGTAAGCGAAGCGGTCGCCGCCGAAGCCGCGCACGTCGCTGACGCGCACCAGATACGCGCCGGCGGCCGGGGCGGTGAACTCGATCTTCGAGTCGCGGCCCAGCTTGCGGTCGGCGTCGTCGTCGTTGGCGTAGTAGACCGGAAAGATGGGTAGGCCGTTGGGAACGAGCTTCTCGGCCGGCGCGTGCGTCTCCACCGTGTAGAGCGGGTCGCCCAGGGAATGGCTGGTGGCGCTGGTGTCGAAGAAGCAGCGCCGCCTTCCGCCGAGCGTATAGAACACGACTTCCGAATCGGGACCTTGCGGCATGCGGAAAATCTTGCAGACCTCGCCGGCCACGTAGACCAACTCGTTGAGCTCCATCTCCTCCCAGTTCTTCGGCCGCAGGCCGCCGGCGTTCGAGTCGACGCCGCGGAACTCCAGGTACGAATCGCGGACGGCTTGCAGTAGGGCGCGCGTCAGCGGCTGGCCTTGGGCGTCGAGCACCTCGATGCGCGTATCGGCGGGCGAACCGCGGCGATCCCCCTCGGTTTCGATGATCCAGCGTTGCCCCGCTTGCGACTCGAAGCGGAACAGATCGACGTCGGCCGCTGGACCATCGCGCCGCGCCCAGAGCCGGCCGTTGACGGCGCCCGGGACGGCCATTGCCGTCGCCTCGGCCGGGGCGTCGTTCGGCTCCGATTCGACCCGCTCGGAGCCGGCCGCGGCGAGCACCGTCAGCGGCCGCGCGACCCGGAAATGGTTCAAGTCGATCGGCACCGGCAGGTCGTCCGGCGGCCCGGCCGGCACTTTCACCTTCGTTCCCGGCGGAAGGTTGTAGCCGGCCAACTCGACTTCGGCTTCCTGGTTGGCCGGCACGCCCAGCGGAAAGCAGCCCGTCACGTAGGGCAACTCGCCGATCGTGAGCCGATAGAAGTGCTTGTCCGATCCGTTCATCGCCTGGTCGTTGACCCGCACGGTATAGCGGCCGTCCGCCGGCGCCTGGTAGGCCAAGAGTGGATCGTCCTGACCGTCGAAATCGTTGTTGGCGGCGACGACCTTTCCGGCCGGGTCGAGCACGGTGAGCACGGCGTTCAACGCCGAGCCGAATCGCTTGGCCGCCAACTCGCAGACGATCGTCTGGCCTGCCTTGGCGTCGAAGCCGACCTGGTCGATGTCGCCGCGCGCGGCGACCACTCCCCACACGGCCACCGGCGGCGCGACGATGGGTGTCGTGGCCGTCAGGTGGTTCGGCTCGGTCTCGGTCTGTTGGACCAAATCGTCAATCTCCAACGGCAGCGTTCCGCTCGTGCCGCCGGGCGTGACCACGGCCAGCGGGTACGTGCCGCGCGGCAGGTCCGCCGCCGGCGTGATTTCGATCCATAGTTCGTCGGCCCGCGGCGTCTCGGCCGGCACGATTCGCGCCTTGATCTGCGGAGTGGTGAACTGCACGCTGCCGGCGTCGAGTAGGTTCTTGCCCATCAGTTTCAGCATGGTCGTCGCGCCTCGCTGCGCTCCGCGGGGCCACACGACGGCCAGTTCGGGCTTGGGCGGAGGAATGACCTGCCCGGTGGCCGCGTCGTAGAAGGCCAGCGAGCCGTCGAGGCGGCCGACGAGAAGCGTATGGTTGTCCGGCCCCCAGGCGAGCGCCGACGGCCAGTCGGGCTGCGTTTCAAGCGACTGGCGTTCAATCACGGTCTGGGCGTCCCAGACACGCACCGTTCGGTCCTCGGACGACGTCGCAAGCGCCTGCCCGTCGCGCGAATAGGCCAAGGCGACGATCGCCCCTTCGTGGGCGAAACGTGTCATCACCAGCGAGTTCGTTCCCTCCTGGGCCGTATCGCCGAGCTGCCAGATTCGGATGCGATTGTCGACTCCGCCCGCCGCCACGCGCCGCCCATCGGGGCTGAAGGCGACCGCATAAACCTCCTTCAACGGCTGGCCAAACGTATCGAGACGCTGTCCGCTCGCGACGTCCCAGAGCTTGACGGTGCGATCGGCGCTGGCGCTGGCCAGGTATTTGCCGTTGGGGCTGAAGGCCAGGTCGAAGACCGCGCCGTTGTGCCCCGCGATCGTTCGTGTTTCCTGACCACTGGCGGCGTCCCAGAGCTTGATTTCCTGATCGTACCCGCCGGTGGCGATCAGCTTGCCATCGGGCGCCAGCGCGGCCGCGTAGAGGGCGTCGCGATGGCCGACGATCGTTCGCAGCGGCGCGCCGTCGGCGGTGTTCCAAAGCTTGACTTCGCCGAACAAGCCTGGCTCGCCGGCGGCCGTGAGAAGCTGGGAACCGTCGCTGGAGAACGCGACGTCGGTGACATTGCCGCGGTGTCCCGACAAGGTGCGCTGTGTCGTCCGGTTGTCGGTGGCCACCAGCCGCACCTCGCCATAGCCGGCCAGCGCGGCCAGCTTGCCATCGGGGCTGATGGCGGCCGCGTTGATCACGCGCCGCGCCGGAGCGAGCAATTCGACCTTGGGCGTCACCAGCAGCGTGGGATCGGGCGTTTGGCCGCTGGGGCCCTTGGCGCCGGCATCGATCCAGGCGGCCAAGAGCGCGATTTCGGCCTTCGTCGGACCTTCGTTGCCTTCGGGCGGCATGACGGGCTTGGCGCGTCCGTCGAGCATCAGCAACAGCCGGCTCTCGGAGCTCTTTTTCGGCACGAGCACCGCGCCGTCGTCGCCGCCTTGGAGCACGGCATCGTAGCTTTCGAGGACCAGGCCGTGTTCGGCGTCGGTGGCATTATGGCAACCGAGGCAGTATTGCCTGAAGATCGGGGCGACCTGGTTGAAATCGACCGGGGCCGTGTCGTCGGCCGCGGCGGGGGCGACGAGCGGCAGCAGGGCGAGCGGAAGTCGTCGGAAGATGCTTAGGAAGGTGTTCATGATGTCATTATGGTCCCGATCAGGTGACATGGTCAATGTATGCAGCTGTAATTCAGACGTAAGCGGCCGGTGCCGCGCGGCCGCGTGAGCGGCCGCTGGACGCGGGGCGGGGGGCTGCCGCGGGTTTCCCTTCATTTCCCGGCTCGGCACGTCTGGGGGCCTCCTGGGGCCGCGGGCGCCTCCCGG
>DATKSN010000001.1:0-123219 GCA_035531595.1 Pirellulales bacterium | reverse complement strand
CCCTCCGGCGTCCGCAACCGCGATCGGCCCGCAGCCGGGCCCATCGGCGGCCAATGCAGCGATTTCGCCGAAAAATGCGAACCGAATGGGCCGTTCTGGCGGGCGGCGGTCGCCAGTCCGCGCGCCCGGCATCGCGGGTGGCCTGCCCACCTGTCAAAATGATGCTGGATTGCCACGAGGAAGTCGTGCCTAATTTATGGGCAGAGCCGCTCAAACCGTAGGCAGCCCGTTGCCAAAGCGATGAGCGCGATGAACCACGACGCGGGAACCGCCCACCGAAAAGGCCCCATGAAAATCCATAGAAAACAGTTTTTCGCGTCAAGGATTTCATCCGATTTGCCAGCCGTTTCAGCGGGCGCCGCGGGCGGTTGGTTGTGCTCAGTTTTTAGGCAGCGCCGCGCAGGGGATGCGGGCTGCTGATCCCAAGCGAAATCCGCCGAAGGCGGGAAGCCCCCGTTCGGTTCTTTGGCAATTCGGTTAACCCATTGAAAGCGGAGCGCGGCTTGACCATCGGTTTTTCCGCGATCGCTACCAGGGGCGTTGCCCTCGTTGTTCTACACATCTTGTAAAGAGGAAGACCAGTTCCCCAAAATCCTTGTCCGAGGTCACAATCACGCGGCCCGCAACTTCGGCACGGCTCAGCCACTCGGTATCCTCGGCGCCGGGTTGCGATTCGGGCGCGTGGAGCACGTCGTGCCCGGCTTCGCGGATCCAAGCGACCAAGGGACGGGGCACATTCTCGTCAGCGAGAAAGTCCATTGACGGATTCCCGCTTCGCTACTGGTAGATCGTCTCGTCCATCGACATTACAGCCGCGGCATAAAGCGCGGCCGCGCGGAGGTGCTCTGGTTTGAGCGTCGGATAATGGCCGAGCAATTCCTGTTGGCTCATGCCCGTGCCTAATTCCTTGAGGATGTGCTCGACCGTGAGCCGCGTGCCCTTGAAGACGGGCTTGCCCAGCATCACCTCCTTGCGCTCCTCGATGTAGTCCTGCCAGTTGATCGCCATGCCATGGATCCTATTTCCCACCGCTGCAGACCCTCAATCCATACGCTGATTCTATCTGCTCATGGACCGCGCGGCAAACTGGCTGCGACAACCGCAACAATCGAGCTTATGCCGCCTCGATCCTGGCCCGAGCCCGGCAGCAGGTCTCCAGCCGCTCGGGGTCCGGCTCGGTGCCGATCCCCGGCTCGTTCGACAGCGCAACCCGCGGGCCGCCGTCGGGTCCACGGACCAACTCGATTTCCGGCCGGCTGAGATCCCGCGCTTAAAACGCGACGAGGGAAAAATGTCAGCCGGGTAGGTGAAGTTGTCGAGTGTGGCCAACGCGGCGCAGATTCGCCCCCCGACGGCGCTTTCGAGCATGCCGCCTACCCAGCAGGGGACCTTCGCCTCGCGGCAGAGGTTATGGATCGCGACGGCGTTCGTCAGCCCGGCGGCGCGGCCGGGCTTGATGTTCATCCAACGGCAACTGCCCAGGTCGAGCGCCTGCTCGGCGCGGAACGCCGAGCGCGCGCAACAGATCGCCGATCGAGTCCATCACGCTGAAATCGGCCCCGACGTCGACCGCGGCGCGCGTGGCGCCAAGCAGCTTATGCAGCGGCATTCCGCGGCGCTTGGCTTCGAGCACCCACCAGGCCGTGTCGAGCGCGGCTTTGGCGAAGGGGTTTCCCTTGAAGTGGGCCAGCCGCGCTTGCAGTGCGTCGCCCGATTCGATCCACCCACCCCCCTGCGCCGTGGCTTCCTGACTTCCACGAGCAACGGCGTCGGCGCGCTGGCTTTGGTGTCGCTCTTGGAAGCCGACGGCGTGCTCGCCTGCGACGCGCCGGGCACCCCGACGAACCCATTGGCGCGCCGGCCGCCGCACTTCGCGCCGCCGGCTGGCGTGAATGGCAGTATTTGACAGAATCGGTCATTGAGGTCATAATTCGAGCATGGAAATGACTTCCCTCAACGTGTCGTTGCCCGAGCCGATGAAGGCTTTCGTCGAGAGCCAGGTGGCTGACGGGGACTACAGCACCGCCAGCGAGTACATCCGCAGCCTGATCCGCGAGGCGCAGCAGAGCCAGTCGGACAAGGTTTTGGAAGGTTGGCTGATGATGGGGCTCAATCGGCGCGATTTCGGCGCGATCTCCGATGACGAATGGGAGACCCGCAAGCGCGAGCACCGGGCGCGGCGTGTCGAGGTCTTACGAAAGGAACTCAAGGCCGGTCTCGATGATTTGCGCGAAGGAAGGTGTCAACCGGCGGACGAGGTGTTCGAAGAACTCCGCGAACGAAACCGACGGATGATGTCGGGGCGCACGAACGAATGAAAGCCGCCTCGGTCAGCGCTCTCGCGAAGCAAGACCTCAAGGAAATCCAGGACTTCGTGGCCCAAGACAAGCCGCAGGCCGCGGCGAAGTTGATCGAGTCGCTGCTCGCGAAGTTTCAGCTCCTGGCGGCATTTCCTGAACTCGGCTCCAGGTGTGACGAATTCGGGGTCGGTTTCCGCCGCCTCTCGTGGCGAAATTACTTGATCTTCTACGCTGTCATCGAGTACGGTGAAGATGACGTTGGGTTTTTCCCAGGGGATCGCATACTCGACGTATTCGGAGAAGCCTCGCTTCAGCTCTGAAAGTAAGGTCTTGTCCATCAATCGGGCGTCGTCCGGCGCACCGTCGATTCCTGGGTCGTCACGGCAGATAGGCGGTCGGCCTTCGTAATCAGCGTATGTCCTCTTGAAAAGGGCGAGGGCCCGTTTTGCGTTGTGGATGTCCTTGTATTTCTTCAAGAAATCCCGGAAGCGCGGCGGGTCCGCATGCTTCAACCGCAAGAGATCCGGCATCCCGGACCATCGGCCGCCGATTGAGAAATAGTCGCAGTGCCCACAGAATCGGCCGCGGCAAATAAAATGTTCCTCGACCAAGCGCTCGTACACCTGCCGCCTTGCTTGTAGGCTCGTTTTTGCTTCATCCGCCGGGTGACAAACGTAGAGCAAGAAATGCATGGCAATCTCCATCGTGATTTCAGCGCCGAAAGGGCCCGTATAGTATAGGCCAAATCGGCCAACAAATCTCGTTTGCATTTGGCGGTGCAGTTTGTATCATGGTGGGATTCTGACGAAGACCGCCCGCCCATATGCCGGTTTTGTCCTTTGGTCCAATTGCCCTTTCTCTGGAAAAACGCGATGCGAGTTCAGCAAGGCGACACGGTGATTCGACTCGACGATCCCCGCGTCGTCGGCGTCGTCGAGCGTCGGAGCGGGGACACTTTGACCATTCGCTTGCCGGAAGATGCCAACCGCCGCGAGCAGGTCAATCGAGACGAGGTTCGCCCGCTCGCCGAGGCAATGTTGGAAGCCCGGAAGCGCGGTACGAAGTTCCGAAATGACCTGAGTCTGACCGGCATGAAGTCGACGCTCGCGGAGTTGGTCGCGGCGTTCGGCTACGCCACAGAGCGGCTTCGGCAAGAGTCGCTGCGAGCGGTCCGCAAGCAGCTCGAACGCGCTGGGTTGGAGGTTCGCCCGTCCACGGATCGGTGGGGCCGCGACGATTTCTTCAGCCTTGTGGTGCGCGACGACGTGCCGACGGATTCTCCGGAATCGAACCCTGCCGAGGCCGCCACGCGGACGCCGGTGGAAGTCATCTTGCCCGATCCGTTTTGGCCAAGCGCGATGGGGCTCGAGGCAAACCGCGAGATCGCGTTCCTCCGAGCCTTGACAGCACATGATCCGTTGCTGTGCCTCCTGCACGTTCCGGACGATTCCGCGACCCAACGCTGGCTCCAGCCGACGTTCGAAGGCATGGCCAGTTGGGCATACCGCGCCGCCCAAGGATTTGGGCGCACATCCCATTTCGCCGACCGAGCGCCGAAGGTCATCGTTGGCCCGGCCGCGATGTTGCAGATGTACCTCACGGGGTCTGTTTTGAGCGCGGAAGCCCTGCAGCTTTGCGACGAGCCGCACCACATGAACCTGGTTGCACTGAAGAAGGATTCGGACTCACCGGTCGACTCCGCCCGGCTTCGCGCGATCTGGCCCGGGCCGATCTTCGACTTCAGGCCGCAGCCACCCCTCCAAAAAGACGGCCGATTGCCCGCGGAAGTCAAATCCATCCTCGAATGCCTCTTCTTGCTAGGAGGGCAGCCCAAGGGAGCGGATTCTGACATATCTCCGATCACGACGCTCCTTTGGAGCAAGGACGCATACCCGCACCTCTTGGCGCGATCCGCTGGGAATCTCGGCAGGTTGTTATCGTCAGAGGGGCCATCGAAATTCAAGGGCAGCAACGAAAGCGGGACCGCGTTGGCCATCAAGTCGCAACTTGCGCACTGGATCAAAGCGACACAACCCGACTCGAAGGTGGCGTTTGAGGAGATCTCCGTCGAAGAGCTCGACGAGTATGGCGACGTGAAGAAAGTCTCCCGCACGGATGTCGTCAATGGGCGAGACCGTTACGAGGTGGAAACACTGCTCGGGTCGGGACCGATGGAGGCGTTCTATGCCCAAAAGGTCTTCGCGAGGCTGAAAAGAAAGAACGACGACACGTTCAACCTCGTCGTTCCAAGCGAGGCGGTGCTTTGGGCCGGACCCTACCTGGCGGATTTGGCACACCATCTTGGCTCGCGCGGCCATGTGCTTGCGCCCGGCGCGGGTGACACGTTCTTGCAGTTCAGGCCGAAGGCGCTTTGCGAGCAGCCACCTGATGATCTTCCGGGCCCCGCAGGGTCGGGAATCGACCCTCCCACGGTTATCGCTCCCGTCGACCCCCGTATCAAGCTTGCCCAGGTCGCTGGCTACAAGACGGTCCGCAAGCAGATCGCGGATGACATTATCTGGCCGGAAACGCACCGCAGGGCAATTCGGCGATCGTCGCGGTGCTCGGGCATTTTATTTTTCGGGCCCCCAGGTTGTGGCAAGTCGCTGCTTGCGCGAGCCATCGCGGGCGAGCTGGACCACGACGTCCGCCTGCTCAGCCCGTCGGACTTGCGCGGGGTGTACATTGGCTGGGGCCAAATCATGATCCGCGAGCAATTTGATTGGGTCGCTGAAAACGAGCGCCGGATGCTGGTCATCGACGAACTGGATGCGGTTGCTCGCTCGCGACGCGAACAGTTTGACATGCATAGCGACGAAAAGGCGAGCGTCAATGAGCTCTTGGTGCAGCTTGACCGAGTCTCGCGACTGGGGCGACTCGTCGTAGGCACGACCAATTACGTCGACTCGCTTGACGACGCGGTCATCCGGAGCGGTCGGTTCGGGAGCTTTGTGCCCGTTCCGCCGCCGACGCTGGACGATTCGGTCGAGATTCTCGACCACTACCTCAGCGAGCTCCTGGCCGAGCAGGATACGAACCAGAGCCAGCCTCGAATTCAGATCCCAACCGCGGACGCCATTCGCGACGTCCTTAAGCCGCGCTTTTCCGAAAGCCTCCGCGAAGGCCGATTCTATTGTGGCGCGGACCTAGAGGAAGCCGTTAACCGCACGCACCGACGTTGCCTTCGCGACGCGATCGAGGCAATGCCCGAAACGGCGTCGCGGCAGGTTGGCAATTACTCGGATGTCGCCGTCGTCGTAAGCGTCGAGGAGCTAGGGCGGTCATTGCAGGGGGTCCGAAGGTCGGTCAGCAGGGAGGCGGTGGACCAGTTTATCAGCGACGTCAAGCGTTTCTGCCCGACGACGGTCGCGGACGAAATGGAGGAACGGTTTGGTGATGGCGTGCCACAGGGGTTGCGCTCAGGAAAAAGAGAATTGATCGTGCAGCTTCATGCCAGCTTTGAGGCGTCACTTCAGCGAGATGAGGATTCCGGCACTGAATTTTGGCTGGCTCGGGATCTTCAAGGCGACCCCAGCAAGGAGTTTTCTGGGTCACGGATTGCTCAGCATCTTGATGATGCGTCGCGCTAGCCCCTCCTTGATCTCACGGTGACGCGGTACTGGTTGTGAAACCCCGCTCATCGGATTGCGATACCAGTCGTGCTTACCTCCGTGCCGGACCAGCACACAACCGAATCGCTCAATCGTCGCAATCAGGCCTGCCCGCTTCATTGTACGATCAACTCGTCGACCTTGCGAATGCCAGCTAGCTCGCCGCTCGTCAAATCTCGATGTAGATCCTTGAGGTGCTCCTTGAGGTCGTCGAGCGTCGCACCTTGAGTCCAGTAATCGGGATAGTCTTGGAGGTGGCCAATCCAGGCGCCCTCCTCCTCCCAGTACACGTATTTGACTGTTTTCATCGTCAGACCCTCAATCCCTACGCTCGATTCTATCTGCTCATGGACCGCGCGGCAAACTGGCTGCGACAACCGCAACAATCGAGCTTATGCCGCCTCGATCTTCGCCCTTGCTCGGCAGCAGGTCTCCAGCCGCTCGGGGTCCGGCTCGGTGCCGATCCCCGGCTCGTTCGACAGCGCCACCCGCGGGCCGCCGTCGGGTCCACGGACCAACTCGATTTCCGGCCGGCTGAGATCCCTCGCGTAAAACCGCGACGAGGGGAAAATGTCAGCCGGGTAGGTGAAGTTGTCGAGCGTCGCCAGCGCCGCGCCAATTCGGCCGCCGACGGCGCTTTCGAGCATGCCGCCGACCCAGCAGGGAACCTTCGCCTCGCGGCACAGGTTGTGGATCGCCACGGCGTTGGTCAGCCCTCCCACTCGGCCCGGCTTGATGTTCATCCAGCGGCAACTGCCCAGGTCGAGCGCCTGCTCGGCGCGGAACACCGAACTGACGCTCTCGTCGAGGCAGACCGGCGTGCGAATGGCCGATTGCAGCCGCGCATGGTCGATCAGGTCGTCGTGCGACAGCGGTTGCTCGATCATCGCCAGGTTGAAATCGTCGAGCTGGCAGAACATTTCGAAGTGCCGCATGCTGTAGCCGCTGTTGCAGTCGATGTGGATCGTCTGGCTGGGGAACTCCTGCCGCACGGCCCGCAGCATCGCCATGTCCCAGCCGGGGCGGTACTTGAGCTTGATCCGTTGGAAGCCCGACTCGACCGCGCCGCCCATCGCGCGTAACAGGTCGCCGATCGAATCCATCACGCTGAAATCGGCGCCGACGTCGACCGCGTCGCGGGTGGCGCCCAGTAGTTGATGCAGCGGCTGCCCGCGGCGATTGGCTTCGAGCACCCACCAGGCCGTGTCGAGAGCCGCTTTGGCGAAAGGGTTCCCCTTGAAGTGCGCCAGCCGCGCTTGCAGGGCGTCGCCCGACTCGATCCACCCGCCCACCAGCGCGGGGGCGAGCCAATCGCGGATCACGTAAAACGCTCCGCCGGCCCATTCCCCGCTATAGCAAGGAGCGGCGAACGGGGCCGATTCGCCCCAGCCGGTCACGCCGCCGCTTTGCATCTTGACCAGCACCGACTCGATCGCCGCGTCCTCGCCGTAGGCCGTCCGCCAAGGGCTGATCAAGGGCATCGCGACGTGAAACACTTCGATCGAGTCAATGCGCACGGGCGTTCCATTTCCAGACAGATCAATTTCCAGACATGCGGTGCTTGGCCTCCGCCCACGAAATGTTGCCGTGCGCGGCCCGCTGTGTCAACCAGTCATCGTATACTTAGCTCACCGGCACATGTCGATGTCCTTGGTCACGGTTATTTCGCCGAGCCCGAAACGCATGCGCGCGGCAGGGAGGCGTTCCCGTCTACTCCGACTACTCCCACTTCACGATCAAGTCACCGGTCGCGACCTGGTCGCCCGGCGCGACGAGCACCTCGGCGATCTGGCCGTCGCGCTCGGCGTAAAGCGTGGTCTCCATTTTCATGGCTTCCATCGTCAAGAGTTTCCGCCCCTTCGCGACCGTGTCGCCGGCGTGAACGGCCACCTGGACCACCATGCCGGGCATCGGCGCGCCAACCTCCTTCACCTTGGCCGGATCGGCCTTGGGGCGCCGGCCAACGTCGGGCTCCAGCGCGGCGTCGCGGATGGTCACGTCGCGGGGCTGGCCGTTGAGCTCGAAGAACACGGTGCGGCAACCGTCGGGTTGCGGATCGCCGACCGTGAGGAACTTGATCACCAGCGTCTTGCCCGGCTCGATCTCGACCGAGATTTCCTCGTTGGGCAACGGCCCGTAAAGAAAGGCCGGCGTGGGGAGGATGCTCGTGTCGCCGTACATCTCGCCGTGCGCGAGGAACTCGGCCACGACGCGCGGATAGATCAAATACGAGACCACGTCGCGGCGCGAGGCGGGCCGGCCGGTGCGCTTTTCCAGTTCGGCCGCCGCGGCCTTGAGGTCGGCCGACGGCAGGCTCGCCCCGGGCCGCCCGCGCAGCGGCTTTTGCCCGCGCAGGATGCGCTTTTGCACCTTGGCCGGAAAACCACCGGGCGGACGACCCATGCGGCCCGCCATCAGGTCGACCACCGATTCGGGAAACGACAAATCGCGCTCGGAATCGAGCACGTCGTCGACCGTGAGCTGGTTGGCGATCAGGAACAAGGCCATGTCGCCGACCGCCTTCGATGAAGGCGTGACCTTGACGATGTCGCCAAAGAGTTGGTTGACGTCGGCGTACATCTTGCAGATCTCGTGCCAGCGGTGGCCCAGGCCGATGGCCTTGGCCTGTTCGTAGAGGTTGGTGTACTGGCCGCCAGGCATCTCGTTCCGGTAGACGTCGGCGGTGCCGGCCATCATGCCCGTCTCGAAGGGGGCGTAAAACTCGCGCACCGCCTCCCAGTAGTTCGCCGTCTCCTCGAGTGGTCCGGCGGCGAGGCCCGTGTCGCGGGGCGTGAAACGCAGCGCCTCGACCACCGAGTTCAGGTTGGGCTGCGACGTAAGGCCCGACATCGGGGCGAAGGCCGCGTCGGCGATGTCCAAATGGGCCTCGGCCGCCTTGAGGATCGCGGCGGCTTGCACGCCGCTCGTGTCGTGCGTGTGGAAGTGGATCGGGATGCCCACCTCCTGCTTCAGCGCGCGGACCAGCTTTTCGGCGGCGTAGGGCTTGCACAGGCCGGCCATGTCCTTGATGGCCAGCATGTGGGCGCCCATCCCCTCAAGCTCCCGCGCCAACTCGACATAGTACTTCAGGTCGTACTTGGCGCGCTTGGGATCGAGTACGTCGCCCGTGTAGCAGATGGCCGCTTCGCAAATCGCGCCGGTTTTTTGCACGGCCTCCATGGCCACCCGCATGTTGGGAACCCAGTTGAGCGAGTCGAAGACGCGAAACAGGTCGATCCCCGCGTCGGCCGCCTCCTCGACAAAGGCCCTTACCAGGTTGTCGGGGTAATTCGAGTAGCCCAGGGCGTTGGAAGCGCGCAGCAGCATCTGGAACAGGATGTTGGGTATTTTTTCCCGCAGGTCGGCCAGCCGTTGCCAAGGGCACTCCTTGAGAAACCGCATCGCCGTGTCGAAGGTGGCCCCACCCCACATTTCGAGCGAAAACAACTCGGCGTGCCGCCGGGCGTAGGTCTCGGCGACGGCCAGCATGTCGTGCGTTCGCAACCGCGTCGCCAAGAGCGACTGGTGGGCGTCGCGGAGGGTCGTGTCGGTCAGCAGGAGCGGCTTCTGCTTCAGCACCCACTGGCTGAAGCCTTCGGCGCCAAGCTGCTTGAGTCGATGCCGCGTGCCCTCGGGCGGCGGGGCGCGCCGGTCGAGGTCGTGGTCGAGGGCGGGCAAGGGCGCCGGCTCGCGGCGAATTCGCGCGGGTCGGTTCTTGACCAGCGCGTGGCCGTTCACCAGCACGTCGGCCAGGTAAAGAAACACCTTCGTCGCGCGGTCGCGGCGGGCGACGAACTGGAATAGTTCCGGCGTCTCGTCGAGAAACCGCGTCGTGCATCCGCCGGCGATGAACTGGGGGTGCGTGACCAGGTTGATCAGGAAAGGGATGTTCGTCTTCACCCCGCGGATGCGGAACTCTTGCAGGCAGCGTTCCATGCGGCGAGCGGCCTCGCTGAAGCGCTTGCCCGACGTGATGACCTTGACCAGCAGCGAATCGTAATAGGGCGTGACCATGGCCCCGGAAAAGGCCGTGCCGGCGTCGAGCCGCACGCCGGGTCCGCCCGTCGAGCGGTAGTGGGCCACCCGGCCGTAGTCGGGGCGGAAGTTGTTCAGCGGATCCTCGGTGGTGATCCGGCACTGCATGGCGTAGCCTTCCACCCGAACCGCGTCTTGTGAGCCGAGTCCGATGTCGGGGTCGTCCAACGGCCGTCCCTGGGCCACCAGCAATTGGCACTTCACCAGGTCGACGCCCGTGACTTGCTCGGTGCAAGTGTGCTCGACCTGGATGCGAGGGTTGACCTCGATGAAGTAGAACTTGCCGGTCTGGGAATCGACCAGGAACTCGACGGTGCCGGCGCTTTCATAGCGCACGGCGCGGCCGATGGTCAGCGCGGCCTCGCAAATTCCGGCCCGCAGAGCGGCGTCGAGGTTCACGGCCGGGGCGATCTCGACCACCTTCTGGTGCCGCCTTTGCACGGAGCAGTCGCGTTCGAAGAGATGGACCAGGTGTCCGTGCTTGTCGCCCATCAACTGGACTTCAATGTGCCGTGGTCGGGCGATGAACTTCTCCAGGAACACATCGGGGCTGCCAAAGGCGGCGTTGGCCTCGCGTTGGGCTTGTTCCAGCGAGGCCGCCAGTTCCTCGGCGCGGTTGACCACCCTCATGCCGCGTCCGCCGCCCCCCTTGGCGGCTTTCAGGAGCACGGGGTAGCCGAGTTTTTCGGCCAGTTGGTTGGCGTCCTTTCCGGCGCTGATCGGCTGGCTGCTGCCGGCGAGCACGGGCACGCCGGCTTCGCCGGCGATTTTGCGGGCGACGAGCTTGTCGCCAAGCTGTTCGAGAATCGTGGGCGGCGGGCCGCAGAAGAGGATGTCCGCCGCTTCGCAGGCCCGAGCGAAATCCGGGTTCTCCGACAGGAACCCGTAGCCGGGATGGATCGCGTCGACGCCGTGGCGGAGGGCCAATTCGACGATGCCCTCGATATCGAGATAGGCCCGGATCGGCTCGCCCGCGCGGCCGATGAGATAGGCTTCGTCGGCCTTGAAGCGGTGCAGCGCGAAGCGGTCCTCGTGGGAGTAGATGGCAACGGTGCGGATGCCCTGTTCGTGGGCGGTGCGGAACACGCGGGTCGCGATTTCACTGCGGTTGGCGACCAGCAGCTTGCGAATGGTTTTCATGGGAAGCGATGCCCGGCTACATAGCGACCGGGGCATCGCTTAGGCTCCGCCCCAGCCACCGTGAATGTCTCATTCTCGACCGCGTGAAGTATCATAGTACCAGCGTGTAGGCGGGGACGGCTAGAGGCGTTGAACACGGCGGTGGGCCGGTTTGAACACCTGCGATTGCCGTTACCCGATGCGGCCCTTATACTTGCCCTATCGCTCCTTCCCCTCCGCCCCCGATCGAACCGTCGTCGGTTCGGCCCGATGCCATGCCCGAGTCGCGTCGTTTCCTGCCGCTGGCCGAGGCTCAAGGCCCTTTTTTTGTGGGCGTCGATCTAGGCGGCACCAATATGAAAGTGGGGGTCGTCGACGACCGGGGGCGACCCCTTTCCTGGATCAGTATCGAGACCGAACCCCAAAGGGGCGCGGAAGATGCGACTCGCCGCATGGCCCAAGCGGTGCTGCGGGCGATCGCCGCGGCCGGCCTGCAGCTTGCGCAAGTGGCGCGCGTCGGCCTTGGGTCGCCGGGCACGATGGACCTTCCGGCCGGATTGCTCGTGGATCCGGCGAACCTGCCGGGCTGGATCAATTTCCCGATTCGAGATACCCTGGCTCGTCAGTGCGGCCTCGCGGTGGCCTTCGCCAACGACGCCGCGGCGGCGGCCTACGGTGAGTTTTGGGTCGGAAGCGGCAAGGAACTTCCCAGCATGGTCTTATTCACGCTGGGCACCGGCATTGGCGCCGGCATTATCGTCGGCGAGCGGTCGATCGACGGCGAACACAGCCACGGCGCCGAGTGCGGCCACATCATCATTGATTATCGCGACGACGCGCGCCTCTGCACCTGCGGCCAGACCGGACACCTCGAGGCCTACGCCAGCGCCCCGGCGGTGGTGAAACGCACCCGCGAGGCGCTGGATTCCGGACAGACGAGCTCGCTCGCCGCGCGGATCGAAGCAGGCGAAACTTTGACGCCGCTGCTGCTGGCCCAGGAGGCCGACGCGGGAGATGAGCTTTCGATGGAAATCATTCTCGACACGGCCCGTTACCTGGGGGTGGGCGTCGTGAGCGTGATGCATACGATCGACCCCAGTGGCATCGTGCTGGGCGGGGCCATGACGTTCGGCTGCGAAAAAACGGCCGTCGGACGCCGCTTCATCGAGCGAGTGCGCGAGGAAGTCCGCCGCCGGGCGTTTCCCGTGCTCGCCGAGCGAACGAAAATCGACTATGCCACGCTGGGCGGCGACGCCGGTTACATCGGCGCCGCGGGATTGGCGCGAGCGGAGCATCGACGCAGG
This sequence comes from Pirellulales bacterium, assembly GCA_035531595.1. Taxonomy (GTDB): domain Bacteria; phylum Planctomycetota; class Planctomycetia; order Pirellulales; family JAICIG01; genus DATKSN01. The sequence goes on along the minus strand of DATKSN010000001.1, from coordinate 110,850 downwards.
TTAGAGGTTAGAGGTTAGAGGTTAGACATTCCGCAGTCCTGTACACTAACCCGCGGCGCAAGCAAGGCAAGTAGTTACGCGCCTTGCTTGCGCCGCGGGTTAGTGTCGGAAGCAGCCCGCTCGCAGTATAACTCCCCCCCGAACCCCGAACCCTGAACCCTGAACCCCGGACGTCCCCCTTGTCGCACATCGACTGCCAGCACATCCGCAACTTCTGCATCATCGCCCACATCGACCACGGCAAGAGCACGTTGGCCGACCGGCTGATCGAATTGACCGGCACGGTCAGCCGCCGCGAGCTGCGCGAACAGTTGCTCGACGACATGGACCTGGAACGCGAACGGGGCATCACCATCAAGGCCCGTGCCGTCTCGATGCGCTACTTGTCCAAGGGCCGGACTTACGAGCTCAACCTGATCGATACGCCGGGCCACGTCGATTTCCATTACGAAGTGTCGCGGAGTCTCGCCTGCTGCGAAGGGGCCTTGCTGCTGGTCGACGCCTTCCAAGGGGTCGAAGCCCAAACAGTGGCCAATGCCTTCGCGGCCATGGAAAGCGCGCTGACGATCGTGCCGGTGTTGAACAAAATCGACCTCGTCCACGCTCGGCCCGAGCAGGTGATGGAGGAGATGGAACATAGCCTCGGGATCGATTCGGCCGACGTGTTGCCGGTCAGCGCCAAGACGGGGCTGGGCGTCGAGGCGCTGTTGGACGCGATCGTCGAGCGGATCCCGGCGCCCGCCGGCGACCCGGGCGGCTCGTTGCAGGCGATGGTGTTCGATTCGCACTACGATGAATTCCGCGGCGCGATTACCTACGTGCGACTGATGAACGGCACCGTGATGAAAGGGCAGAAGATCCGATTCCTCAAGACCGGCTACGTCCACGAGGTACTCGAACTGGGCCAGTTCGTGCCCCAACGCAAGGCCTGCGAGGCGTTGCAAGCCGGGCAGGTCGGTTACCTGATCTGCAACATCAAGTCGCTCAGCCAGGTTCATGTCGGCGACACGGTGGGCACGCCGGGCGACGACGCGGCGGTGGCCCTGCCGGGCTACCAGCAGCCGAAACGGATGGTGTTCTGCGGCCTTTACCCCTCCGACGGCCAGAATTTCGAGGAGCTGCGCGAGGCTCTCAGCAAGCTTTCGATCAACGACCCCAGTTTCATCTTTGAACCCGAAACGAGCGATGCCCTGGGATTCGGCTTTCGCTGCGGCTTCCTGGGACTGTTGCACATGGAGATCATCCAGCAGCGGCTGGAACAGGAATCGGACCTCGACCTGGTGCAGACCGCGCCCAACGTCACCTACGAGATCGTCACCAAGGCGGGCGAGACCCTGCGGATCTACAATCCGCAACAGGTGCCCGACGCCGGCGACATCGAGGAATTTCGCCAGCCGGTGGTCAAGGTGAGCTTCGTGCTCCCCACCGAATCAATCGGTTCGGTGATGCAGCTTTGCACCGACCGCCGCGGCGAATACGTGCGAACCGAGTACCTTTCGCCCACTCGAGCCATGCTGGTCTACAACCTGCCGCTGGCCGAGGTGATCTACGATCTGCACGACAAGCTCAAAAGTTGCACGCGCGGTTACGGCACGATGGATTACGAATTGGTCGGCTATTTCCCCGCCAACCTGGCGCGGCTCGACATCCTGGTGGGCGGAAAACGGGTCGACGCGCTGTCGGTCATTTGCGACCGGGCCGACGCCGACCGCCGCGGCCGGGCCATCGTCAAAAAGCTACGCGGCGAAATCGACCGGCACATGTTCGAGGTCGCCATCCAGGCCGCCATTGGAAGCCGGATCATCGCGCGCGAAACCATTTCCGCCATGCGCAAGAACGTCACCGCCAAGTGCTACGGCGGCGACATCACGCGCAAGCGCAAGCTCTGGGCCAAGCAGCGCGAAGGCAAGAAGCGGATGAAGTCGGTCGGGAACGTCGATATTCCGCAGAAGGCGTTTCTGGCCGTGCTGGAGACGGGGGCGGAGAAGTGAGGTCAGTTGTCAGTTGCTCGTTCCCACGCTCCGCGTGGGAACAAGGATACCAATGACCCATGTACGTCCTGCGCGTCAAAAGCAGCGTTCGCTCCGCCACCTCTTGCCCGCTACGGCAGTCGGTCGAAACCGTCGTGAAGCTCTTGATCGTGCTGGCCCTGGTGGTCACATGGCAGGTCGAGTGGTTCATCGTCCCGACCGGCTCGATGGCCGATGCGCTGGTGGGCCTGCACCGCGACATCACTTGCCCTGAGTGCGGCCTTCCCTTCGCCTGCGGCGCCGACGAACCGGCAATGCCGGGCAAGCGAGCGGTGTGCCCGAACTGTGGGTCGGCCGCCGTCGAGTTGGAAGCGGTACCGCCGGCCGAGGGCGACCGGATTCTGGTTCACCGCGCGGCGTTTCTGGCGCGTCGGCCGAGGCGCTGGGAACTGGCGGCCTTCCGCGATCCCAGCAGGGCCACTGAGGTGTTCGTCAAACGGATCGCCGGACTGCCGGGAGAAACGATCGAAATCCGCGCCGGCGACGTCTACGCCGACGGCGTCATCCAACGCAAGACGCTCAGGAACCTTCGCGCCTTGGCCATTCTGGTGCATGACGCCGCCTTTCAGCCGCCGAATGACGGCCTGGCCGATCGTTGGCTTGGCGAGCCGGGCCGCACGCGCTGGGAGGCCGTGGAGGGTTCGGGGTTCAGGGTTCAGGGTTCAGAAGAAGAAATCGAGCCACGCGACCTCGAAATGTCCGACCTTCCAACTTCCGACTTCCGACTTCCGACTTCCAAAATCCCCACTGACTGGCTCACCTACCGCCATGGGCGGCGTCGGCCGGGCCGGCCTGGCGAAACGGAAGAGGTTCCCATCGATGACGGCTATGGCTACAACCAGACCCGTCCGGTTGTCGAGTCGTACGCGGTGCGCGATCTGCTGCTGGTGTGCAAGCTGCGAGTGTCCGGCGCCGGACGGCTGGCGTTGTTCGCGACCGATGGCTCGTCGCAATTCCTCCTCATGCTCGATCCGGCGACGCGCCGCGGTGAGTTGTTCCATGATGCCCGGCAAGTGGCCTCGGCCCGGGATCTGCCGCGGCTCGATCTGGGCCTTACGAAGCTGGAACTGGCGCTGGTCGACCGGCAGGTGCTGCTGGCACTCGGCGGCCAGGCGGTGTTCACGTATCCGTACATGCCGAGCGGCCGGCGTTTTGAACCCACGTCGCGACCGATCAAGATTGGCACGCAAGGGCTGGGCATCGAGCTATCGGAAGTGAAGCTTTACCGCGACATTTACTACACACCGCCGCGTCGTTCGCGTCGGGCCGCCACCGGCCTGGGGCAATATCGCCTGGGTGGCGACGAATACTTCGTATTGGGCGACAACAGCCCGATCTCGCTCGACAGCCGCGATTGGAACGCCGGGCCGGGCGTGCCGGCCGAACTGCTGCTGGGCAAGCCGTTTCTGGTCCACTATCCCAGCCGCTCGTCGCCGGCGGCGAACTGGGGATTTCAAGTTCCCGACCTGACCAAAATCCGCTATATTCGCTGACATGAGCAAGTCCCCAGAACTGAAATCACGCGGCAAGGACGCCGCCTCCTCCCCGCGCAAGCCGGCCGCCGCCCAGCCGAGCGCGCCGGCCGACAGGCCCATGAAGGACGGCATCCGCGAGACGGTCGAATCGGTGGTGATCGCCTTTGTGCTGGCCTTTCTGTTCCGCACGTTCGAGGCCGAGGCGTTCGTCATCCCCACCGGCTCGATGGCCACCACGCTGCGCGGACAGCACAAGGATCTGAAGTGCGACAACTGCGGCTTCCCCTACCTGGTCAGCGCCAGCGAGGAGGAGCCGAACGAGAACGATGCGCAGTTCCTCAAGACCACGCGGCAGGCCGAGGAATTTCAATACGAGCACGAAGTCGTGGCATGTGTTTGCCCCAACTGCGGCTTCGAAATGAACTTCAAGGTGGAGGCGCAGGCTCCCACCGGACGCTGGGAAATCGTTTCCGTCAAGCAGGGTGGTGAATCGGACAAGCGAATGAACGGCGCGAAGCTCACGCTGTCGGAGGGCAGAGAGACGCTGAAGTTGCCCTCGGGCGAAGTGGAAACAGGCGCCTACACGATCCGAGCCGGCAAAGATCCGCGACAGATCGACTTGACGACGGACGGCAAGGCGGGGACGCGGTTGGGGATCTTCGACGTCGACAAGAAAACCTTGAAGCTCTGTTTGGCGCCCCCGGACGAGAATCGCCCCGCGCAATTCGCGAGCGCCGCCGGATCGGAGGCGATGTTGATCGAACTCAGGCGATTGCCCGAGCCGCCGTCGTTCAAGGGCGATCGGATTCTGGTGGGCAAATTCGCCTACGAGTTCAATGATCCGAAGCGCTGGGACGTGGCGGTGTTTCACTATCCGCACGGCGCTCACCAGAACTATATCAAACGGCTGTGCGGGCTTTCCAACGAAACGCTCGTGATCCACCGCGGTGACCTGCTGACCAGCGCCGAGGATCTGACCGCCGGCGACGATCTGGGGCAGACCATGTTGAACTCGGACCAAATGGTCCGGATGCAGCGCGAGCGCACCATGGCGCTCGCGCGCAAGCCGGCCGACAAGGTTCAGGCCATGCTGCAAGTCGTGTACGACAACGACTTCGCGCTTCCCCAGGCGCCACGCCGTTGGCAGCCGGCCGCCGGGGCGCCAAGGGCCTGGACCTCGAGCGACGATGGCCGCACGTTCGAAACCGAGGCCGGCGACGACAACGGCCGGGCCCTGCTGGTCTATGAGCACCGCCTGCCCTCGCCGGCCGACTGGGATCTCATGCCCGGCGAGCGCTCCGTGCCGGCGCAACTGATCACCGACTCCTACGGATACAACATGGGCGTCATTCGCTCGCACCGCCGTAATGGACCGGACTTCGGCAAGTGCTGGGTCAGCGATCTGGCCCTGGATTGCCAGGTTAACATCCGCGGCGACCAAGGCGAGTTGGTCTTGGGGCTGGTCGAGGCCGATTGCCTGTTCGAGTGCCGGATCAACGTGGAAAACGGGGACGCCACGTTTTCATCGTCGGAGGACCGCGAGTTCAAGCGAGACGTCAAGACCCGCGTCCGCGGACCGGGTAAGCACCGTTTGCAGTTCGCCAACGTCGACGATCAGCTTTTGCTCTGGGTCGACGGCAAATCGGTGCCGTTCGACGGCCGCTTCGATTCGCTCGCGCGCCACTACCCCGGATCGCGCGACTTGCAACCCGCGCGCTTCGGCTGCGACGGCGTCGCGCTGCGCGTAGGCCATTTGCGCGTGTTGCGCGACGTGTATTATCGGGCCGACTCCCGAGAACTTCGCGTCAATGAAGATTACAACGAACACTACGCGAATCTCATTGGCGACCGAGACCCTCTCCGCGCCGATTCCAGCGGCTGGCGGTTCGATGAATATGCCCGCGGCCCGACGGCGGCCGTCGATCCTCGCACGGAAGAGCGTTGGAAGATACTGTTCGGCAATGTTCCGGCGGTGGCATTCAGGCTCGGTCCCGACGAATTCATGATGCTGGGCGACAACAGTCCCCGCAGTAGCGACAGCCGACTCTGGAGCGACGGCCAATTCGGGCGCGGCAGCGAACATTACGTCAAGCGCGACCTGCTGATCGGCAAGGCGCTCTACATTTATTGGCCCCACGCGCTCGACCACTTGCCGTACACCGATGTCTGGTTTCCTTTTTTCCCCGACTTCGCGAGGATGGGGCTGGTACGGTAAAGAGAACAATGACCCGCTTCAAGGCCAGGATACGTCAGGCTGGAAAGCCTGACTTACGACAACCACGGAGGGTGCCAACATGCCCGTTCTCGCCGTTCACGGCTTGGTGAAAATTTACGGCCGCCGCCGCGTCGTCGATGGCGTCGATTTCGACGTCGACAAGGGGGAGATCGTCGGGTTGTTGGGTCCCAACGGCGCCGGCAAGACGACCAGCTTCCGCATGGCCTGCGGCATGATCGAGCCGAACGCCGGCAAGGTCGTGCTCAACGGGCTCGACGTCACCCGCTGGCCCATGTTCCGCCGCGCCCGCGAGGGCGGCATGGGCTACCTGGCCCAGGAGTCGAGCGTCTTCCGCAAGCTGACGGTCGAAAAAAACCTGCTGGGCATGATGGAGATGATCGGCATCGACCGCAAGACGCGCCGCGCCCGTTGCGACGAGTTGCTCAACCAGTTCGACATTGCCCGGCTCCGCAAGTCGCTGGCCCTTTCGCTTTCGGGCGGCGAACGGCGGCGGCTCGAAATCGCCCGGTGTCTCGTCTCGAAACCCAAGTTGATCCTTCTCGACGAGCCGTTCACCGGCATCGACCCGGTGACGATCGCCAGCATCCAAGACATCATCCGCGCCCTGCGTACCAGCGGTATTTCGATTCTGATCACCGACCACCAGGTGCGCGAAACGCTGCAGATCACCGATCGCAGCTACGTGATCCGGGGCGGCCGCGTCCTTTGCCACGGCAGCCCGCAAGAGGTATTGGCCAACGCCGAAGCTCGCAAGTACTACTTCGGCGAAGGCATGGAAGTCGGCCTGCCGAGCAACGCGGCTTGAGTGACCTTGCTTGCGCCGCGGGTTCGTGTGACCGTTCCTGGCCCGGATTATTCATGGTCCCGTAGCTGGCTTCGCAAGAAGTCAGGCCGTGGACGCGAGTTACGCCAGAATTCTTGCGAATTCTGCTACAGCACAGTGCGCGAGTTCCTCCCCGGACCCTGAATAATCCGGGCTGGCCAGCGGCGTTCGGCGCTGGCCAAGGCCCACCCGCGCCCTGCGACTTCCAGTTGGCGGGGGCTTGACGAGGGTTGGCGGAAACGTGATGATGGCAACTGAACAAAACACCAGGCAGGAGGTCGCATGCGGCGCGCGAACACAGCCACTCAACCAACTGATGTCGAGAGACTCGCTTTACACGAGGCGTATCGCCACAAGATTACGGTCAATCCCTCGCTGACGCGACAGCTTGTAAGCTACCAATCGAACCGGGCGCGGCCCTTTTACCGTTGGTTCAAGTACAAGGAGGGTTTTTCGGCCGCGCTGGTGGAGTACATGTTGGGCGAATTCGCACCAAAGCCGGGACGGCTCCTCGATCCATTTGGGGGTGCTGGGGCGGCGTTGTTCGCGAGCCGTGACCTGGGTTGGGACGCCACCGGAATTGAACTGCTGCCGGTGGGCATTTTCGTCATCGAAGCGCGTCAGGCGGTTGAACGGGTTTCACGCCAGGCGTTCCGAGCGGCGGTCGATCGGTTTGCCGCCAGCGATTGGAAACGCCATAGTGATCCGGAACTCGGCTTCCGCCATTTGACGATCACCAGGGACGCCTTTGCCGACGCCACCGAGCGCGAAATCACGAGCTACCGGACATACGTTCGGGACGAGATGAACGTCCCCGACCTTCGGCTTTTGTTTGAGGCGGCGTGCTTTGCCGTTCTCGAATCGGTCAGTTTTACGCGAAAGGATGGCCAGTACCTGCGCTGGGATGAGCGCTCACGGCGCGATTTGAAAGGCAAGCCGTTCAACAAGGGCCCGATCCCAGGCTTCAGCCAGGCAGTGATGGCCCAATTGCGGACGATGCTCGCCGACATGCACGCCTCCGACCTTTTCGGCAGGCCCGGCGGGGCGGAACGCGGTCAAATCGAGACACACCAAGGATCGTGCTTGACTATGCTGACCGAATTCCAGCCGGCCAGCTTCGACATGGTCGTGACGTCGCCTCCGTACTGCAATCGCTACGACTACACACGGACCTATGCGCTCGAGCTGGCGTACCTCGGAGTTGGGCAGAGCCGGCTGAAGGAATTGCGTCAGGCGCTGCTGTCATGCACCGTTGAAAACCGCGCTAAAGTTGACGAGTTGCGCACCCATCATGCTGGAACCGGAAACCTCGACCTTTTTGAACGTGCGCTCGTCGCGTTCGAGGAGCAGGAGGCCCTGCAGGAGGTCCTGGCCCGCCTCGAGGAACACAGCCGCGAAGGCCGGTTGAACAATACCAACGTCCCGCGGATGGTGCGCAACTACTTCCTGGAGTCCGCCATCGTCATCTTCGAACTCGCCAGGCTTCTGCGGCCGGGGGGGCGCGTCGTCATGGTTAACGACAATGTCCAGTATGCCGGGGACGAGGTCCCCGTCGATTTGATCTTGTGCGACCTCGCGGCACGCGCCGGAATGATGACCGAACATATCTGGACGTTGGGGCGCGGCAAGGGGAACAGCAGCCAGCAAATGGGAGCGCACGGTCGCAACGAGCTGCGAAAATGCGCCTATGTTTGGCGATCATTACATTGACCCGCGCGGGAAACCGGCATGGACATCAAGAAATTTCACGATGAACTGCTCGCGTCGGATGAATTCGCGCAATACAGCCTTCGCGCAACCTTCTTCGTTCGCCGGATTCGGGGACTGCGCCTTTGGGAAGCGATTCAAGAAGTTTCCAAACTTGTGCGCGTCGAAAACGGGTTCGATTGGTCGAATCCCAGATCCCTTGGTATTGAGGCGCACGCGTGGGAACGGGCGCAAGAAAAGCAAATCCATCCTCTGCTGGTGTTCTGCCACCCCAGGATCCTCTCACAGCAGCCGGCACTGTTGCGTTACTACCGAACCGTCGCGCTCATCTCGCAGAAGGGCTTGGGCGCTTTGGTCGGCGGCAACGTGGCCGCCATCGAGGCCGGATGGTCGCAGCGATTGAGCGTCGAATCGATCTCGAAGATCGTCATCACCCTCAATAGCATCATCTCGGCGATGCTGAAGGGCGCCGCGGACATTGACGCGCGCGACTTGCCAGGATACCAGTTCGCCAGCGCCGGGGCGACGATCCAAGGATCATGGAACAACGCCGTTGGCGCCGCGGGGGAGGAAGCCATACGCACCATTCTGATTCAACACCTGCGTGGGGAACTGGAGCAGGTCGCATGGCGCGATTCGACGGCTAGCGACTACACACCCGAAATGCATACCGAATTGATCGACCGCGTGGCGGATGTTCGAATCTTGCGGTTGAAAGGGGGCTATCACCTCTGCTTCGCGAGCGAGCCCGACGTCTCGCTCCGCGATCCAAGGGGTCTGCCGTTACTCTCGGTCGAGGTAAAAGCCGGCGCCGACCCCGCTGGATCGCTCGAGCGTCTCGGCGCCGCGATGAAGTCGTTCGAAAACGACCGGAACCTGAACCCTCGGGTCAAGACGGTCTACGTCGTTCGCGCCCTGACGCCGGAGTTGCAGAGACGAATCAGCCACAGCAAGCCTTTCGATTACACGTTCAGCCTCTCGGACTTGCTCGTTAGCGACAGAACCCAAAAGACGTTCGCCAACCTCGTCGTCCGGGCGATGCTAAAAAATAAAAATTAACGCCGCCCTACGGCGGGCGCTTGCACCCGGCCGCGGGGTGCTTCACAATGACGAAACTGCCGAATTGGCAAAGCACTTTCATCGCTCGAACCCCGCATAATGGAGACCTTCCCATGATTCGACGCCTCAGCTTGATTTTGCCCGCGCTGCTGTTGACCTCGGCCGCACTGGCCCAAGCGGCCGACGACGGCACGCCGGCCTATACCGACGCCAAAGCGGCCGGTCCCGATTTCGCCGCGCAGGGCGAATACGTGGGCGAACTGAAAACCAACGAAGGCCCGAAGAAATTCGGCCTGCAAGTGATCGCGCTGGGCAAGGGCAAGTTCCGCGCGGTTGTCTACTCCGGTGGACTGCCGGGCGACGGTTGGGAGAAAGGCCAAAAAAAGCGGACCCACGACGGTGAGACCAAGGACGGCGTGGTGGTCATCACCGGCGACGACGGGCACCTGGGCAAGATCAAGGATGGCGCGCTGACGGTTACCGATTCAGGCGGCAACAAGCTGGGCGAGTTCAAGAAGATCGAACGAAAGAGTTCGACGCTCGGCGCCAAGCCGCCGGAAGGGGCCGTCGTACTGTTCGACGGCAAGAACGCCGACGCCTTCGAGGGGGGCAAAATGACGCCCGACGGCCTGTTGCAGGTCGGCACGAAGAGCAAACAGTCGTTCGGTAGCTTCCACATGCACCTCGAATTCCGCACGCCGTTCATGCCCACCGCCGGCGGTCAGGGCCGCGGCAACAGCGGCGTCTTCCTGCACGACTGCTACGAATTCCAGGTGCTCGACTCGTTCGGCCTGGAAGGCGAGAACAACGAGTGTGGCGGCATCTACTCGATCAAGGCGCCGCGAGTGAACATGTGTTTTCCGCCGCTGTCGTGGCAGACCTACGACTTCGACTTCACCGCCCCGAAGTTCGACGCCGCCGGAAAAAAGACGGCCAACGCGCGGGTGACCTTGCTGCACAACGGCGTCGCGATCTTTCAGGATTTCGAGTTGCCCAACTTGACGGCGGGCGGGCGGAACCATGAGGCCCCCACCGGGCCCCTGCAATTGCAGAACCACGGCAACCCGGTGAATTTCCGGAACATCTGGGTCGTCGAGCGGAAATGATCGAGAATGTGACATTCACGGTGGCTGGGGCAGAGCCTAAGCGATGCCCCGGCTCGATAGCGACCGGGGCATCGCTTAATCCTGACCGGCCTTCAAACGGACGGTTGGAAAAAAATTTTCGCGCGGCGAGGCTTCCTGGGCGGAGTTCTTGGGGTAGAATACCAGTATCGGGTTGCGGACCGGGTGAGTTGCGGACCGGGTGAGTTGCGGATCGGCTGAGCGGTTCGGTGGAAAGCATGGTGTACTTGAATCCGTTTTTCCGCCGAACCCAAGGGCTGATTTTGCCGATGCTAAGTGTGCTCGAACTTTTGAAACAAGCCTTTCGCCTCGTATTCCGTCGGAGGTGCCAAACCCATTGAGCGTGGACCCGGATCAATCAAACGGCTGTGCGCGGCACAACCCGATCCGTGTTCTTCTCGCAGCGACTCCACCGTCGCAATCGGCGAAAGGTTTGATCCACCGGGCCGCGGCGATCTCCGCAAGGAATCGCCGCGGCCCTTTTTCTTCAACAACCGGCAAGTCTCTCCCACTCACCGGCGGCACCTTGTTCATCGAACGCGGAAAGGTCCGGTCTCGCTGGAAAAGCCAGCGAATCCGAAAATGCCTGCCAAGACCGCGCGGCTTGGCGCGCATTTGAGGGTTGAATCATTCGGTCGGCGGCGGGTCGCCCTCCGCGACGAAGCGGTAGCCCGCGCCGCGGACGCTCAAAAAGTGCCGCGGGTCCGCCGGATCGACCTCGAAGCACTTGCGCAGCCGCATCACGAAGTTGTCGACCGTCCGCGTGGTGTCGATGTTCGGCTGCCGCCAGACGTGCTCCAGCAGTTCCGAGCGACTGAGCACCCGCCCCTCGTTCTCGATGAAGTACCGCGCCAGATTCATCTCGATGGGGGTCAGCCGCAACTCCTGGCCATGGACGGTTACTTCGTAGGTGTCGAAGTTGAGCTTCGCGCGGCCGAACTCGAACGTGTCGCCCAAAGGCTTGCCGCTCGTCACCGGCGCGCCGCGCAGCCGCCTGCCGAGCAAGCTGCGGACCATCGCCAGCAGTTCGTCGAGCTCAAACGGCTTTTGCAGGAATTGGTCGGCCCCCACGTCGTAGCCGCGAATGCGGTCGTCGGCAAGCGTACGGGCGCTCAGAATCAGCACCGGCACCTGGTTCGCGGCCTGCCGCAACGCCTTGCAGACGGCATAGCCGCTCATGCCGGGTAACATCAGGTCGAGAATCACCAGGTCGATCGGCTTGGGTGAATCTTCGAGCAACTTCAACGCGGTCGGCCCGTCGCCGGCCACACTGGCCAGGTAGCCCTCGGCTTCGAGGTTGTATTTGATGCCGATGGCCAGGTGCCCCTCGTCCTCGACCACCAGGATGTGTTTCGGATCGTCAGCCATGTTTCAACCCAACGGCGACGACCGCCGGCCGCGACACGTCGCTCGCTGGGAGCGCGTGGCCGGGCAGTTCGACCTCGAACACCGTTCCCGGCCGCGGGCCGCGGCCGCGCACCGTGATCTTGCCCCTCATCCGCTTGACCAGGGTGCGCACGATGAACAGCCCCAGGCCCGTGCCGGTTTGGGCGCGTTCCAACTCGTTGCCTAGCCGCACGAAGCGGCCGAAGATCTTGCGCCGCAGCTTGGCGGGAATGCCGGGCCCGTTGTCGCTGACGCGCGTCACCACCATCCCGCGAATGTTCGCCCACGATTCGACGCCGATCTTGGCCTGCGTTCCCGAATACTTGACCGCGTTGTCGATCAGGTTGCGGAACACCATTTCGATGTCGATCGGCCGTCCGCGGACCACCGTCGGCGCCAGGTCGAGCGACACCGTCTCGGCGGGGATGCGATAGCGCAGGCAGACCGTCAGAGCGCAGCTCTCCAGGATCGGAGCCAACTCCAGGTCGAGCAATTCGCCGTCGAGCGGGATCTGGTCGAGCCGGGCGGCGTCGAGCATGTGGTTGATCAGCGTGTCGAGCCGGTCGAGGTCGGCAAGCATGAAACGGTAGAAATCGGCCTGCTGGGCCTCGGGGACGTTGCGGCGGCTCAGCGTCTGCAAATAGAGTTTGAGCGAGGCGATCGGGCTTTTCAACTCGTGCGTCACACTGTCGATGAAGTTCGATTGCCGCTGGTTGAGGCTGATTTGCGTGACCGCGATCGTCAGGTAAAGCACCACGCCCACCAGCACCAAGACCAGGAAGATGGTGCCTACCGTCAACAGGCCCCAGGTGCCCTCCTGGATCGACAGAACCACCCAGCCGATCATCAGCGCGACCAGGAGCACGATCAAGACCACGCCGAGCGTGATCGGCCAACCTAACGATCGAGGTCGCGACATGGATCGGCTTTCGGTATTGAGATCCCCTGGAATTGAGCCTAGCCGGTTGACGCGGGGAGTCAAGCGGCGGGGCGACATCGGGGGGGAACGTCGGGAAGGCGGCGAAACGGCCCATCGCGTTTGCATTCCAGCACGGGTGAGTCTATGCTGACACTACTTTAGACATAAAGCGGGCACCCAACCGGAGACTCCAAGAATGGCAAGAACCACCGAAGGCGTGAGCCGAAGCCAGGCGATCCGCGACTACATGCGCGCACATTCCGTCACCGACGCGCAACAGGTCGTGGACGGTTTGAAGGAACAGGGCGTGATCGTGACGCCCGGCCTCGTGTACCAAGTGAAAACCGCCGGAAGGAAGCAGCGCGCCGCGAAGCGTGCGAAGAAGAAGGAAGCCACGGCGACGGCCGCGATTTCAAGCAACGGCGCCGGCAGCACCAAGGCGGACGCCATCCGTGAAATCGCCAAGGGCATGGCGAAGCCGGTACGGCCCATGGATGTTCGCGCGGCGCTGGCGGCCAAGGGGATCGAAGCCACGTCGGGACAGATCAGCAGCGTGCTCAAAGGCATGGGCATGAGGCGGCGGCGACGCAAGGGCGCCGCAGGCAGGTCCACTTCCGCCGCCCGCGCCACGTCGGTGTCGATTTCCATCGACGACCTCGTGGCGGCCAAGAAACTGGTCGGCCAGGTCGGCAGCATCGAAAAGGTCAAGGAGGCGCTGGCCGCCCTGGCGCGGTTGACCTAGCCATCAATTGGCCCTGGCCAGACGGATCAACTGCAAATAGTCGACCGCGATGGCCAAGGTTTCCTGGTTGTAGAAGTCGGTCTTATCGAACACCGGACGCTTGGTGTTGCTGAGCTCCTCGAACTGTTTTTCTTCCTCCCGTTCGGCGCTCAATTCCTCGCGTTCGGCCATGAATTTTCGTTCGTTCAGCGAAACGGATTTGCGTTCCTTCTGCTCCAGGTAGCGTTGAATGTCGCGCAAGAGTTTCTGGAACCCGGCCGAGTGCGAGCGCCGTTCGGACGAAATCTGTTTCAATTGCTCCAGCACCGTCTTATCCACCATGTGCATCTTCTGGTAGGTGACGGGGGCGATGTGGTCGAACTTCAAGGCGTAATCGAGGTCGGACTCGCCGAGCTTCTCGAGCACGTTGGTGAAGCTGGGCAGTTCGACGTCGGCCAGCACACCCCGGTTCTGGGTGCTGTCGCCGTTGGGCCGGTAGAACTGTTGCACCGTGATCTTCAAGGCGCCCATGGGAGGCGCATTGCCCAGGCGAAACAAGCGGCGGCCCAGGTCGAGCAGGCTCTGCACGGTTCCCTTGCCGTGAGTCGTCTTGTCGCCCACGATCAGCCCGCGACCGTAATCCTGGATCGCCCCGGCGAAAATCTCGCTGGCGCTGGCGCTGAGCTTGCTCGTCAACACGATCAGCGGCCCGTCCCAAGCGGTGCCTCGGTGCTCATCATTGTATTGCTCCACGCGGCCGTCCTTGTTCTTCACCTGCACGATCGGCCCCTGGTCGATGAACAGACCGGTCAGGTTGATGGCCTCGATGAGCGAACCGCCGCCGTTGCGCCGCAGGTCGAGCACGACCGCGTCGACTTCCTTGGCCCTGAAATCGTCCAACAACGCCGCCACGTCGCGGGTCGTGCTCTTGAAGTCGAGATGACCTTCCTTGGCGGCGTCCATGTCCATGTAGAAGCTCGGCAGGTCGATCACGCCGAGGCGGTACGCGCGGCCGTCTTTTTCCTTTTCGATGATGTCGCTGCGCGCTTCGCTCTCGGTCAGCTCGATCTGGTCGCGGACGATGTTGTAGATCTTATGTTCGGTTTGCGCCGCCGGAATGACTTCGAGGCGCACGGTCGTGCCGCGATGGCCGCGAATCATGGCCACCACATCGTTGAGCTTCATTTCCACCGTGTCGACGATCTCGCCTGTTTCGCCCTGGCCCACGCCGACGATTCGATCGTCGGGCTTGAGCCGACCGTCACGGTCGGCGGCCCCTCCCTGGATGATTTGCTTGACCACCGTGTAGCCGTCGTCGAACTGCAGCGAGGCGCCGATTCCCTCAAGGTTCAGCCGCATCTGGATCTCGAAGTTCTCGTAATTGCTGGGCGACATATAGGTGGTGTGCGGATCGTAGGCCATGGTCAGGCTGGTCAGATACATTTCCAGCAACTCTTCATGGTCGGTCTGGTGCATGCGTTTCGCGAAGCTGCGGTAACGGCGGCGCAGTCGCTGCCGCGGGTCTTCGGGAGGCTTGCTGGGCGACTCGGGCTTGGGATGGTCCCCCTTCGCCCCGGAATTCTTGCCCGACTCGGTCTTGGTCTTGGCGTCGGCCTTGAGCGCCAGCAATTCGTACTTGATCCGCTTGCGCCACAGATCCCTGGCCTCGGCCGCGTCCTTGGGGTAATGGGCCTCGTCGGGGTCGATCACCAGATCCTCATCGATCGTGAAGTCTTGCTCCATTTCCAACAATTCGTCGACCAAGGCCACGCGCTCGTCCAACCGTTTCAGCAACGTGCGGAACACGGTGTACGAGAACGACACGTCGTTCCGCTTGAGTTGGTCGTCCAGCTCATTCTTCTTGGCCGTGAAGCCGTCGATGTCGCTCTGGTAGAAGTAGAGCTTGGGCGAGTCGAGCATGCGGAGGAAGCCCTTGAGCAACCGTTGCGAGATCTCGTCGTCGAGCGGGTGCCGCAACAGGTGGTCGTCACGCAACAGCGTGGTCACCGCGTTGGTGACTTGGCGGTCGGCGGGTGTCGGAACCCCCAATTCGGCCCACGCGACCTGCCCCGGGCGGAAGGCCAACGCCAAACACAGGCCGAGGAGAAATCGCGCGCGAAAACGATGAGCGGTGGCAACCGAATGAAACATCGGGATTCCCTTACTGTTGGGCACCAAGGACGGATAGCTGAAGTCCACACCAATCAATGACCTAAAGGATCGTATACGGAAATTTCATTAAGATCAAGCCCAGCGGCGTCCGCCCCAGCGGCGGAGCGGCTTGCGCAAAGCGTTCATTTGAAGCGATTTAGACGCGCATTGGCGGGGCGAATATGGCACAATGGGGTTGGCCCGCGGCGCGATCGTCCGCTGGGCCTGGGCACGCGGAGCACCTGAGAATGCGAGTTGTCGTTCTAGGTTCGTCGGGCTATCACCCGAATGAGATTCGGCACACGGCGTGCGTGATGATCCCGGAGTTGGGCATCGTGCTCGACGCGGGGACGGGCATGTTCCGAGTGGGCCAGCGGCTGGCCAGCGAGGAGTTGCTGATTTTCCTCTCGCATGCGCACCTCGATCATGTCGTCGGCTTGACCTTTCTGTTCGACGTGCTTCACCAGAGGCCCACGAAGCGGGTCGTGGTGTACGGCGAAGCGGCCAAGCTCGCCGCCATCCAGGAGCACTTGCTCAGCGAACTTTTGTTCCCAATCAAGCTCCCGTGCGAGTACCGGCCGTTGACGGGCGACGTCGACTTGCCCGGCGGTGGCAGGCTGAGCCACTTTCCCTTGACGCACCCGGGCGCCGCGGTCGGATTCCGGCTTGAGTGGCCGGGTCACTCGCTGGCCTATGTTACCGACACGACGGCCGATCCGGCCGCCGATTACGTGGGGCGGATCCGCGACGTCGACTTGTTGATCCACGAATGCACGTTCGACGACTCGCTCAGCGAGCACGCGATCTTGACGGGCCACAGCACCACCACGCTCGTCGCCGAGGTGGCCCGCGCCGCAGGCGTCCGCCGCTTGATCCTAACGCACCTCAACGCGAACTCCAACGAGGTCGACCCGGTCGGCCTTGGTGTGGCCCGCGCGATTTTTCCGCGAACCTGGCTGGCCACCGACGGTTTGGAATTGGAGTTCTGATATACTTCACGCGGTCGAGCATGAGACATTCACGGTGGCTGGGGCAGAGCCTAAGCGATGCCCCGGTCGCTATCTATCTAGCCGGGGCATCGCTTAGGCTCTGCCACCAGCCACCGCTTTCTCGTGGCAAAATGTCTCATTGTCGGCCGCATGAGGTATAATCGCCCGCTTACTCGGGGGCAGGCTCGCCCGGCTCGCCCTTGGTCGATTTCGCCTCGGTCTCACCTTTGACCTTGTCGACGGCCTTTTCGCCGGCTTCCTTGACTTCCTCGACGGCCTTTTCACCGGCCTCCTTGGCCTTCTCGCCCGCAAGCTCGGCTTCTTCCTTCGCCTTTTCGCCTGCCTGCTTGGCTTCCTCGGCGGCCTTTTCGCCCGCCACCTTGGCGTCGTCCATCACGCTCTTCTCGGCGTCCTTGACTTTCTTGGTTGTCTCGGGGCTACAACCGCCCACGAACAGACCCAACCCCAACAACATGCTCAACATCGCTCGTTTCTTCATTGGAAAAAATCCCTTCGTCGTTTTAACCCGGATTATTCATGGTCCCGTAGCTGGCTTCGCAAGAAGTCAGGCCGTGGACACGAGTTACGCCAGAATTCTTGCGAATTCTGCTACAGCACAGTGCGCGAGTTCCTCCCCGGACCATGAATAATCCGGGTTAAGATCCTTGGCCCAATCGCGGCGGCAGGTCCATCCTGCGCGATCTTGCAATAAGGTCCGCTTTCCGGTTCTCTTGGTTCCACACCCCGCTGACCCGTTGCGCGGGTGCGAGTAGAAAAAAGCCGGGAAAGGACAACTTGCGTGTTCCTTTCCCGGCCTGGATTGTCCACCGTCGGCGCATTGCTTGTTCCCACGCTCCGCTGACCCGCTGCGCGGGTGCCCCGAACACATCTTCGGCCGCTCCGCGGCCCCGTTGGCTTACTCGCTCTTGGGCTCGCCTTCTTCGTCGGCCTTCGGTTCGTCGCCATTGGTCTTGGGTTCGTCGCCATCGGCCTTGGGTTCGTCGCCCTCTTTCGCGGCGTCCTCTTTCGCGGCGTCCTCTTTCGCGGCGTCTTCGTGCGCGGCGTCTTCATGCGCGGCGTCTCCGTGCTCGTTTGCCGCGTCCTTATCGGCGTCGGCGGCCGAATCGTGGGCGCCGGCGGCGTCGTGGGCGCCGGCGGCATCACCGCCGGGGGCGTTGTCGTTGGCGTTGGCGCCGGCGGCCGGGATGGCTGGCGCGACCTTAGGCATGACCTTAGGCTTCTTCTCATCGCAGCCTGCGACAAACAGACCCAAGCCCAACAGCATACTCAGCAGTGCGAACTTCTTCATCGTAACACCTTTCTTCGTTTCAAGTTATGTCGCCTGACCGTCGGAGCAGGGCCATCCTGCGCGATGTCGATAAGGCTTGCTTCGTACTCTCTATGATCCCGCCCGCTGGGAAAATATTCCCCAACGGCTACAATTTTGTAAACTATAACAATGCCGCTTGGTAAGAACCACATGCTATCGGTGAAATTATCCGTACTATCCGTGGTTTTTGTCATTTTTTTCCAGACGGCGGGGAATTAGGGGGAATATATCCCCCGCTTCGAGGCTCGTTAACCGGTAGACGGATCATGGCGGAGAAACCCGTTTTGGACATGGCACTTCTCGTCGCCGAGCAGCACGCGGCGGTCTATCGGTATGCCTACCGGCTGACCGGCGCCGTCTGCGACGCCGAGGATCTCACGCAGCAAGCCTTTCTCGCCGCCCAGCGGAAGCTCGGCCAGTTGCGCGACCCGCGCCACGCCCGCGGCTGGTTATTCACCATCGTGCGCAATTGTTACCTCAAGACCAAGCGGAAACGCGTGCCACTCACTGCCACCCACCTCGATCTGGATGTTGAAAGCATTCCCGAGGATCTGCCCGACGAACTGGCCATTGATCCCGAACGGCTCCAGACGGCGCTCGACGAATTACCCGACGAGTTCAAAATCGTGCTCATGTTGTTCTACTTTGAAGGCTGTTCCTACCGCGACATCGCGGAGAAGCTCTCCTTGCCGGCCGGCACGGTGATGAGCCGTTTGTCGCGTGCCAAGGGACATTTGCGCGCCCGGTTGTTGCCCGAAATATCCGACGAATCGCCTCCCCGGGCGCATCCAGCGTCCGTTCGACCCTTGAAACTGGGACGCGGTTGAGATGGGAACGCGGGGCGAGCGCGGGGCGTTAGCCCCCTGGTAATGCAAGGTTGAGGTGAGGTCGATACGATGAACGAAGAATTCGACGATGATCGCGACCGCGACGACCCTTCCCAAATGGAATTGGGGGTTCGGGTCGACGCCTTTCCCCCAGGGCCGGTCGACTCGACGCTGCTCGCCGAAGACCTCGCGCGCGACGCGGCGGTGAGCTTGATGCGCCACAAGGTCGGGCAGGTCGACCGTGCCGTCGGCCGCGCGATGGAGCAAGTGCCCGTTCCCGTTGGCTTGGCCGAGCGCCTTCTGTCCGACATGCAGTTGGCCGAGGGGCGCCGGCGCGTCGGCCGGCGGCGCTGGCTGGTTTCTGGTTCGGTAGCGGCCGCACTGGCGGCCGGCGTCGCCTGGTTCTGGTTGTCCACCGCGGCGCCGCCCATGGACTATGATACGCTGATTGCCGAAGTGCGCGACTTTCACGACCAGGTGCCGCCCCCGGCCGAAGGCGCGTCGCTCGCCGAGGCCTCGCCACAGACCGGCTATCTTTGCCCCTCCGCCGTGGCGACCAACGCGCGCACCCGCTGGAGGCCCGTGCGCCACTTGCTAGGTCGTGCCGGCCTGGCCTACGCCTTGACCGGCGCCAGGGGCAAGCGGGCCACGCTCTACGTCATCGATTTGAAATCGTGGACTCGGCCGATGGTAGCCGCCGGTCTGCCAACGTCGCCCCCTCCGGGAAGGTTCACCTTCGGGCGGACGACCGGCGCCTGGACCGACGGCACGCTGCTTTTCGTCCTGGTCGTGGAAGGGGACGAGGGTGATTACCACAGTTTCCTGCGCCGGCAGGACCGTATGGCGTAATTTTCCTCAAAATCGTACTTATCGCCACGGACGTCAAATGCCGAAAAACCTTTGCAGGCGTTGCTTACGACCGGCCCAACACTAACCCGCAGCGCAAGCAAGGTTCCAGCAAAACCCGATTTGCGAGATTCGACCCATGAAGAATGTTGTGTTTTCCTTGGCAGCCGTGGTGGCCTTATTAGCGGCCAGCGCTCACGCTCAGCCACCGCGGCCCACCAAGCGGGCGGCCGATCCAAAGCCGCCTGTCGAAGAAGTCAGCTCGATGGCCCAAATGACGCCGGAAATGTGGTTTTACCTGCGGGAAAGCCGCCGATACGACGACCCTAAGCAGGCCGTGCGGCGGAAAGCCGAGTTCAAGGCCGCCCAGCGCCAGCGGCGAATCGCCGCCATGCAATGGTACGGGTTTTCGAACGCTCGCCCGACGGTGAACGCCTCGCCATTCAACGGCAGCTACTCGCCGGGCTGGGGTGCCAACCATCGCGGCAATCCCTACCTTTGGCCTGGCCCGCGCGGCGGCGCCTTCTACAGTGCCCAAGTCACGGGCACTGGCTACGGGCTTTGGTAAGAAGCGCCACAGCACAGTGCGCGAGTTCCTCCCCGGGCCATGAATAATACGGGCTAGCTAGCATGGCCGCGGCAACTTCGTCCGCCTTGCACAAAAAATAGGCACGAATTGCAAGCATCGCGCGCATGCGAAAGCGGGCTTTCAAATCTGCGGGACCATCGCTAAACTCAATTCCATCGGCAGGTTGCACATCGCGGCTTGCCCTCTGGCCGAGCGGCTCACGCGTGATTGGCACGGTGGTTGCACTGGTTTGGGTCGTATCGAGACCCATGGAGAAATGGATCATGCAAAACTTGCCGACCCTGCGCAGCGAATTCGAGGATCGCGATCTGGAACGGCGCGTGGTGAACTATCTGGAAGGGCGCCATGTGCCTGGCCTCCGCCACCTTTCCGTTCACGCCGAGGCGGGTATCGTTACCCTGCGCGGAAGGGTGCAGACCTTTTATGAAAAGCAGCTTTGCCAGAGCTGTTGTCGCCGGGTGGCGGGCGTGGTGCAATTCGTCGACGCCGTGGACGTCGCCTACTCGCAGCCGACCGCCGGCTCGTTGGCCTACGCAGGTTAACGCCGTTCTCTTCGACGCCGTGGGCACGCTGATCGAACCGCACCCAAGTGTGGCCGTCGCCTACGCTGCGGCGGGCCGACGTTTCGGGTCGTCGCTCGCCGAGGGCGAAATTCAAACCCGGTTTCTCGCGGCTTTCAGGCGGCGGGAAGCAATCGACGCCGCCGACACCACCGGCCGCGCCAGCGAGGCGGCCGAGCAAGCGCGTTGGCGGACGATCGTCGGTGAGGTATTCGACGACGTGGCCGAACCCGAGGCCCTGTTCGCGGCGCTCTGGCAACACTTCGCCGAGCCGAAACATTGGCGGCTGATGGCCGGCGCCGCGGAGGCCTGGCGGCGGCTCGGCCGACAACGGCGGGCGGATGGGCGGCGGCTTGTGCTCGGCGTGGCGTCGAATTTCGACTCGCGGCTCGAAGCCCTTTGCGGTGGGCTGCCGCCTTTGGCGGGCTGCCAGTTGTTCATCTCGTCGCGGCTTGGCCACCGCAAGCCGAAGCCGGCCTTCTTTCGCGCCGTCGAGGCGAGGCTGGGGCTCAAGCCCGAACAGTTGCTCTTGGTCGGCGACGACCTCGCCAACGACTACCATGGCGCGCTGGCCGCCGGCTGGCAGGCCGTGCTCTTGGATCGCGATGATCGGTTCAAAGGAACGAGGAGGGTCAGGAATTTAAGCGAGTTGGAGGTATCCGGGCTAAGCGGTCTCTAACGCGGCCATCAATTCGTCACGGACTTCGGGATCGGTTTCCGCGGACAATCGCCCGCGAAGAGCGGCCACGGCGGATCGGTCGTCGTACTGGCCCAAGGCCCAGGCGCAAGCGGCACGGACCAGAGGTTCAACGTCGGTCAGCCCGCGCGCCAGAGCCGTCAACCCGGCGGGGTGACGCTGGTTGCCCAGAACGATCGCGGCGTTGCGCAAAATGCCGCGGCGCTTGGGCCGCCAGAACGGCGTATGGCGGAAGCGGCTCCGAAAGGCCGCTTCGTCCAAAGCGAATAGCCCGGCCAACTCGACGGGGTTCATCTCCGGCGCCGGCGCCAGAGCCGGCTCGTCGGTCAAGGGCGCTCGCTGGTTCCAAGGGCAGACGTCCTGGCAAACATCGCAGCCGAACAACCAGTCGCCGACCATGGGCCGCAGTTCCGCGGGCACGCTTCCCTTGAGCTCGATCGTCAGATAACTGACGCAGCGCCGCGCGTCGAGCACGTACGGGGCGACGAAGGCCTGCGTGGGGCAGGCGTCGAGGCATGCCCGGCAGGTGCCGCAATGATCGCCGGCGTGCGGTGCGTCGTACGCGAGTTCAACGTCGGTCAGCAGGGCGGCCAGGAAGAACCAGCTTCCCAACTGCTGGTTCAGCAGCAGCGTGTTCTTGCCGATCCAACCCAGCCCGGCCACTTGGGCGAACTCACGTTCCAAGAGTGGGGCCGTATCGACCACGCCCCGCGCCACCGCCTCGGGAACGTGCCGGCGAAGAAACTCGGCCAGGCGCCGGAGCCGGTCGTGAATCAACTCATGGTAGTCGGCGCCCCACGCATAGCGCGCCACCCGGCCCTCGCCGCCGGCGGCCGAGCGGGGTTCGGCCGTGCGGTACTTGAAGCCCAAAACGAGCAGGCTCCGGGCGCCGTCGAGCACGCTGGCCGGATGACGATAGGCTTCGGCTCGATCCGCCAGGTAGTTCATCTCGCCGGCATACCCGGCGGCCAGCCATTCGAGGAAGCGGTCGATGCCCGTGGGCGTCGCCGCCGGGCAAGCGCCGATGAGCGCGAACCCCAGCCGCGCGGCTTCGCCTTTGAGGGCGGCGGTGAGCGCGGCGGAAGGCGGAGCGGTAGGCATTGTGTCAAATTGTATACTGCCAGCGGCTGCCCTTATGCCGTTGAACCCGCGAGCCTTTGGGCGCAATCAACACGCGCTCACCGTCGATGTCAGGATCGGAAATGACGATCCAGAGGTGTTCGTCATGCCCGCGAAAGCGGAAGCAGTCCGCGGCTTTCACGTCGTCATCTCGCGGCGTGCTCGGGTTCTGCGAAAAGCTTCGTGAAGGCGGCTTCGTCGCTCGCGTCCTGGAGCAGCGCCGATTTATCGGCGCCGCGGCCGACCGCATCGATGACATCGGCTAACGGAATCGCGGGCGAAATGTCGGCGGCCGCGTTGGAATAGTTCTTAACCCACTCGGCGAACTGGTGGGTCAATTCCGCCACGTCGTAGTCGTCGGTGGCCGCCAATCGGTCGGAGACGGTATTGAGCTTGTCGATCTCGTATTTCGACAATCTCATCACGCCGGGATCGTCGGTCAACACGACCATACGGCCGACGCGCTGGAAGTGCCGCGCCCATTTCGGTTCGTCGGCATGGCTGCCATGAATCAGCTCGTACACATTGGCGTGGCGTGGCCCGTGCCTCATCGCCACGACCCGTCCACCGAGCAGCGACCGCCCGGTCTCGGACAGCACCTCGCGATCGGCGATGTAAAGGACTTGCAACAGTCGCAACTTTCCCATGCGCCGGCTCGGCTCGGCTCGAAGCAAGACGGCAGCGGCTTGAATCGCTCTGTCAGTTTCAAACAGAAACGCCATCGGAACCTCGCGGTACGCCAAACCAGTCAATGCACCTTACCGCCCCCACGCGGTCGCGGAACGAGCAGGTGTCCTACCGATGCATTATACGCCATCCATGAGTTGGGGGGAACGCCTTCGGCGGCACGCCGCAAAAGCATGGACACGAGCCCCTCGCCGCTCCTATCCTTCAAACGGCTCGTTACGTACAATCGATGATACCAGGAGCGACAACATGAGCATTTTCGACCGCTTTCGCCTTGATGGCAAGCGACTGTTCATCACCGGCGGCACGCGCGGACTGGGGCGCGAAATGGCCCTGGCGATCGCCGACGCCGGCGCCGACGTGGTGCTCGTCGGCCGCGACGACGCGAGCCTGGCGCGCACCGCCGGCGACATCCGGAAGCTTGGCCGGCGCGCCGACACGATCCAAGCGGATATCGGCCGCACCGGCGAATGCCAAGCGGCTTGCCAACGGGCGCTCGACGAATTCGGTCCGCTCGACATTCTGATCAACAACGTCGGCGGCCGGCGAGTCCCCACGCCGACCGCCGAGTTGCCGTTGGAAACCTGGCAGGAAATCATCGACTTGAACCTGACCAGCACGTTCCTCTGCACGAAGCTCATCGGCGGAGCCATGCTCCAGCGGAAGCAAGGGCGCGTGATCAACATCGCCTCGATCTCGGGCATGGTGGCCAACCGGGGCATCGGCGGACGAAGTTACGAAACGTCGAAGGCGGCCGTCATCCAGTTCACCCGCGCCACCGCCGCCGACTGGGCGACGTTCGGCGTGACGGTCAACGCCATCTGCCCCGGCGGGTTCATGACCGAGCCCAACGTGCGTTGGGCCAAAGAACATCCCGAGGTGATCGAGACATTCAAAGGGCTGATCCCGCAGGGCGATTTCGGAAAGCCCGAAGACCTGGGACCGTTGGCGGTGTACCTCGCCGGCGACGCCTCTCGCTATATGACCGGCGCGGCACTGGTTATTGATGGCGGGTATACGCTGTGGTGAGACCGGTTTGCATGCCCTTCCCATCGGCCGACTCGTGGCGCCGGCAGATCGCCGCGCTCGACGCTTCCGACCCACGGTACGCGACGCAACTCGTCGAGCGGTTGCTTAAAGCGGGACGCGAGGCCGGGGCCAGCGACCTGCACTTGCAACCCACACCACAGGGCCTCGACGTGCGCTGGCGGATCGATGGGGTGCTGCACCCGCTCGACGTGCTGCCCGCGCGCATCGCGCCGAACGTCGTGGCCCGGCT
The DNA here is from genome assembly GCA_035531595.1 of Pirellulales bacterium. GTDB lineage: Bacteria > Planctomycetota > Planctomycetia > Pirellulales > JAICIG01 > DATKSN01. Next base: position 86,296 of record DATKSN010000001.1, on the reverse strand, counting down.
CAAGGTGCTTGCCGAGTTGTTGACCTATCGCAACGACGTGCCGCAGGAGGGACGGATTCGCGGCGACGAGCCGAAGGTCGAGGTGCGCGTCAGCACGTTCCCGACGCTCTACGGCGAGAAAGCGGTCGTGCGTCTGTTCGCCGAGCAGGGCCGTTTCCTCGAGCTCGATTCCCTGGGGTTCGACGCCGAGTTGCAAGCCGCGCTGCGGCGCCTGTTGGCCGAAACGTCGGGCGCGATCCTGGTGACCGGTCCGGCCGGGGCGGGCAAGACGACCACCCTTTACGCATGCCTGCGCGAGATTGTGGCCCAATCGGCCGGCGGCCGCGGCATCGCCTCGTTGGAAGATCCCATCGAGGTGGCCGTCGCCGGCGTCGCCCAGTCGCAGGCCAATCTCGCGGCCGGTTTCGATCTGGCGACCGGGCTGAAATTTCTGTTGCGGCAGGATCCCGAAGTGATCATGCTCGGCGAGATCCGCGACGCCGCCACGGCCGAGGTCGCCTTTCAGGCGTCGCTCACCGGCCATCTCGTGCTGAGCACGTTTCACGCAGGCAGCGCCACCGGCGCGATCAGCCGGCTTTCGGACATGGGGATCGCGCCCTACCTGTTGCGCAGCGGCGTGCTGGCAATCTTGTCGCAGCGCCTCGTGCGCCAGCTCTGTTCTTGCTCGCAAGCGGCCGACGCTTGCGACGGGTTCCTTGGCTTGCGCGTCAAGCAGGCACGGCGTGCGGTGGGCTGCGCCGAATGCCGTGGGACCGGCTATCAGGGGCGGATGCTGTTGGCCGAGATGTTCACCGCTGAGCGGAACGAACTGGGCCGCGCGATCCTTTCGCGGAGCGACGCGGCGCGGTTGGAATCGCTGGCCGTCGAGGCCGGCATGGTCACCCGATGGCAACGTGCTTGCCAGGCCGTCGAGGCCGGGCTGACCAGCCCGGCCGAAATCCGCCGCGTGCTGGGATTCGGCGAATGAGCGCCTTCGTGGGATGGCCTTCCCAGGCCGTCCGTGGCGGAATACGGCCTTAATCAACGATCCGCTTCCGCGTCTTGCCGCCTTGCGACGTGATCCGCGGCATGTCCCAGTGCTGGAGCACGACCGCCGAACTTTTGCGGCTCGACCTGGCCGCGGAGGCGTAGGGCACGGGTTCGGGCGGAGCGGGTGGCGCCACGCTGTCATTATCGTCGACCTTGGTCGCCGCCCGGCAGCAGGAAGGAACGCCACATTGACGATGGCAACTGCCGTGTTGACGCTGGCAACACTTGTTTCGGCCGCCCAACTGAGTCGATTGGCGGCACATCATCCGGCGCCAAAGCCGGCTATGAACGCAGCCATGACTGTGACCACAGCAATGGCCATGACCACAGCCGCGACCATGACCGCGGCCGCCATGGTGGCAACCGGGGAGTTCGTCGCAGTACCCATCCCAAACGCCGGCGCAACAACCTCCGTTGTATCCCCAGCCCTTGGGCTCGCTGGCGCTGCCATATGCGCCGTGGCTTTGGCCTGGAGCGACCATGTCGTCGTTCGGAGTGGTCGTCGTATCGGGCAGCGGAGTTATCTCGCGACGCGAAGGTTTCGTATCGACGGGGTAATCGTCCTCCATGACCGGCGTCGGCGGGGCCGGTTCATCCGGCGTCTCGTCGGCCGGCTGGCGTTCGAGCGGCTCGTCGTCGGTCGACCCCTCGTCCGGCGTTCGTTCTTCGTCCGACACTTCCTCGGCGGGCATTTCGTCGGAAGGGGCCTCGTCCGTGGTCTCTTCAGGCGGCTGGGCCTCGTCCGAGGGGGCCTCGTCGCCGGTGTCTTCAGGCGGGGGCGATTCCTCGTCGGCCGGTTGATAATACGACGCGTAACGGTTTTCGGCGGCGGGCGAGATACTCGGCCGCGCAAGACCGCAGGTGCCAACCAAGGTCGAGCAGAGCAACACGAACGTAAACTTTGTGAGCCGCATGGGCCGTCCCCCTGAACGAGTTGAAGCCAATCCCTTGTGTGGTGCAGGCGTTATCACCGATCGTCGCGGCACAATCCGTCGAATCAGAAAATCCGCGCGGCCGTCACGAGCGGAAGATCCCGAAAAATCTCGCCGATTGGCAAAGTCTTCCCAGTTTGCCAAGCAAGGGACGTAACGACGTTCCTTGCTCCCAGCGGGCGGGGAAGGCGCCGAGGTGCGCGAGGGTTCCTTGAGGCGACAACTCGATATATACTTCAGGCGGCCGAGAATGAGACATTCACGGTGGCTGGGGCAGAGCCTAAGCGATGCCCCGGTCGCTATCTAGCCGGGGCATCGCCTAGGCTCTGCCACCAGCCACCGCTTTCTCGTGGCAAAATGTCTCATTCTCGGCCGCGTGCAGTATAACGTCAGACAACCTGCTTGCGCTGCGGGTTAGTGTGACGGCGGCCGCTCGCGGTATAGAATGCGGCGATGCGAGAAACGCTACTGATTTTGGGCGCCAGCGCCCGAGCGGCCGCGCAATCGGCGCGGCGCGCGGGCTTCGCGCCGGTGTGCGGTGATCTGTTCGCCGACGTTGATCTGCGCGATGGCGCCCTGGTGACCGCCGTTGCGGACTTTCCCTCAGGGCTGGAAGACGTCGCGCGGCGGGCGCCGCCGGGCGTTTGGATGTATACCGGCGGCCTGGAGAACCATCCCGTGCTCGTCGAGCGGATCGCAGCCACAAGGCCGCTGTTGGGAAACCCCGCGTCGGTGCTGCGACGCATACGCGATCCGATTCAAACCAGCGACACGTTACGCCGAGCGGGCTTGGACGTGCCGGAATGCCGAGTAACGGCGCCGGAACTTTTTCCAGACGGCCTGGGAAGGCCATCCCACGGTTGGCTTCATAAGGGGCGACGTTCGAGCGGTGGCAACCAGGTGCATGTCTGGCGGGCAACCGACCCGCGGGCAACCGACCCGCGGGCAACCGACCCACAAGCGCCGGGCGATCGAGGATACTACTTTCAACAGTGGATCGAGGGTCCGTCGTGCGGGGCGGTCTACGTCGCGGCCCGTGGAGAGGCCAGGCTATTGGGAGTGACCGAACAGCTTCTGGCGGGCGGCGACGCCGGGGAGAACCGCTTTCGTTACGCCGGCTCGGTCGGGCCGTTGCGGCTGTCGCCGCCGGTTCGCGCGACATTCGAGCAGATTGGCCAGGCCCTGGCCGGCGCATTTGGGTTGATTGGGCTGTTCGGCGTCGACGCGATCGTCGCCGGCGAGCGAGTTTGGCCCGTCGAGGTCAACCCGCGCTATCCCGCTTCGGCTGAAATCCTCGATTGGGCGTCGGAAAGTTCGGCCGTCGGCCGGCACATGGTGGCCTGCCTCGAAGGGGAGCTACCGGCGCCGGCGGAGCCCGCCGACGATCGCTGGTACGGCAAGCGGATTCACTTTGCCCGCCGTGACAGCGTGGCCTCGCCGGAGTTCTGCGAAAAACTTCGGCTCCTGAACGTGGGCCGCTCATGGCCGGCGGTCGCCGACATTCCCGCGCCCGCAACGCAATTTCGAACTGGTCAACCCGTGGCCACCGTCCTCGCCGAAGGGGCGAGCCGCGAGATCGTGCTCCAGCGACTGGCCGCGGCCCAAGACGAGCTTGCCGAGCTTGCCCGCGTCCCGCCAGAAGACGTTCGACACGAACCCGCAGCGCAAGCAAGGCGCGTTCCCTACAGAACCCAATGCGACGGATCCAACTAGGGCAGACTCCTAGCCCGGATTATTCATGGTCCGGGGAGGAACTCGCGCACTGTGCTGTGGCAGAATTCGCAAGAATTCTGGCGTAACTCGTGTCCATGGCCTGACTTCTTGCGAAGCCCGCTACGGGACCATGAATAATCCGGGCTAGGACGATTGGATGTCGCCGGTGTCGCGTTTCGATTGCCAGATGGCCCAAATCAGGCCGATGATGCTCACGGCGATGGCACCCCAGTACAGCATGTCCGGCAACTGGGCCCCCTTGGGAAAGTGCAGTGTCTGCCACGCGATGGGCATCTCGCCAATCAGTCCCGAATCGTAGGGCAGCACGAGGCCGATAATCAACAGGCTGACCATGTTCATCACCTTGATCAGTGGGTTGATGGCCGGGCCGGCGGTGTCTTTCAGCGGATCGCCCACCGTGTCGCCGGTGATCGAGGCTTTGTGTTTTTCGCTCCCCTTGCCGGTGTTGGCTTGCATGTCCTTGGGCTCGTCTTCGACCGTCTTCTTGGCGTTGTCCCAAGCGCCGCCGGCATTGGCCATGAACACGGCCAACAACTGTCCCGAGACGATCATCCCGGCCAGGAAGCCCGCCAAGGCGATCGTCCCCAGGCCGAAACCGACCAGCATCGGAAACAGGATGGCCAGCAGCGCCGGCCCGACCAGTTCCTTCTGGGCGGCGCCGGTGCAGATATCGACGACGCGGCCGTAGTCGGGCTTCTTGGTGCCTTCCCAGATTTCCTTGTCGCGGAATTGAATGCGGCACTCCTTGACGATCAAGAAGGCGGCCCGTCCGACCGCCCGGATCGTCATCGAACTGAACAAGAAGGGCACGGAGGCGCCGATCAGCATGCCGATGAACAGGTGCGGGTTGGAAACCGTCAGCAGGTTGGCGACGTGGGTGTAAACGTCGGCGCTGATGATTTCCGACTCGCCCTTGCCGCCCGATCCGACGGTGACGATGAAGCTGTTGAACAGCGACACGGCCGCGATCACGGCGGAGCCGATGGCGATACCCTTGGTGATGGCCTTGGTGGTGTTGCCCACGGCGTCGAGGTCTGCCAGGATCTGGCGCGATTCCTTGTACTGGGCCTCGCCCATGGCCGCCTTGTCGTAGCCCATTTCGCCGATGCCGTTGGCGTTGTCGGCCACGGGACCGAAGACGTCCATCGAGATCGTGTTGCCGGTGAGCGTGAGCATGCCGATGCCGCACATGGCGACGCCGTAGGCCACGAAGGTGGCGTTGGTGTCGGAATAGATCAAGACGCTGGCCAGGATCGCGCCGGCGATGATGAACACCGCCGCGACGGTGCTTTCGTATCCCACGGCGAGGCCCTGGATGATATTCGTGGCGTGGCCGGTCTCGCAGCTTTTGGCCAGGCTCTTGACGGGCGAGTATTCGGTGCCGGTGTAATACTCGGTACACTTGTTGAGGGCGACGGCGAGAATGATGCCGATCAGGCAGGTCCAGGCCGGTCGCATGTCGAGATCCGTGATGCCGAAGGTGACCCATTGCGGCAGCCCGGCCGTGGAGTTGGCCACCGTATGGCCGGGAAACCCGGCGGCGGCCTGGGGGTATTCGGTCAGGTAGGTGTCGTCGAACTTCAAGTAAGTCAGACCCAGGATGACGAAGCCCACGACGCTGATGATCGAGCCGATCACGAAGCCGCGATTGACGCTCTTCATGGCCTCGCCGGCGGTCCCCTTGTCGCCGGCGCGCACGCTGGCGGTGCTGATGATGCTGGCGATCACGCCGATCGAGCGGACCAGCAAGGGGAAGATCACCCCCTTGTGACCGAAGCTGGCGATGCCCAGAATCATGGCGGCGACGATCGTGACCTCGTAGCTTTCAAAGATGTCGGCGGCCATGCCGGCGCAGTCGCCGACGTTGTCGCCCACGTTGTCGGCGATCGTGGCGGCGTTGCGAGGGTCGTCCTCGGGGATGCCCGCTTCGACCTTGCCGACCAGGTCGGCCCCCACGTCGGCGGCCTTGGTATAGATGCCGCCGCCCACGCGCATGAACAACGCCAGCAGCGTGCCGCCGAAGCCGAAGCCCAACAGGGCCTCGTAGGCATGCTCGCCGTAGGCCAGGAAGATGATCGAACCGCCCAACAGGCCGAGGCCGTCGGTGAGCATGCCGGTGACCGTGCCGGTGCGGTAGCCAAGCTGCAAGGCGCCGCCGAAACTGTGCTGCGCGGCGGCGGCCACGCGGAGGTTGCCGATCGTGGCCAGCCGCATGCCGACGAAGCCGACCGTGGCCGAGAAGATCGAGCCGATCAGGAAGGCGACCGCGCGGCCAATGGCGATTTCAGGGGCGGCATCGCCCGATTTGGCCGCCCAGTACAAGAGCCCCGTGATCACCGCGATCAAGAGCCCCACGACACGGAACTGGCGATACAGGTAGGCGTCGGCCCCCTCGCGGATCGCCAAGGCGATCTCCCGCATCCGCGGCGTCCCTTGGTCGGCCTTCTTGACCTGGCCCACGAGCATCAAGGCGTAGAGCAGGCCCGCGATGGCGACGCCCACGTTGGCCAACAGGGCGATTTTTTCATACGTGTTGTACTTGTAACTCGTGAGCGGCTCCCACAGGGTGATGTGGTGTTCCGTCACGGTTTGGCCGAGGGCCAAGATCGCCTCATGCCCGCCGAGCTGCAGCCAACCCGCGCCCCCGACGATGCCTACGGCCATGAGTGCCAGTGATACGACTCCCAATCGCTTCATGATTCCCTCGCGTGAATGTTTTTTCGACGGTCTTCGCTTGAATGCCAAGAAAATAACCAATGCCCGGCGTCTCGACTAGGGGGACTATACTTCACGCGGCCGGGAATGAGACATTCACGGTGGCTGGGGCAGAGCCTAAGCGATGCCCCGGTCGCTATCTAGCCGGGATTATTCACGGTCCCGTAGCTGGCTTCGCAAGAAGTCAGGCCGTGGACGCGAGTTACGCCAGAATTCTTGCGAATTCTGCTACAGCACAGTGCGAGAGTTCCTCCCCGGACCATGAATAATCCGGGCTAGCCGGGGCATCGCTTAGGCTCTGCCACCAGCCACCTTATTTCTCGTGGCAAAATGTCTCATTGTCGGCCGCGTGAAGTCTAAGCTCGCTAAGCTCGCCCAGGGCTATGAGTCTTGCGGATGGGCCGCTAGAATTCAACGACTCGCTTCAAGGTGAGGAATGCCGCGGCAACAGACGGACGCGGAACGCCACGGAGGGCGTTCCCTACAGACGGGGACGCGGAACGCCACGGAGGGCGTTCCCTACAGAAATGGGATACGGCATGGCAGTACGAGTGATCAAGGGGCTGGAAGAACTGCGGACGCTCGTCGGCCATCCGCTGGGAACCAGTGACTGGGTGGAGATCACGCAGGAGCGGGTACAGGCATTTGCCGAGGGGACGGGCGATTATCAATGGATCCATTGCGACCCCGAACGGTCGAAACGTGACTCGCCCTATGGAACCACGGTGGCGCATGGCTTTTTGACCCTCTCGCTGTGCAATGCCTTGATCCAACAGATCTTCACCATCGAGGGGGTCAAGATGATCCTGAATTACGGGCTCAACCGGGTCCGTTTTCCCTCTCCAGTACGGGTGGGCGCCCGCGTGCGGATGACCGCGGAGCTTTTGGAAATCAAAGACCACCGGGGTTGCGTGCAAGCGACGTGCAAGCAAACCTTCGAAGTCGAGGGCGACAGCAAGCCGGCCTGCGTGGCGGAAACCGTCGTGCGGCTGTTCCTGTAAGCCCCCTATCCCCCGCAACCTCGCTCGATACGCGTCCGTCTGAACGCCTAACCCGTATTATTCATGGTCCCGTAGCTGGCTTCGCAAGAAGTCAGGCCGTGGACGCGAGTTACGCCAGAATTCTTGCGAATTCTGCTACAGCACAGTGCGCGAGTTCCTCCCCGGACCATGAATAATCCGGGCTAATCTTCGTCAAGATGGCATAGCTCGCGGCACGTTGCGCGACTATACTCCCGCTCCCATTTTTGCCGGCTTTCTCCGCCTCGAACCAACCCTCGAACCTGGATCGTCGATGACCGGACAAGGAGGTCCGAGCGCATCGCGGAAGCCGTGTCGCCCCCGCTGGAGGCGCACGGCCCGCGGGACCGTCGGCCTGACGCTGGCGGCCGTGGTGGCGTTTTGCGCGGCGCGCGCCACGGGCGATGAACCGACGTTCCGGCTGCGCATCGAATGGGGCGACCGGTCGGCCCAGCTCTGGCAAGGACGTATCGAGTTGACCGAAGGCGTCTTGGTCGGGCCCAGTCCGCTGGGCATCGAGGCCGATGAGCCCGGCTCGATGTGGCTGGAACAAGGGCAGTTGGCGATTCACCCCCGCGGCCGCCGGTCCTACGACGGCGTGGACATCGACGTGTTCGCGCCGCTGGAAGCCAGGCTTCTCGCGCGGCTTTGGCGCGAGGGCGACGAAGAGCCTGAAACACCGCTCGAAATACCGCTCGCCAGGCTCATCGCGCAGGAGCACAGCAGTCCGCTCGATGCCCAACAGCCCCTGTTGACCGTGCGACGCGCGCCGGGCGACAAGCTGCGGCTGACCTTGGCACGCGACCATTTCGTCTTCGCGCCCGGCGAACGATTTGAATTGGAGGCGCGGCCCTGCCGGCTGGGCGTCGCCGCCGGCTCGAAGCTCCGGATGACCGTCCGCTTGATCGAAACGTTCAGCCGGAAAGAGCTTTGGACGGGGGAAGTCGAGCGGATCGCGGACGAAGAGGGTTCGGCCGAAGCCATGCCGATCTCGCTGTCTCTGCCGGAAACCGAGGGCGTTTACGAGCTGGTGTTTGAAGTCAGCCGTTGGGGAATACCTAACCGGATGGCGCTGAGGCATGTGATCGACGAGCGCAAAGTGCAGCTTGTCGTGTTGTCGCCCGATCCGCCGATTCCCGACGATTCTTCGGAACAGCCGCACGAGGTGATCCTTGAAATCGATCCGGCCAACCCCGCCTGGTGGCAGCGTCTGCCCAACGTGCCGATGCTGCGCGGCCTGCACAAGGGCCCGCTGGGTAACGGCGCCGCTTCGGCCTGGCAACACCCGATCGGCGAAACCACCATGCATTTCATCCAGCTTGGTGATGGCCCGGCGGCGACGATCGGTTGGGAAGCCTATCCCCTGCCGATCCAGAAGCTGGGCCAACCGCACCTGGTCGAAATCGAGTACCCGTCCGACGTGCCGCAGACCTTGGGCCTGAGCCTGGTCGAGCCGAACGTGGCCGGCGTGGTGTTCCCCATCGGACTCGATTCCGGCATCGACGTGCCCGCCGAGGCCGCCCATGACCCGGCCAAGTTGCTTAAGCACACTCTGGTGATCTATCCGAAAACCAAGATCCCGCTCTTGCTCGTAACCAACCGCCGCCCCGGCAGCCGGGCCGTCTACGGCAAGATCCGCGTCCGCGGCCCGAAAACCAAGGTGATGTCGGGGGTGAAGAGCATCGCCGGCATGGGTACGTTGCTCGACGACCCGGTGCGCAGCCACCTACCGCGGCGCTTTCCCCTGGGCGAATCTCGGCCGCGGCGGCTCTGGGCGGGCTATTACGACCGCCCTCTCTTTCCCGAAAACTTTTCGGCCGTCGAGGGGCTCGATAGCCGCAACGCGCGCGCGTTCGACGATTGGCGGACGTTTCAGCAAGGTGGGGCGAGGCTCGTGGAGTATCTCAATTACGCCGGCTACAACGGACTGATGCTCTCGGTGCTGGCGGACGGCAGCGCGATTTATCCCAGCGAGCTGCTCGACTCGACGCCGCGCTATGACACGGGCACGTTCTTCGCCGGCGGGCAAGATCCGCTGCGCAAGGACGTGCTCGAATTGATCTTCCGCCTGTTCGACCGCGACGGCCTCCGCCTGATTCCGGCCTTGCAGTTCTCGGCGCCCTTGACCGAGTTGGAAGAGTTGCTCCGGCGCGGCGGCCCGGAGAGCGTCGGGCTCGAGTTGGTGGGCGCCGACGGAGCGACGTGGCTCGCCGGACACGCCCCGCGACTCGGGCTGGCGCCCTATTACAATCCGCTCAACGCGCGCGTCCAAGAGGCCGTGCTGGCCGTCGTGGGCGAATTGGTCGAGCGTTACCGTTCGCACCCCTCACTGGCCGGCGTGGCCTTGCAGCTCTCGGCCGACGGCTACGCTCAACTCCCCGGACCCGACTGGGGCTACGACGACGATACCCTGGCGCGTTTCGAGCGCGAGACGCGAGTGAAGCTTCCCAGCGGCGCCGAGCGATTTCGCGCGCGGGTCGAATTCCTGCAAGGGCGGGGCCGAAAAGCGTGGCTCGACTGGCGCGCGCGGACGTTGGCCGAGTTCCACCGCAAGCTGCGCGCCGTCATCTGCGAAGGACGGCCGGAGTTGAAGTTGTATCTCGCCGGCGCCGGCCTGCTCGACCGGCCGGAGTTTGCCCGCGAGTTGCGGCCGACGTTACCCAGCGCTCCGACCAAGAACGAAGACGCATTGCTCTCGGCCGGCATCGACCCCCGCCGCTACCGCGACGCCGAAGGCATCGTGCTGTTACGCCCCCAGCGCATCGCCCCCTTGAACTCGTTGGCGGCGCAGGCCGTGAACCTCGAATGGAACAACGACGGCGTGCTCGACCGCGAGTTTGCCGCCGTGACCCACCCTGGCGGCCTGTTCTTCCACGAGCCGCAGAGAGCGAGGCTCGAATCGTTCGACGCCAAAAGCCCCTTCAAACAGGCCCCAACCCAGTTGGTGGCCCAGCCGGTGCCGTCGGCCCAGTTCAACCGTCGTCGCTTCGTTCACGCCTTGGCGACGCTCGACGCGCAAGCGATGTTCGACGGCGGTTGGCTGCTGCCCTTGGGGCAGGAGAGCGAGTTGGGGGGACTGCTGGCGGCCTATCGTGAGCTGCCCGACGAGGCCTTCGCGACCTTGCCCGGCGAAACCCAACCGATCACGATCCGCACGCTCTCGAAAGCGGGCCGGACCTACATCTACCTGGTCAACGATTCGCCTTGGAAAGTCACGGTTGATCTGTCCGTCGACCTGGCCGCCGAGTGTGGCCTGCTTCGCCTCAACCCCGCGCGATCCGTCCCCCCGCTGGCGGGTAGTGGCTTGAAACGTTCGTGGACCTTGGTCTTGGAGCCGTTCGACCTGTTGGCGGCGGCCTTCACGGCGGGTGGCACGAAGTTCCACGATGCGAAGATTTCGACCGACGACGATGTACCCCTTGGCTTACGCGCGGCGATCGACGATCTTTACGAGCGTGCGACGGTGCTTGCCAGACCGCCCCCCTACGACGCGCTCGAAAACGCGGGCTTCGAGGAGCCGGCCAAGCGCGGCGCCATTCCCGGCTGGGAATCGAGCCCGGCGGCCAAGGGCGGCCAGTCACCTCTGGCCCGACCGGGCAGCCCTGCCGCGGCAATCGACGAAACCGATCCCCACTCGGGAAAACGAGCGGTCAAATTGTCGAATTCGGCAGGGGCCGCGTCGTTGGCCAGCCGTCCGTTCGCGGCGCCGCGCACCGGTTGGTTATCGGTATCGGTTTGGATGCGCGTGGCCGACGCGACGCGGCAACCACGGCTACGGCTCTCGCTGGAGGGAAAGGAAGGCAATCGACCGTATGTCCGCGAGGCGCCGATCGGCGCGGGCGACGGCGTGCAAATGCTCCGCGGGAACTGGTCGCAATATCTGTTCGAGTATCCCGATTTGCCGACCGAGGGACTCTCGCCGTTACGAGTTCGCTTTGGCCTGTCGGGCGCCGGCGAGGTCTGGATCGACGACGTCCAGCTTTTTGAACTGGAGCGGCTCAAGCTGGAGCAGCGGCTGGCGTTGGCCAACACCTTTGAATTCGCCGAGCGCAAGCTCGAAAATCGGCAGTACACCGATTGCCTGCGGCAGCTTGAGGGTTACTGGCCGCGGTTCTTGATGTCGAATGTCACCGTCGTCCCGAACCCGCTGGCGCGGACCCCGCGCGACCGCGCGCGGCCTGCCGGCGGGGATGCCGACACGAAGCCGAACGACTCGAAGCCCGGCGTACTCGATCGCTGGAAGCGTAAGTTCGGCGGCATGTTGCGATAGCGCCGCGCTTTGGGCTCTGTAGGGAACGCCCTCCGTGGCGTTCCGTGAAAAGGCAATCGCCTTGTCGCTTGCTTCTTCCGGGATAACCCATTTGAGCGCCAGGGATGCGTCGAGGATGTACTTCATTGATTGCGCGCGTCACGGACGAGGTCGACCGCCAAATCGACCGTGCCGATCCGCTGCCGCAACTCCTCGCGCATGCGGTTCATCTCCTTGAAGGCACGATCCATTGCTTCGGGATCGCGGATGCCCTTGGCGGCTTTGTTCAGCCGTTCTTGGAGTACTTGGATGAGTTCTGTGGGGAGGATGGTCTCGATGCTCATGATGTGATTGTGGAATGATAGGGTTGGGAAGTCAATCTACTTTCCGAACTGTTTGTCGGCGAAGTCGAGGAACACTTGCCAATCGCCTTGGGTCATCGAATGTTTGCCGGGGCGGATGTAATAACCCAGCGTGCCATCGATCAGGCGTCCCGGCTCCGGCGGCTTGTCGGCGGCCAGCCCGTCGGCGCCCAACAGGCGATAGACCCCCTCGGCGGCCTTGAGCACCTCGAACTGGCCGTCCGGATTGGCCCACTGGTCGTCGACCGCGTTTGAAAACAGCACGGGGCGCGGGGCGACCAGCGCCAGCAGCGAGTGCTGATCGAAGGGCAGCTTGTCGACGTGCTCGTTGAATTGTTTGAACTCTTCGGCGAACCAATGCGGAAACGCGGTGTTGATGCGCTCGACCGATTCGCCCGTTTTTCCGCGGCTGGGGGCGGTGCCGCCGCAGCCCGCCTGGTGCGGAATCGCCAGCGCGATCCGCTCGTCCATCGCCGCGGCCAACAGCGCGGTCTTGCCCAGCCGCGAATGGCCGACCACGGCGATCCGTCGCGCGTCCAGGTCAGGATGGGTCACGAGGTAATCGACCGCGCGCTGGATGCCCCAGGCCCAGGCGGCGATCGTGCCCCAGGTGTGCGGTCCAGGTTGGGTCGTGCCGTCGGATGCGAAAAACGGATGGACGCCGTCGCTGAAGTCGGGCCGATCAGGATCGACGTCGCCGCAGTAGAACGTGGCCACCGCGTAGCCGCGGTCGATCGACTGCTCGAGGTTCCAGACATCGACCTGCGTGCCCCGTCCCGCGTCGGTCGCCCGATGGTCCTGGCAGCCGGGGCAATGGTGCGGCATCCAGGTCCTCGGCAGCGCCACGTTGGGATCGGTCACCAGCGTATGGTTGCCGCAGAAGTTCTCCCCCACGAACACCGGCGCCGGTCCCTTTCGCGCGTTCGGGATCACCAGCAACAACTCGATGGTCGGCGCCTCCGGCGGGCCGAAGGCGATGGTGACTTCCTGCTTGGTCGCTTTGCCGCCGAAGTAATTCGCATCGACGCGCTCGACGTTCGCGCTGATCCGCCGGGGCGCCGCGGGCAAATAGCCGTACATGTAGTGTTGGAACAGCGCCTTGAGTTCCGGCCGCCGCTGGTTTGCCCATTGCTCCTTGGTCCGCACGGGTTCTCCGTGGAACAAGACCAGCGGGTCGGGCAGTTCGGGGTGCGACGGCAATTCCGCCACGGGTGGGAACGGACTGGCGGCGTTGGATTGCTGAATGGCCATGAGCGACAACGCGAGGCAAAGGAAGGAAATGAATGGGGCAGGCATCGGAAGGCAATTTTCCCGGTGAGGTTCGTCCAGTCGCCCCCACGCCAGGATACGCCCCCGGCGGCGGGTGTCAACGTGTTCCCCAAGGGGTTAATGGACAGCCACGGTTTTACGCGGTTGCGAGGCTCTCGCTTTGCACTCTCAGGGCAAGTACACTAGAATGAAGTTGTCCTAGCCGGGATTATTCATGGTCCAACACTAACCCGCAGCGCAAGCAAGGCTCAGCGTTGAACTTACTACCTTGCTTGCGCTGCGGGTTGGTGTGCTGGCAGACTGCGCTCGTTCCCCCTGGACCATGAATTATCCGGGCTGGATGTCGATACGAACGGGCTCAAGCGACTTTGTTGAAGGAATGGACGGTCATGGAAACGAACCTCACAACCGATCTTGCGGGGAGAATACTGGATAAACAGCTACTCCGAAAGTCTGTGGCCGCGATCCAAACACGGTTGGGACTAAGCCACGACCCAACCGTAACCGGGGAACGAGCCCAGGCGGTTACCCTGGCGAGCGGGATTAGGCCGGAAGACCGTGTTTTGTCCAGCGAAATCCTGCGCTCGCGCCAAGAAGAAAGGGATTAGACGGATCGGTGGTTAATCTCCTTTGGGATGCTAGCGCGCTGGCACAACGCTATGTCGCGGAAGTCGGCAGCCCAACCGTCAACGCGATTTTCGCAGCCGTTTCACCGGCACAAATGGCAACGACCATCATGTGCTATGGTGAAACCTTCGCGGCGCTCTTGCGAAAGCACAACCAGGGACCCTGAATAATCCTGGGAATGCGGAACGCCACCGAGGGCGCTCCCTACAGACGTTTGCCCGCCTGGATCGTGCAAGGTCATTTAGGGCCGATCCGCAGTGCTGACGCCTGCTCTTGCTGTTTGGTGTCAGTCGCGGAAAACGTGATCATGTGGCGTCCCCAACGGCGTCTCAACTCCCCAAACCCAACCCGTTCCGCTTTCTTCGGCGGATCAAGGATGATCGCGCTGGTTCCATCCCAACCGAAGAAGGCGCAAAAGTGCCCTTTCGGGTAGTCGATGATCGCAGGCCCTCCCAACGTCGTCAAGTGTGCCATACTTGATTCGAGCGCTTCGGCCTTCAACCCCTTCTTTTCGGCGGCGGCGACGAGGCCCGCCACGCTTGTCTCGCGCCCATCGAAACCGGCCAGCTTCGCCAGTTCGTCGATCGTCGTATCGATCTGGTACGATTTGCAAACGCAGTACAGCGCGATCGGCCCGCATCGGTTCGGCTCGTAAAACCGCTCCAACTTCAGATCGGCGCAGTTTGCGGGTGCCAGCAAGACGGCGACGAGCACAGCCGCCGCCGCGCAGCTTGCGCGCCGGCCGCGTCGCGCCGGCAAAGCTTCAAGAGTCGTTCGCATACGTTTCTCCGCCTGATTCGACGATGGGTTAGTCGCTCAACGACGTTCCAGCCGCCTGCTCCGCCGCGGCCGGTTTGACATAGGCGCTCATCGGCACTTTGCGGGTCTCGCGCGGCTTGCCGGGCGACGTCATCGTGATGACAAGATCCTGTTTCAGCGCGCCGCGCAGTGTGCTGGTGTCGAGTTCGCAACGAAGCAGCGCGCCGCGCTTGCCGCCGCGCCGCGTCTCGACGCGCACCCGCACGCCGTCTCCACTTGGCTCGGCCCTTTCCACCACATAGTCGGAACCGTCGGGGAATACGATGACGACGGCCCGCATGGCGCTGGCGCCCGATTCCAGGACGCCAAAGGCCAAACGCTCCGGGCTGGTCCGCACCTCGTTGCCCGGCTGCTTGTAGAGCACGACGGGAATCGCCAATTCCGGCATCTCATCGCTGTTGAGGCGCGCGACCACGGCGCCCGTCGCCGGCAACGCGGTATCCGGTGGGAGCGTACCGGTCACCTCGATCGTAAATCGTTGTTCTTGTCCGCCCGGCATCGGTTCCCCAGGCACAACGCGCGCCTCAAGGGGCAACATGCCGGCCGGCTTGAAGCCGACGATGCGGACACCGCGCGACGTGTTGAGGCGGACCTCGATCGAGCCCTGGAAGGCCGTCTCGCCGCTCGCCGGCAGCTCGATGTGGATGCCGTCCCCGACGCGGTAGGCGAGCGGAACGTACGTGCCGCCGACCGACAGGACGGCGGCGGGCCGCTCGTTGCGGTCGTCGACGTACACCTCCAGCCGCTCCAAGAAGCCGGCGACCGTCCCCTCCGCGGTTCGAATCGGGAAGTCGAGCGTCAGCTTGGTCGTCTCGCCGGCCGCCAACTCGTACTTGCTGAATTCTCGCTTGACGCAGCCACAACTCTTTTCTGTGGCCGTAATGCGCATCCGCTCGCCGGAGCGGTTCGTGAGCTCGAATTCATGGACTTGCCGCCGCTTGGCGGTTTCGCCGACGTCGACGTGCGGCGCGGCGCAGGCCAGTTCCGAGTCCGTTGCCGCCGCGGGCTGGGCGTCGCGGCGAACGCCCACTTCGCCGCGTGGCGTGGCGTTCGTGGCGGCGGCGGGCGTCGCGGCGTTTGGCGTCGACTTGGCGCGCCCAGCCAGCGCCACGATCCCCAGGCACGCCAAGCCGCCCGCAACGGCCATCGCCGCCGCCACCTTCATCCGATGCATGACGAACCTCCTGATTCGCAAACACTAGCCCGTATTATTCATGGTCCGGGGAGGAACTCGCGCACTGTGCTGTAGCAGAATTCGCAAGAATTCTGGCGTAACTCGCGTCCACGGCCTGACTTCTTGCGAAGCCAGCTACGGGACCATGAATAATCCGGGCTAGCTGGGCATCACGCCCCGTGTGACGGTCCCATCACGCGGAGCGTGATGACTACGGTCGTCGCCGGGCATGCCTGAGCTTCCAGGCGAGCAAGCCCGCCAGCGCAAGTCCAACGACGAGATATCCGGCGGTGTACCAGCGCCGGCCCGCCATCGCGCCGCCGGGCGCGGGCGGCTCGATTTCCGATTCCGTCACCGCGGGAACGCGGTACTCGTACTTCCTGCCGCGTACGGCGTCGTGGATTTGCGCGCCTTCGGGCAGCCCCAGCCCATCCAACGTGAAAATGTTCGGGTCCAGATCGCTTCGCATGTCGACTTCCAGCAACGTCGCTTCCTCGTCGCGCGTCCGCTCGCGCACTCCATCGACCATCTTGGACTTGTGCATTAGCCGGTGTTCGAGCACGAACGCGCCGTTCTCGGCCTCGCGGTACGTCGCCTGATCAACTTCAAACGGTTCGTCCGCCTCCGCGCCCGAACTCCACGCTTTCGCCAACACGACGCAGCACCCCTGCGCCGGCGACAGCCAAAAACTCGATCGAAACGTCGGCCAATCGACCGCCACCCGTAGCAACCCATTGGCTTCTCTCATAGCCGTGACTGTTCTCCGCGCGTCGCCCCGCATTTCGGCCAGCGCCTCGGTGGTAAGGGTCCAATGCGGGCATGCCTGCTCGCGCGGATGCAACAGCAGCATGCCGCGCACGCCGACGCCGACGGGGTCGATGCGCACGCGGTGGTGCCTGGCGGCCATCGCCTCGGTCATGCGACCGTAGTTGATGTGATATTCCTTGCCATAGATCGTGGAATCGTCGATCTCCCCGACTTCGCCGCTCATTTTCCAGCGCTGGCCCCGCGTATCGAAGCGCAGCTCCGGATAGTCGAAATAGATGGTCACTTCCTCGGTGTAAGGGCCGCGCGGCTTGCCGTCCCACGGCTTCACGGGCGGAGCGCCGGGCGGCTTTTGTGGGGACACGGGAGGGGGCGTAAACTCCGTTGTGACGATACGGTACTTGGCGACGCCGCGCTCGATCAGCGCCATGTTGCCGTCGACCGCCGCGGCCGCCTCGTCGAGCAGCGCGTCGCTGACCGCGTCGGCCGCGTGGCATGCTGATCGCGTCGTCGCGGTTCCGCATGGGGCCGCCGCCCATACGGCGCTGGCCGCGAACAGCGCCGCTCGGCAGGCGACGCGGCGCGACGCTGGATGGCATCCCGAACCAATCCCGCTGGGTTGCATTCTGCTTGCGTTCATGCGTCGTCGACCCGCGTTTGGAAGTGATTGAAGCGATGTCTCAAGGGTTGAGCCGGATGCTTCAGTAATTCCGAAATGCCGCGCGGAGCGCGACTACGTGCCCTGCAAACAAATGCCAATGTCCTCTTGCGTCGTCGTACCGACACAGTTCAAGTCCATGTCACAGTTACAGTCGAGAAAGTCATAGCATTTCACTTGATTGGTGGAATAAACACATTTCGTCGTGGCGTTATTATTTTGGACGCAGGCAGGCTCGTTGGAGCCGTTGATCTGGTACGCGTTGCAGGGCGTGTTTGGGTAGGAGCAAGTATTTCCCTTGCAGCTACTAGACGTTCCATCGCTGACGCACGAGTTAGTCGCATCGCATTTGCCAGGATCCCCCACGCACTGCCCGCCGCGCAGCGCTAGCTGCGCCGGCATCGACATGGGCCGACGCGCGTACTGCTCAACGCCGGCCCAAGCGCCGGTCAACGCCCAGGTGGCACAAGCGGCGGCGTAGGGAACCCAAAACCGCGTCAAGTTCCTCGTCATCGTAACCTCCAGTTCTGAAGTCGTGGTGGTGACCAATCCTGCCCGTTCCGCGCTCAGATGGCGGGGCCAGGACGGCCGCGTTTCGCCCTGTAAATCATCCAGCCGATCGCCAGCATACCGGCGAGCCCGTTCAATCCGATGAACCAATATCGCAGAGTCATGGGGCCGCCGGATCGCGGCAGCAGAATGCCGCTCTCGCCGCCCGCGTCGATGCCGTAGTGGTACAGTCGGCCATGCACCTGGTCATCAATGCGCGCCCCCACCCGCAACCCGAGGCCATCGATCGTGAACAGCTTCGGATCGGGGCGGACCCGCAGGTCGATCTCGCGCAGGGTCGACTCTTCTTCGCGACTCGGTTCCAACTCGCCGGATTTGGAAAGCGAATAAAACCTCGCAAGCCGGTGCGCCAGCACAAACGCGCCGTTGCCGGCCGGGCGCGCCGTGGCCTCGTAAAGCTGCGGAGGCTTGACCGGCGACCAGACGGGCCACTCCTGCGCGCGAACCAGGCTGTAGCCCTCGTTCGGCGAAATCCAGTAGATACCGCGGATTTTGCCTGCCGTGGGCTGATTCGCAAAGCGTACAAGCCCGTCCGGCTGGCGCGCGGCCGTCAAGCTGGCGTCGGCCGCCGCCATGCCGCGGAGCTGATCAGCGAACGACGGTGGCCGAATCCAAAACCCGCGGAATTGCTTCCGCGGATGGAGGTAGTTGCCTGTAGTCGAGTGAGAACCCGCCATGATGAAAACGGTGCCTGTGCCTGCCCCCGCCGAGGGCACAAGGAACCTCATGTTGTATTCGCCGTCGTAAATCGCCCGTTCCGTAGCGACCTCGCCCGGGACGCGTCCCGTGCCGCGCCACTCGAAGTGCATCCGCGGATAGTCGAAGGACACGCGCACCTCGCCTTCTTTGGTGTACGTCCCATGGGCAATTTTGACATCCCCCGGGACGTCCAATCCGGCGGGGACTACATTGGTACGCCGGACGGAGTACGTGGCCGTTCCGTGCTCGATCAGCGCCAGGTTCGCCTCGGTCCCCGCGATCACCTCGTCGACCAGCGCTTGGCTGGCGACATCCACGGCGCCGCCAAGCCGGCAAGGCGCCACTGACGCCATCAGCCAGACGGAGAACACTGCGGTGAGCCGGGATGCATACATGCCGAGGGAGCCCTAATTCGACAGGCACTGATACGTGATCGAGGCGGGAGTAACGGCGCCTGTGGTGCATACGTATTCGGGAATTTCCAGCGTGCCAATGTTACCGCATTGACACGCCACGTTGTCCGTGCAGGGAATCTGTTGCCCCTTGGCGCATTCGCCTCCTTGCGAAGCGACGCATTGGTCGGGACTGTGACCATCGACCTGGTTGCCACAGGATCCTCCGACGTTTTGCGAGCCACACGGTCCCGTGGCGCACACAAAGATGCTGTCTCCGCAAGTCCCGTTCTGACCACACGTTTGGTTGGCGTTGCCCGTGCATTGGCCGCCACGCATGACGGATTGTTCGAGCGTCGTAAGCGGGCGCCAGGCCACCGGCGCGGCGAGCGCGAACGCGCCGGCCAAGAGAGGCACCGCAACGGCGGCAACGGTACACCAACGACAAATGGCTGATCGGCCCATGAAATGCTCCTTTCGCCGTCTGTACCGAACCGAAGGGCCACCCTTCGGCCACGGCAAGTTTAACGGTTCATTCGGGGATTCGCATGTCCCTCTACTTATATATACGTACGGGGCGTGACAAAAAATGGGCCTCCCGCGGAGAATTCGCGCGTGCCAGTAGCATTTTGTTTGCTCTAAGTGTATGGTAGTACGCACTTTCCAGATATACCCATTTAATGCCGCGCGAACCAAAATTTAACAACCACCCGCTTCATTGCCAGGATTACCGCGGCAACGGCATCTGTAGGGAACGCCCTCCGTGGCGTTCCGTGTCCTGCCAGATGACGTCGCTCCAGCTTCTCACGGAACGCCACGGAGGGCGTTCCCTACAGAACCCTAACCCGAATTATTCATGGTCCCCCGTGCGCGTCGCGGAGTCTGCCGTCACACTAACCCGCGGCGCAAGCAAGGTAAGTCCAAGCCTGGGCCTTGCTTGCGCTGCGGGTTGGTGTCGGACCATGAATAATACGGGCTAAGGGACGATTCTGGCAATTAAGCGGGCGGTTGAAATTTAACGCAACTGAAGAAGAGCCGGCATTCAAGCGGGGGGCGACTAAAAGATCGGGCGTCCGGCGACAAACAGCGCGGAGTAGCAGCCCATCAGGAAGCCCGACGCCGCGAGGAGCGCGGCCGCGGCCCCCGGCGTAAGGCGGTAAAGCAACTGCCCCAGCACGAGGTAAATCGGGAACACGACCGCCGCGAACCGCCCCATCGACGACATCCCCATCTCATAGCCGCGCGTCAGGTACGGAATCAGCAGAAGCAGGACCGCCAGCGAAGCCTCAAGGCGGTTGAGCCAGCGCCCCCGCATCGGCGGGTCGCTGGTTCGGCCGCGTCGCTGATGCGCCGAGGGTACACATCCGCCACCGTGCCCGGCGGCGGGCGAGGTTTCGCGGCTGACACGTCCGAGGCGCGTGCCGGGTGCCGCTCCCGCGAGTAGCAGGGCGACCGCGGCAAACAGGAACAGCGGGTTGGCAAAATGCAAACTGAAGCAAAAGGCGCCATGCGCGTCGCGTCTTGCCCAGAACGCGGGCGAATGGGCGTCATAGACGGCGACCATCGGTTCGAACGTCAGACATGCCCAGAGGCGGCCGCTCAAGCCCGGCGCCGCGCGGACGCCCCAGTGCTCCTGCGTCTTGGCAAAGGCGAGCGCGTCGCCGAACGCGGCGTATTGGTAAGCCATGTAGGCGGCCAAACCCCAGCACGCGAGCGGCAGCCAAACGCCCAGCGAAGACAATCGTCGTCCAAACGACGGCTGGCGGCGCCAAATGTCGAGGGCTAACGGCGCCAAGAGCGCCACGCCAACGGGGCGCGCCGCCGTCGCCAGACCGACGACGACCACCAGAACCATCATCGACCAGCGGCGCTCAATTCCGTATAGCGACACGACGCAGAGCAGCAGGAACGTCGATTCGGAGTACGGCATTCGGAAGAAGCAGGCCGTTGGGAACAGGGCGACGGCAAGCACGACATAGTGAGCCAAGTCTTCCGGCGCGGCTGGGTATCTCACGCGCGCGTACGAGGCCAGAACCATGAGCGCCGCGAGGAATGAAGCGTTGGAGACGATCAGCAGCGCCGTTTCAATTCGGATCGGCAAGAGCGCGGCGACGGCACGCGCCAGCAGCGGATACAAAGGAAAAAAGGCGACGTTCGAGCGCGCATTGACGTCGTAGGAGTAGCCGCGCGTCGCGATCGACGAGTACCACTCGGCGTCGAAGGCGCCCAGGGCTTCGATCACGTCGCGGCGCGTCGGGCGCGCGTCGGCCCCCGCTGCCAGGAACGTGTAGCCGAACGAGATCCCCAACGCGAAGATGAGACCGCTCAGATACCAAAACGCCGCCGTATCCGCGCACAATTCGATGAGTTCGCGAGCGCGCCGGCGGCGCGAAACGATCGGCCGGCGCGAACCCGCGCCGTTGTCCGGCAAATTTCCCGTGTTGACCATGGCACTTGATCGCAATACTCGCCGTACGGTTGCTCGCCGCGCGGCGAGCGAGGAACCGAAAACGTCGCCAACGGAGCGTACTCCACACGATACGTTCCGCCAGTCCGCGGGGCAACCGTGCTCACCGAAACACCGGCACCGGCGCTACGGTAAATTCCCAGCGGCACAACCTCTCGCGCGATTTCGGCCGGCGGGCGGCACTCTGCGCGGGCCTGACCGTGGCCGCGGCCGAAATCCAAAAATCATTCGGCTTTCGACGACGCGTCGACGACGGCCACGGTGCCGAACGTCGTATCGCGGCTCGCGGCGCGCGTGGCAGGCGAGGCAAAATAGCCGCGTAAGCAACGGTCAACCGCCGGGGGTTGAATGATCCGCCCCGTGGCCCAACGAACGAACGTGCCCGTCGACACCCCTAAATCTGCCGCTACGTCTTCATCCGTCGCACCGAGGCTTGCCACGGCGGCACAGATTTGGTCTGGCGTCAGCAACTTGAGTTGTTGCCGGAGGGCAAGGTGAACCTGCTCATCGACGCCCGCATCGAAGACCAACTCGCCGCAGCCACGGCATTGCAGGGCCTTCAGCCGTGGCACGTCGACGGTCACGCGCCGACCGTCGTACAAAAGCGTTGCCGTATGGGCAATCGTCGCAGGTGACACCTCGATCGCTCGGCAACTTGGACACGGCCATGGGAACGGACGATCGCCTCGGGCTTGAAGGAACCGCGGCTCGGCTGGATGCGCCATTGAATTCCTTCAGGGTTGCTGAAGACATGGTTACTTGGCTCCGACCAGCGCGGCCTTCTTCTTGTCGGCGATGATCGCCTCCTGGATGCTCGCCGGCACGCGGCGGTACTTGGAGAACTCCATCGTGAACGTGCCTTGCCCCTGCGTCATGCTGCGCAGGTCGGTCGAATAGCCGAACGTCTCGGCCAAGGGAACCTCGGCCTCGATCGTGGCCGTCGAACCGACCATTTCCGTGGCGAGGATCATCCCGCGGCGGCTGGTCAACTCGCCCGCCACCGAGCCTTGGTAGTTCGAGGGAACCTCGACCTCGAACTTCATCACCGGCTCGAGCAAGACCGGCTTGGTCTTGAGGAACGTCTCGCGGAAGCAGTTGCGAGCGCACGTCTGGAAGGCCATGTCGGAGCTATCGACGTCGTGGTACGAGCCGTCTTCCAGGATGGCCTTGACGCCCACGATCGGGTAGCCGGCCAGGGGACCCTTCGCCAGCGAATCGCGGAAACCCTTCTCGACCGACGGAATGTACTCGCGCGGGATGCGGCCGCCCACGACGTCGTCCTCGAATTCGAAGTTCTCCTCTTCCGAATCGTCGGGCAAGGGGAACATTTTGCCGACGATGTGGGCGTACTGGCCCGAGCCGCCGGTCTGCTTCTTGTGCTTGAAGTTGTACTCGGCCAGCTTGGTCGGCGCTTCGCGGTAGCTGACCTTCGGCGCGCCGACCTCGACCTCGACTTTGTATTCGCGGCGGATGCGCTCGACGTAGATGTCGAGGTGCAGTTCGCCCATGCCGGCGATCACCATTTCGCCGGTCTCCTCGTCGGTGGCCACGCGGAAGGTCGGGTCTTCCTTCATGAAGCGCTGCAGGGCCTTGCTCAAGCGGTCGGCGCCGTCGCGAACCAACGGGCTGATGGCCATCTTGATCACCGGTTCGGGCACGAACATGTTTTCCAACGTGCAGTATTTGTGCTGCGAGGCGTAGGTGTCGCCGCTGGCGCAATCGACGCCCATCACGGCCACGATGTCGCCGGCGCCGGCGCTGTCGACTTCGGCGCGCTTGTCGGCGTGCATCCGCACGATCCGGCTGAAGCGCTGCTTCTGGCTGGTGCGCTGGTTGTAATAGGTTTCGCCCTTGGCGATCGTCCCCTGGTAGATGCGCATGAAGGTCAACTGGCCGTAGGGATCTTCGACGATTTTGAACGCCATGCCGACGAACGGTTTATCGGGGTCCGGCGTCAGCGGGAACTGCTGCGTGGCGTCGGCATGGTTTTTGGCCATGATCGCGCGGTCCAAGGGCGAGGGCAAGTATCGGACGATGGCGTCCAACAGCGGCTGTACGCCCTTGTTGCGGTAGGCCGTGCCCATGAACACGGGCGTCAAGCCTTGCCCCTGCACGGCCGCCTTGACGATGGCATGGATCAGCTCTTCGGGCACGGGTTCCTCGGCCAACAGAAGCTCCATCAGGTGGTCGCTGTACATGGCCAGGGCTTCGAGCATGTGCTGGCGCTCGGCGGCGGCCGCGGCGGCCAGGTCGGCGGGCACGGCCTCGCGGCGAACGTCTTCGCCGTTGGCGCCGTCGAAGTAGATGGCCCGCATCGACACCAGGTCGATCAGGCCCTCGAACTGGTCGTCTTTGCCGATCGGCAACTGCATCAGCACCGCGTCGCAGTCGAGTTTTTCGTGAAGCTGCTTGACGACGCGGCGGTAGTCACTGCCGGTGCGGTCCATTTTATTGATGAACGCCAGGCGTGGAACATGGTATCGCTTCATCTGGCGGTCGACCGTCATCGACTGCGACTGCACCCCCCCCACGGCGCAGAGCACCAGGATGGCCCCGTCGAGCACGCGCAGGCTGCGTTCCACCTCGACGGTGAAATCGACGTGGCCCGGGGTGTCGATCAGGTTGATCTGGTGGTCATTCCATTGGACGGTGGTCGCCGCGCTGGTGATCGTGATTCCGCGCTCGCGCTCGAGATCCATGTAGTCCATGGTGGCGCCCCCTTCGCCCTTCACCTCCTGCATGCGGTGAATCCGGCCGGCGTAAAACAGGATACGCTCGCTCAGAGTGGTTTTACCCGAGTCGATGTGCGCCGAGATGCCCATGTTGCGTAGGGTTGCCAAATTCATGTCCGTAACTCGAAAAACAGTAGAGCCGTGGTGCTCGCCGCGCGATACGATCGTCGCGGCGCTCGCCAGCGGTAAAATGTCAACTTGGAATGCTCGGAAGAGCCCGCCGGCCCTTCCGCAGCCCTTGGACCGGCCTTTCCGCGGCCATTTGGCCGGCCCTTCCGCCGGGCAGCCCCCGTTATTTAAGGGGCCTTCATCCAGCGTGCTAACGCGACCGGACGGGTGCGGTGGCCGCCCCGCGGTGCGTGGCCCAGTGCTATATCGTATACCAATTTGGCGGCGGGCATAGGGCAAATCCAGCAAGTTTTCGGCAAAGTCGCCAGACCTTGCGCAAGCTGCCCAGCCTCGCGCCCGCCCAGTCGGTTCCTTGTTCGCCGGCCCTTGACCTTCGCGATCGACACGACGCAGGGCGCGCAGGGCAATTCGCGGTGGCAAATCGTCGACTGCGGGATTAGGATAACAATGGCCTCTTCTTCGGCCGGAATTCGAGGTGCTTGCATGCGTTCTCCATTTTCAGGCATGGACCCGTTCATCGAAGGCCAGGGCAAGTGGGAAGATTTCCACAATAAGCTCCTGGGCGATATCGAACGTCACTTATCAGAGAGGTTACCAACTCGTTACACCGTTCGGTTGGGCGAAAGATCGTATATCGATTATTTGGACCCCAGGTCCGAGCGTGCAGGAGAACTAATCTTCAAGCCCGACGTGGGAATCAAGACCAGCCCCAGCGGGCAGCAGGAAACGACCTGGCAAACGTCCGTTCTGGACGAGACGGCTTTGGACATGGAAGGCTTGGTGGAGGTGGAATTCCGGGAGATGTTCTTGGAGATCCATGAGATGGATCCCCAACTCCGCCTGGTGACCAGCATCGAGGTTTTATCACCGTCCAACAAACGACCCGGTACGGTCGGCTGGTATCAGTACGAGCGAAAGCGAACGGTTTTCATGCAAGGGCATGCCAACCTGGTGGAAATCGATCTGCTTCGGGGTGGCCGGCGTCATGGCATGGCCCAACCCTGGCCGGACAGCCCCTATTACCTGCTGGTCCTCCGCAAGGGCGACGCGCCCCAATGCAAAGTCAACCGCGCCTATCATCGCCGGCCCTTGCCGGCGCTGCCCGTTCCCCTGGCCCCACCCGATGCCGATGTTTCTCTGCCTCTGCAACCGCTCGTCGATGGCATTTACGAACGGTCGCGTTATGCGCGCGAGATCGATTACAGGCAACCGTTGCGCCCCCCTTTACCGTCGGACGACATCGCCTGGCTGCAAAGTCAGTTCACTGAGCGACGCCAATGACGGACATCGTGACTTGCCGGCGCCGACAATGCCGACTGAATTTCGCTCACTCACATTTGCGACCCGTCGTGACCGCCGTTAGACTTGAAGCACCGCTGGTCAGCCGCCGGCGGGGTTGGTTGAGCGGCTGGGCCGTGGCCGCGAGCGGTTTCACGAATCAATCGGATGGCGAGGCCCCCTCAAGAAGGGCAATTGGTCAACATGGACAACGCGCAACTGGGTTGGCTCGCCAACTTCATCTGGGGCATCGCCGACGATGTGCTCCGCGATCTTTACGTGCGCGGCAAGTACCGCGACGTCATCCTGCCCATGACGGTCTTGCGCCGGCTCGATGCCGTGCTGGAGGGAGGCAAGCAGGCGGTGCTGGACATGGCCGCCGCCTTGGAAAAAGCCGGCATCGTAAACCAGGAGCAAGCCCTTCGCCAGGCGGCCGGACAAGCCTTCTACAACAAATCGAATTTCACGCTGCGCGACCTGCGCGCCCGAGCCAGTCAGCAGCAACTCAAGGCCGATTTTGAAGCTTATCTCGACGGCTTTTCGCCCAACGTGCAGGAGATCCTCAACAGCTTCGAGTTCCGCCACCAGATCCCGCGATTGTCGAAGGCCGACGCGCTGGGAACGCTGATCGAAAAACTCCTCGACCCGCGGATCAACCTCAGCCCGAACCCGGTCTTGAACAACGACGGATCGGTGAGGCACGAGGGACTCGACAACCACGCCATGGGAACGATCTTCGAGGAGCTTGTGCGCCGCTTCAACGAAGAGAACAACGAGGAGGCCGGCGAGCACTGGACGCCCCGCGACGCGGTCAAGCTGATGGCTAAACTCGTCTTCCTCCCCATCGCCGAGCAAATCACCTCAGGCACGTACCTCATTTACGACGGCGCCTGCGGGACGGGCGGCATGCTGACAGTCGGCGAAGAAACCCTGCTCCAACTGGCGGGCGAGCACCACAAGCAGGTGGCCACCCACCTTTTCGGCCAGGACATCAACTCCGAGACCTACGCTATCTGCAAGGCCGACATGCTCTTGAAGGGCGAGGGGTATGAGGCCGACAACATCGTGGGCGGCCCGGCCCATTCCACGCTCTCGAACGACGCCTTCCCCTCGCGCGAGTTCGACTTCATGCTCTCCAATCCGCCTTACGGCAAGAGCTGGAAGAGCGACCTCGAACGCTTGGGCGGGAAGGACGGGATCAAGGATCCGCGTTTCGTGGTCCCGCACGCCGGCGACCCCGAGTATTCGCTGGTCACCAGATCCAGCGACGGGCAGTTGCTGTTCCTGGCCAACATGCTCTCGAAAATGAAGCACAAAACGGCCCTGGGGAGCCGGATTGCCGAGGTGCATAACGGCTCGTCGCTCTTCACGGGCGACGCCGGTCAGGGCGAATCGAACATCCGCCGCTGGATCATCGAGAACGACTGGTTGGAGGCGATCGTCGCCTTGCCGTTGAACATGTTCTACAATACCGGGATCGCCACCTACATCTGGGTGCTCAGCAATCGCAAACCGGCGCACCGCCAAGGGAACGTCCAGCTTATCGATGCTTCAGGGTGGTTCAAGCCGCTCCGCAAGAACCTGGGCAAGAAAAACTGCGAGCTCTCGGCCGACGATATCCAGCGCATTTGCGACACGTATCTCGCCTTCGAGGAAACCGAGCAGTCGAAGGTTTTCCCTAACGCCGCCTTCGGCTACAGGAAGATCACGGTCGAACACCCCTTGCGGTTGCATAGCCAACTCGCGCTCAAGGCAATCGAGTCGCTGCGCTACGCGTCAGGCGACGAAGACCTCCGGGCCGAACTCTACGAGCGGCTGGGCGACCCGCTGTACCGCGACTTCGCCGGTGTGAAACCGGAATTGGAGAAAGTTCTAGCCGAATGGGGCCAGCCGGACGACGAGGAGCAGGATGGCGATGACACTGCTCCCGCGACGAGGCGCCTGTCGGAAAAGAGGAAGAAGAAACTGCTCGACGCGAAGAGTTGGGAGCGTGACGGCCGCCTGGTCGACGCCGCCAACGCCCTGCGGCAAGAAATCGGCGGTGAATTGTTCGAGGACCACAACCTGTTCCGCGAGACGGTCGAATTGGCCCTCAAAAAGCTCGGCCACAAGCTCAGTGCCGCCGAAACGAAGCTTCTGCTGCGGGCCGTAAGTTGGCGGGTCGAGACGGCCCCGCCCGTCGTCGCCAAAGTCCATAAGCCCGGCAAGACGCAGCCCGACCCGCTGCACGGACTTTATGAAGCCACCGTCAACGGCAAGAAATGCGTACTGGAGTACGAACCCGACAGCGACATCCGCGACACCGAGCAGGTGCCGCTTGTCGAAGAGGGAGGCGTCGAAGCCTATCTCCGGCGTGAAGTGCTGCCCTACGCTCCGGACGCTTGGCTCGACGAGACCAAGACCCGCATCGGCTACGAGATCAGCTTCACTCGCCATTTCTACAAGCCGCAGGCGCTGCGCACGCTGGATGAGATCCGCGCCGACATTCTGGCGGTGGAAAGGGAGTCGGAGGGGCTGGTTGCCGAGATAGTGGGGGGAAGCCGAGCATGATCGACGCGCTTCAGCCCTACGCGGAAAACAAAGACTCGGGCCAGGCGTGGCTGGGGCGAGTTCCAGGCCATTGGGAACTGCGGCGGCTCAAGTCCTCAGTCGCGAACGTCGTTGAGCAGACCAGCGAGACGGAGGTTGGCGACGTCTACGTCGCGTTGGAACACGTTGAAAGCTGGACGGGGCGTGTTCGCCCTATTACTGCAGGGGCGCTCTTCACCGGTCAGGTGAAGCGATTCGCGCCTGGCGATGTTTTGTTTGGGAAATTACGTCCCTATCTTGCAAAGGTGACGCGGCTGCCACAGCGTGGAGTTTGCGTTGGAGAGTTCTTCGTCCTCCGTACCCGCTCGACGGAACTGCTTCAGTCCTACTTGGAACAACTGCTGCGATCGAAGCCTGCAATTGATGTTGTCAACGGTTCCACGTTTGGAGCAAAGATGCCGCGCGCAGATTGGCAATTCGTCGGAAGTCTGCGGATTTGCATCCCGCCACCCGACGAACAAGCCGCGATAGTGCGGTTTTTATGCCACGCGAACGGCCGGATGGACGGTGCGATCCGGGCGAAGCAGAAGCTGATCGCGCTGCTTAACGAGCAAAAGCAGGCCATCATCCAATGCGGAGTTACGCGTGGGCTCGCCCCGTCCGTCCCTCTGAAGACCTCCGACATTCCCTGGCTCGGCGAGATCCCGAAGCATTGGGAGGTTCTTCGCTCCAAATACATCTTCCGTGAAGTCGATGAGCGCTCGGCTACCGGCGAGGAGACACACCTTTCAATGAGTCAAAGGCTCGGTCTCATTCCAAGGTCGGCAATTGAGGAGAATCGCCTCGTTTCACAGTCCTATGTGGGCGCGAAGCTTTGCGAAAAGGGTGACCTGGTTCTCAATCGCCTCAAGGCTCACCTAGGCGTCTTCGCGTTGGCATCCCAACGCGGACTCGTCAGTCCGGACTACACCGTTTTTCGACAAACCCGTGCAATGGAACCGCATTACTTTGAAGCTGTCTACCGGACTCCAGCTTGTCGGGTAGAGCTGCGCCAGCGAGCAAAAGGTATCGTTCAGGGGTTCTGGCGCCTGTACACGGACGATTTTTACAATATTAGGATGCCCGTTCCTCCGGTCCAAGAACAAGAGCAGATCATGACGCGCCTAGACTTGAAACTAGCCGGCCTGAATAACGCAATCCGCCGCTCAGAGCGCGAGATCGGCTTGCTGCTGGAATACCGGGCGCGGCTCTCGTCGGACGTGGTGACGGGCAATCTCGACGTGCGCGCCGCCGGAAGTCAGTTGCCTCCCGTGGCCGAAGTCGGTTGCGACTCCTTCGACGTCGAGGCTTTTGACCCGGAGGACGACGCCGAGGTGCGCGTAGATGACTCGGGCCTGGTCGGGAGTTGGCCGAGGCCGAGTAACGACTTGTAAGCAGCCAGCTATATGGAGATTCGTTCATGCTCATCCACGAACTAACGCTGCGCGGCGTGCTGTCGTTCGGCCCAGACTCACCGCCGCTGCCATTGGAGCCGCTCAACCTGCTGATCGGTCCGAACGGCTCCGGCAAGTCGAATCTGGTGGAAGCGGTAGGTCTGCTCCGTTCCACGGCCGACAGGCTCATGGCGCCGATCCGCGGACCCGGCGGCGGCGGCGTCAAGGAGTGGATATGGAAGGGGGCGAACAACGGTCATGCAAAGATCGAGGCCGTCATTGATTACCCGACAGGCCAGCAATCCATTCGGCACAGGTTCGAATTCACCGAGAAGGCGTCGCGCTTTGAACTGGTCGACGAAGTGATCGAGAACCGCCGGCCCGATCCGGCCCATGACGGGCCGTCCTTCTTTTATCGGTTGCAAGATGGGCCGGCCCTTGCGGTTCGCGACGGAGGGAGGCGTCAGTTACGACGCGAAGACGTCGCCCCGGACGCGTCGATTCTGTCGCAGCGAAAGGAACCGGACCAATACCCCGAGCTCGCGCACCTGGCCGATGTGTATGGCAAAATCAGGCTGTATCGCGAATGGTCGTTCGGCCGCTCGTCGGTGTTCCGTAGCCCGCAGTCGGCCGACCTGCCGAGCGATCGGCTGGAAGAGGATTTCTCGAACCTCGGGCTGTTCCTCAATTATCTGCGCGGCGTGCCCAAGGCCAAGAACACCATCATCGGGCACTTGCGCGATTTGTACCAGGGGCTGGACGACTTCGACGTGCGGGTCAAAGGAGGGACGGTCGAGGTCTTCCTCACCGAAGGCGACTTCGTCATCCCGGCCAGTCGCCTGTCGGACGGCACGTTGAGGTACTTGTGCCTGCTGGCGATTCTATGCGATCCCGACCCGCCGGCGCTCGTCTGTATCGAGGAGCCTGAACTTGGACTTCACCCCGACATGCTTCCCAAAATAGCCGACTTGCTCGTGGCGGCATCCGAACGGACCCAGTTGATCGTGACGACGCATTCCGACATGCTGGTGGACGCCATGACGGATCGGCCGGAATCCGTGGTCGTCGTTGAAAAGCACGACGGCAAGACCCAAGCCAAGCGACTCGAAGCCACCAATGAAATGCAGCAGTGGCTGGCCAAATACCGGCTGGGGCAGCTTTGGATGCGCGGCGAGATTGGAGGCACACGCTGGTGAGCGCGAAGATTTACATCGAAGGGGGCGGTGATTCCAAAGAGCTTCACGCTCGCTGCCGCCAGGGCTTTCGGCGGCTGTTGGAGAATTGTGGTTTCAGCGGCCGGATGCCCCGATTGGTGGCCTGCGGAGGCCGCGGGGCTTTGGTCCAAGCCACTCGGAGCTGCGGAAACCGTTACGCGAAAGGGAAAAGATCGTTCGAGATCCTGCCGCGGTTGAGCCCGCCGGAGCTACGGCAACATCTGCCCAGTTTCGCGCGTTGCCAGCGCGTGCTTGGGAACAACTTATGACGACCGATACCAGCGAAAAGGGACTGGAAACGATCATTGTCGCGGCGATGACCGTCGGCGGCTGGCTGGCGGGCAATCCGAACGACTACGACCGCGAATACGCCGTCGACCTCGCCCAGTTCCGCGCCTTCTTGCTCGCCACACAGAAAGACGTGGCACTCGCGCTCGACCTGGACCACGATGGTCCCACGCGGCGCAGGTTCCTCGCTCGCCTGCAGGGCGAGATCGCGAAGAGAGGGGTGATTCACGTTCTGCGCAGCCCGCTGAATCACGAAAAGCACTCGCTGGAGATGTTCTACAACACCCCATCGCCGGGCAACTCGAAAGCGGCCGAAGCGTTTGCAGCCAACCGCTTTTCCGTCACCAGGCAGCTCCGTTACAGTCGCGACGAGACGCAGCGTTCGCTCGATGTGTGCCTGTTCATCAACGGCCTGCCGGTGGCCACGTTCGAACTGAAGAACAGCCTGACCAAGCAGACGGCGGCCGACGCCGAGGAGCAATACAAGCGCGACCGCGACCCGCGCGAGCTGATCTTTCAGTTTGGTCGCTGCATGGTGCATTTCGCGGTCGACGATCAGGAAGTGCGGATGTGTACCGAGTTGAAGGGCAAGGCGTCGTGGTTCCTGCCCTTCAACCAGGGTTGGAACGACGGGGCGGGCAACCCACCCAATCCGTTCGGCATCAAGACTGACTATCTCTGGAAGAAGATCCTGACGCCGCGCGGCCTGACCGAAATCGTCGAGAATTACGCCCAGGTGGTCGAAGTGACGGACGACGAGACGGGGCGCAAAAAGCGGATGCAGATCTTTCCACGCTACCACCAGCTCGACGTTGTACGGCGCCTGCTCGACGACGCCGGGGACCGGGGGGCCGGACACCGCTACCTCATCGAGCACTCGCCCGGCAGCGGCAAATCGAACTCGATCGCCTGGCTTGCCCATCAGCTCATCGGCCTGCGCAAGGAAGGCGCGGAGGTATTCGACTCGATCATCGTCGTCACGGATCGGCGCGTGCTCGACAAGCAGATCCACGACACGATCAAGCAATTCGCCCAGGTCGGCGCCACGGTGGGCCACGCCGATCATTCCGGCGACCTGCGCCGCTTCATCGAGAGCGGGAAGAAGGTTATCATCACGACGGTCCAGAAGTTCCCTTACATCCTCGACGACATCGGCGACGAGCACCGTGGACGCAAGTTTGCGATCATCATCGACGAGGCCCATTCGAGCCAGGGAGGCCGAGTGGCGGCCAAGATGCACTCGGCACTGGCCGAAGGGGGCGAAGACGAGCAGGAAACGATCGAGGACCAGATCAACCGCATCATGGAGTCGCGCAGGATGCTCCCCAACGCGAGTTACTTCGCCTTCACCGCGACCCCGAAGCCCAAGACGCTGGAATTGTTCGGCGAGAAGCGGGCCGACGGCTCGTTCGACCCGTTTCATTCCTACACGATGAAGCAGGCCATGCAGGAGGGCTTCATCATGGACGTCCTGAAGTGCTACACGCCGGTGGACAGCTACTATCGTCTCGTGAAGGCGATCGAGGACGATCCGGAGTTCGACACGCGGAAGGCCCAAAAAAAGCTCAGGCGGTACGTCGAGTCGCACGAGCACGCGATTCGAGAAAAGGCCGAGATCATGATCGACCATTTCCACGAGCAGGTGGTTAAGAAGCGAAAGGTCGGCGGCCATGCGCGCGCCATGGTCGTGGCCAACGGAATTGCCGGCGCGATGCAATACAAGGTGGCCTTCGACGCGTACTTACGCGAACTCAAGAGCCCCTTCAAGGCGATCGTCGCCTTTTCCGGCGAGCACGAGTTCGGCGGCGAAAAGAACGTCGACGAGGCCAAGATGAACGGGTTCCCAAGCTCGAAGATTCCCGATAACTTCCGCAAAGATCCCTACCGGTTCCTGATCGTGGCCGAAAAGTTCCAGACCGGCTTCGACGAACCTTTGCTCCACACGATGTACGTCGACAAGGTGTTGTCGGACATCAAGGCCGTGCAGACCCTCTCGCGGCTGAACCGCGCCCACCCGCAGAAACACGACGTCTTCGTGCTCGACTTCGTCAACGACGCCGACACGATGCAAAGCGCGTTTGCGAAATACTACCGGACGACGATCCTAAGCAAGGAGACCGACCCGAACAAGCTCCACGCGCTCAAGACCGATCTGGACGGCTACCAGGTCTATTCGCCGGCCGACGCCGAGCAACTCACGCGGCTATTCGTGTCGGGCGCCGACCGCGACCAACTCGACCCGATTCTCGACGCGGCCGTGGCGAAGTACCTTGCGGATCTGGATGAGGAAGGCCAGGTCCAATTCAAGGGAAAGGCCAAGACCTTCGTGCGGACGTACAACTTTCTGGCGGCCGTCTTGCGTTACACGTTTCTCGACTGGGAGTACCTGGCGACGTTTCTTCAGTTCCTGGTTCCCAAGTTGCCGGCGCCGAAGGAGGACGATCTGTCCAAGGGGATCCTCGAGTCGATCGACATGGATAGCTACCGCGTCGAACTGCAGGCCCAGATGCGGATTTCATTGCCCGACGAGAATGCGACGCTCGACCCGGCGCCGTTTGGCGGCGGCGGCGAAAGGCCCGAGCCGCATTTGGACCGATTGAGCACGATCCTGCAATCGTTCAACGAGCAGTTTGGTAACATCGAATGGAACGACATCGACAAGATCCGCCAGGTAATCGCAGAGGAGATACCGCCCAAGGTGGCGGCCGACAAGGCGTACCAGAACGCGAAAAAGAACCCCGACAAGCAGAACGCCCGCATCGAGCACGACAAGGCATTGGCCCGCGTCATGACCGACCTGCTGAACGACCAGACGGAGTTGTTCAAGCAGTTCAGCGACAACCCCTCCTTCAAGAAGTGGCTGGCTGACATGGTGTTCGCGGCAACCTACGAGGGCGACGCGGCGTGACCATGCAGTCCAACTACATCAGGCAGTTAGAAGGGTTGGGCTTTTACGCCAAGGGCCACCCCGTGGATGGAATGCTTCGTGGCGATGTGCTCCGCGATGCGCGGAAGCATGGTGCCGACGCGGAGCATATGAAATTCCGCAAGGCGGGCGTGAACCATGCCGAACATCAGCAGCCCCAACAGATCAACTCCCCTTGACGCCGCCTCGCCGCAACGGCGACTGACGCTGTTCGACACCACGTCGATCATCGTGGGCATCATCATCGGTTCAGGCATCTATAAGACGGCGCCCATGATCGCGGGCTGCGTTCCGACTCCCACGGCGCTGCTGGCGGTTTGGCTGGCCGGCGGGCTGTTCGCTCTGGTCGGTTCGCTTTGTTACGCCGAGTTGGCGACCGCGCTGCCACGGGAAGGAGGCGATTACGCCTTCCTGACGCGGGCTTACGGTCGCCCCGTCGGGTTCCTGTTCGCGTGGTGTGAACTCTGGGTCATCCGGCCCGGTTCGATTGGCGGCATGGCCTTCGTTTTCGCGGATTACGCCGGCGAACTGGTCGATCTCGGCCGGCATGCGCCGGTATTCTACGCCGCGGTCGCGGTCGGTGTTCTGACTCTGGTCAACATCGTCGGCGTGACGACAGGCAAGTGGACGCAAAACGTGCTGACGGCGGCCAAGGTCGCGGGGCTGCTCATCGTGGTCGCCATTGGCGTGTCGCATGTGGCCCCTGCGCCCACCGTGCGCGCACCCAGTGCCACACCAGAACCCCAATCCGTCGGATCGCCGAGGAATACCGCCGATGAACAGACTCAAGAGGAAGGCCCTCGTCCGTTCAAGGCGGATTGGGCCTTTGCGATGATCTTGATCCTTTACGCCTACGGCGGCTGGAACGACATGGCCTATGTGGGCGCCGAGGTCCGCGACCCCGAAAGGAACATCCTGCGGGCATTACTCTTGGGCACGGCCATCGTCACGCTGATCTACTTGCTTTTGAACATCGCTTTTCTGCGCGCGCTGGGGCTCGATGGGACAAGGCAGGCCAAGGTCGTCGCGGCCGACGTGACGAAACTGGCCTGGCCCTGGGGCGCCAAGGCGGTCAGCGCGCTGGTGGCGATTTCGGCGCTGGGGGCCATGAACGGCATGATCTTCACCGGCGGCCGGATCTACTACGCGATGGGCGCCGAGCACCGCTTGTTTAGCCTGCTGGGCTGTTGGAGCCGGCGGCTCGGCACGCCGGCCTGGTCGCTGGCCTTGCAGGGCGCGATCACCTTGGCGGTCGTGCTCTATTTCGGTCTGTCGGCGCAGGGTTTTGGCGCGGATGCCTTCGAGCAGGGCTTGGACAGGGGTGCCTTCGAGAAGATGGTCAACTTCGCCCTCCCCCTGTTCTGGGCGTTCCTGCTGCTGGTCGGCAGTTCGCTCATCTGGCTGCGCCGGCGCGAGCCGAATATCCCGCGTCCGTTCCGCGTTCCGCTTTACCCGCTCACGCCACTGGCGTTTTGCGCGGCCTGCGGCTGGATGGAATGGTCCAGTTTGAGACATGCTTTGGACAAAGGCACGCCCGAAGCCCTGTGGGTGCTCGCGGCCGGAGTCGTCGTCGCGGTGGGTAATTGGGCTTGGGGGGATCCCGTCAACCACGAAAAACCAAGCCAATCGTAGGCCGCTGGATGAACCAACTACTTGAAGTCGCGCATTTCAGCGTCCGCAGCGACTATGCACTATTGGGGGGGTACGATGGTGTTTGTCGCAACTGTTTATTTCATTTGGGCTTACACGGTGAACCATCAATTGTCATCCATCGCAAAGCCTGTACCGTTAGGAGCGGCCGATCAATAACTTCCGCAAATCGCGAGTGCTAGCATGACCCGCCTGCGCCTGACCCGTTTCATGTGCCGAAGTTATTGATCGGCCGCTCCTTACGTCATGTGCCCACTAGCGTACCGACTTATGGTAGGCTAACGTATGGCCATGACGATCCACGAAAAGCTTGGGCGGCTAGCGCGTCCGCCGCTTGCCGAGGCGATTTTTGAACTTCGCTGGGAGCTTCAGCCAAACCAAACTGATCCGGCTTGGCAACTGCTCCCTGGGCTCTGTTACGGCCAATTGCGGGACGATTTCCCTGCGAAGTTCAACTTGCCTGCGAGCAACATACCGGCACAGATGACACCGTATGTCGTGCGCCAGCAGTTTCGACCAGCGGCTGACAAGTGGCCAGTGATTCAACTTGGACCGGGCATTCTCACGGTCAATCACGCGACTGGGTACACTGACTGGAACAGCTTTTTGCCGGTGGTCCGTAAGGCACTTGGGGTCTTAAATGATGCCTTTCCCGACGATACGCCATTCGAGCCGGTCCACTTGGAATTGAGATACCTTAACGCAGTTCCATATCAATTCCAAAAGGATCATCTATTGAAATTTATGAAGTCGAATCTACATACGACAATCCAGATTTCGCCGCGGCCGTTTGACGGCGAGAGGGTTTCCGATGGTTTCGATGGCTTCAACTTGACGTTGACCTTCCCGACAAATAAGCCCAAGGGAACGGGACAGTTCCTTTTCGCCGACGGTATTCATCAAGGCGAGCCCGCCGTGGTTTGGCACATGGCGATACAGTCGAAGGCCGACCACGTTCCGGACAAAGTGGGACTGTTTGATTGCTGGCTGAATGACGCCCACTTGCTCATTGAGCATTGGTTTGTTGACCTGACGCAGGGGCCACTCTTGAAGTCGTTCAAGCAGGAGGTAACCCATGATTAACAACGCGGGCGATTATGGCATTGCGGTTCAGCACACCGGTCAGGCTTCGTCACTCCCGATCCGCCAGACTATCGAGAATGAACCGATTCCGTCGTCTATACCCCGTGTGTGGGGCCTCGTCGGAGGGGTGCTCCTTCTTTTCGGACAAGGCACGACACCCGTCGTCTACAGGGATGCAAAACGCGACTTCCAGATTTCAGGAATTTCTTCCATCGGGTCCATTCGGCGGCAACGCCGAGGTCGTCCCTTGTCGGCCGCCGAAATCTGGAGCCAAGTTGGCCAGGTACATGCCGATGCACTCCAAAGGCGCTTGCATCGGCGAAAAATCGCGATGCAAGACCTCGTTGCGTCCATGTCGGACGAGCCGTAAACATGATCTACCTGACAGTCGATGCGAACGCCCCATTCCGTCAAGGTGACATTCTTCGCAATGTTCCACGTGTTGATCTTTCGCTTGACGAGATGACGGTCTTCATCCAGGATCCTGAAACGGGAAGGCCGGAATACTACAAGCTTGCTTGGAACGCGGCGCTCGGTGATGAGAACGCCTTTGAAAGCATTCGTATTGAGGAGACCGAAGAAAGGAGGATGCGGGCGGTTCTTGCCGTGTCACCCGTCATCGGGATCGTCATTTCTCAGGATTGCGATGCGTCGCGGGCCGATGATTTGAGCATGTGCGAAGTGGTGCCGTTCTCGTCGGTTTACAAGAACGCGCCCGAAAAACGAGATAAGTGGGTGAAGACGATTACACAACAGGATTCGAGCCACTACGTCAAGGGGTTTTATTTGCCGCCGGATGAACGTATCGGCTTCTCTGAGCGAATGGCAGTTGATTTCCAATGCGCGTTCCAGATACCAGGAACAAACATGGATGCGTTGAAAATGCTCCGAATCGGACGCCTGAACCGCGTTGCGTCGGAACATTTTCGAGAAAAGCTCGCCCATTTCTTTCGTCGCTACGCCTACGATCCGTGGTATCCGCTGACCAAGGAAGAATTTCAAGATTACAACAAATCGCAGGGTGGAAACGTCAAGCCTTTCAGTTGGCAAGAATAAGCAGGGCGCGACGCCCCGTTCGCCGAGCGGGCGCGCAGCGCGTTTCAAGGCCCGATCAAGACGCCGCCGCGTATTGGCACGCCCGACGCCTGGAGTCGGGCAACGCAGTCATTGACACTTCGCCGCCGGACCTTGCCCAAGGCCACGGCAAGGAAGACGCCATCGGCGCCGGAGAGCAACGCCAATTCGCCCGGCTTGCCTTCCGATGGAACGATGACGAAGCGATACCGCCGCTTCCACGTTTGCCATGACCGCTCGCAAGCAAACTCGCCGACGTCGCTAAGCAGGAGCACTTCGCATTCCAGGGACTCCCGCAGCGCCGCCGCCAACCCCGACAGCAACCGCGGCCATTCGCATGACGACGGAAGCGTCACGAACGCCAATCGCAGAGGGCCGTCGTTGGGTAGCGCGGCGAGCACATTCGCGGCCAGTTGCCTGATCTGGACCAGCGGACGAAACGACGAATCGCGCGGCGGAACGGTGGCGGGCTGTGACGACGGCGCCAGCCAGGAACCCGATGGGTTTCCCTCAACCCGCTTCAGGGCGTCGAGCAAGAGACTCATTGATTTCGTAATTCCGTCTAAGAACGCGCCGGGGCGATTGTGGGCGGTGCCCACCCTACATCTGCCCTTCGCTTCTCCGTAGCATCGAGAACAACTGCCGGTATTCCTGCCGCCGCGCCTGGGGAATCCCGCGCGACTTGCGAGCGGGCGGCTCGGGCCGGGGATCTTCCTCGACGATCATCAATTCCTCCTCGATGAGCCCGGCCGGCGGCGTTTCGTCGGGCCGAGCGTGCCGCGGCGCGTCGATCGCAACCGCCAGCTCCGGCGCGAACGCACCCATCGCAGCGTTCGGCCGCCATTGGCTGGCCGCGGTGGTCCATCCGACCTCCAACAAGGCGGGAGCGGCACACGCCTCGATCGAACAAGCGGCGAATGGCCCCACCGCCGGCTCGACTTCGTTGGCCAAGGGCGATTCGACCAGCGAAAGTCGCGGCGCCGCGGGCAGCGGCAAGTGCGGCTGCAACAGCGCCGACAAGACCCGTCCCTCGTGGCTCTCGACCGAGCCGTACCGCCCAATCCGGCTCATTTCGAACGACGCATAGCGGTCGACGAGCACCTCCTCTTCCGCGAACCGCTCGTCCAAGGGGTTGGCCGGGCGAGGCGGACGCGATGGCGTCAAGAGCCCGATGGTGCCCACCGGCTCGAAATCGTCCTCAAGCGACGTGAGGTGATCTTCGATCTCGCGCAACAGCACGGCGTGCCGTTGGGGAGCATCCTCGGGCGATTCGAGGTTCATGCCGCCGGCCAGTTCGTCGTCGTCCAGACCGCCGAACTCGATCAGGTCGTCGGCGACGGGCCGCGCGGCTTCAAGCGCGGAGGGACCATCGTTCCAGGGGGTTGGAAGCTGCTGCAAGTCGGCCCACGCCTCTTCGATTCCGGAAGCATCCAGGTGGCCGCGCCCGCCGGCGAAGGCCAGGATCAGCGCATGATCGCAAAGCTGGTTGACCAGCCGCGGGATGCCGTCGGTGGCGCGAAAAATGGCATCCAGCGCGTCGCCGCTGAACGTGCGCTGGGCATCGCCGCCGACCGTGGCCAATTGGTTGACGACGAACTGCCGCGTTTCCGAGGCGTTCCATGATTCGAGGTAACAGCGCGACGCGATTCGCTGGCTGAAGGCGGCCAGCCGCGGGCTGGCGAAACGCTCCTCCAAGATCGGAGCGCCGGCCAGCATCAACCGCACACGCGGTTGCCCGTCATGCACCAGGTTGGTGATCAGCCGCACTTCTTCCAACAATCGCACTGGAAACGTGTGGGCCTCGTCCAAGATCAACAGCAGGCCCTTGCGGCCGGATCGGTCGTCGGCGAGGTGGTCAACCAGGGTCAGACGAAGTTCGCCCTCGTCCATCCGGCGGAAAGGAAGCCCCAATTCAAAAAGAATCGCCTGCAAGAGCTCGCGGCGCGTGCCGAGGTGGCCGTTGGATAGCAGGGCGATTTCAAAGCCGCCGCGGAATTGCTCCGCCAAGAGCAGGCACAAGAGCGTCTTACCGCTGCCGGGCGGACCGACCAACATGCCGGCGCCCTCGGCCCGCTCGATACAGCGCGCCAGCGTCTGGCGCGCCGCTTCGATCGCCGTGGCCGGAAAGTAACGATCGACCCGCGCCGCGGCGGCAAAGGGTCGTTGCTGAAGCTGGAAGAACGTTTCGTACATCGGGCGGTTTCCCTGCCTTTCCTATTTGGATTCGCGGCGCGATCGATCTGTGCTTTGGATAATTCGGCTCCAACCGGGTGAAGGCTCCAAGGTTAAATCGAGAGCACCCCGACTACCGGAAAACCGAACTCGGCCTCGAAGTCGGCAACGCTGTCGACCGTCGCGCCGGGTTCCACCGCGGGCGCGGGCGCCGGCCAAGCTCCGCTCATGGCCAAGGCCGCCAGCAGGCCAAGCGAAACGACGGCGATCAGGTTTTTCCAGCCGGCGCGCACTTCAACGGCGCCCGCGGCCGGGGCAGGCGCGATCTCGGCGACCTCCGTTTTGCGCGCCGCGGCCAACGCTGCCACGGCCCGGTCTTCCGCGGAGGCGAGCTCGGCATGTCGCGACGCGGCGGCCGCGGCGGCCCGGCGCAACGACTGCCATTGGGCGTCGACCGCGGCGTCCCAGACAACCGACCTCTCACGGGTCACGGGAAGGCGCGGGCGATCCGGCGATTTGGCGAGACGAGCGCTGGGCGATGCGAGGAGCCGGTCGAATGTTCGCCGGCAGTCGGCGATCTCCAGGTCGAGGGCCTTCACGTCGGGGTGCTCGGGCGTCATGCGTTGCAACAGCGCCTCGCGGCGCGCCTGTAAATCCTCAAGTTCACGTCGCAGTTCCTGGCCCGGCGGCGGTTCAATGACTTCTTCATCTTCTTCGGCCGCCGCATCCTGCTCGGCCCGTTCATCGGCGCGGTTGACGATTTCCGCGGCCAGTCGGCCTTCAAGCCAGGATTCCAGCGCCGCGCGCGCCGTATCGGTATTGCGCTGGGCTTCCGCCAGCGCGGATCGCGTGGCTTCGAGGTCGCTTCGGGCGCGGGCTTCCAGGTTGGGTCGAAGTGTTTCTCGAACGATCGCCTTGGGCACGTAGGGCGTGGGAGGGGGCGCCGTCAACAGCCAGCACGCAGCCACGCTCGCCAATGCCGATGCCATGCAGGCGGCCAGCGGTCGTGCGACACGGGAGCGCCGGATCGCCCGAATGAGTCGTGGCGGGTTGGTTTCATCGTCCGGCATGGTCGGCGCGGAGCATTGCGATGGAGGCCGGCGAGATTTCGCCGGCGGTGCGAAGAACCCCGCACTCGTCATCGTCGCGGATCGGCCACGAGCTTGAACCACAATGGAGCTTGTAAAATGGGCAACGGCCCGCTTCGGTAGGGAACGCCCTCCGTGACGTTCCGAGAAGTTGGTGCGACGTCGTCTGGCAGGACACGGAACGCCACGGAGGGCGTTCCCTACAGATGCCGTCCCATTTTCGCATCATGGCCTTGAAGCGGATCGTTGTCCCTTGTTCCCACGCTCCGCGTGGGAACACAGCTTCGGCCGCTCCGCGGCCCCGCGGCTTCGGCGCAGCCGAAACTGCCCAAGAAAAAACTGGCAAAACCGTACCTGTACCGACAAGGAAATCTGTCTCGGCGGATTGCCCGGCCTTAGACGCCTTAAGACTTTTTCGCACGTATCGCGCAGGCGTGCCGCTCGCGCCGAAGCTTTCGTCGGGTAAAGGTACTCGGGGCCGACAGCGCGATTGACGAGCTCGGGCGCGCGGATGCCGTCACCGGATACAAGACGATCTCGTCACTAGCCGCCGTGCTTGAGCGCGAGCGCGAGCGTTCGGGCATAGAAGCGCCGTACGGCGAATATTAGCGGGGGTAGAGCGCCGCGCGTTTCGGCCGCGACTCGACGCTGCGCGAAAAAAAACGACTCCGAAACCCCTCCCAATGCGATCCAAAAGCGCGTGGGGTAGGGCCCAGGGTGGGGAGGCAATTGGATGCCGCTTTCGCGGCTGGCTCAAGACGTCATGGGGTATTCGGAAGTCGTTTTTTTTCGCTTCGCTGTCGTTTTCTTTTTTCGCACGTTCGTTGCTGCGCAACGAGCGTGCTTTTTTCGTTAAAATGATCCCTTCCGATTCGTGGGCCGCCCGGCGGACCGGTGGGCTTGCGCCGCGGGTTGGTGTCCAGACCTTGCGAATGTGTCATTCCCGGCCGCGTGCGGTATAATGGACGCAAATGGCGCAAGTTGGAAAACGATGTTCCGTATCAAGATCTGTGGCGTGACCACCCTTGCCGACGCCCTGGCCGCGGCCGACGCGGGCGCCGACGCGATCGGCCTGAATTTCCACCCAGGTAGCTCTCGCTTCGTGTCGCGAGACCAAGCGGCCGAAATCGCGGCGGCGTTGCCCAGCGGCATTCAAAAGGTGGGCGTGTTCGTTAACCCGACGGCTGACGATGTGCGGCACACGGTGGAGCGGCTTTCGCTCGACTTGGTGCAGCTTCACGGCGATGAGCCGCCCGAATTCTTGGCGCGCCTAGGTGAAATCCCGGTGCTTCGCGCCTTTCGGCTAGAAGCGGGCGGGCTTCCGGCGGTATCCGATTACCTCGCCGAGTGCCGCCAGCGCGACGCCACGCCCGCGATGGTTCTGCTCGACGCTTTCCGCGTCGGCGCCTACGGCGGCACCGGACTTTCACTCGATTGGACCGTTGCCGCCGCTTACCATCAATTCAGCGCGGCACCGCCTCTGGTCTTGGCCGGCGGGCTGGCCGCGGCCAACGTCGCCCAAGCGATCGCGGCGGTACGCCCCGCGGCCGTCGACACGGCGAGTGGCGTGGAGGCGAGCCCCGGCCGTAAGGACCACGCTCAAGTCGCGGCCTTCGTCGCCGCCGCCAAGAAGGCGTTAGGATTAGGCGATAGGCGTTAGGCGATAGGCATGACCTTGTTCCAACGCTCCGCCGACCCGCTGCGCGTGTGCCCGGAACACATCTTCGGCCGCTCCGCGGCCCCGCGACGACCAATCGCCGCTGGGCTGGGACGCGGACCGTCTGCGGAGCCGTTCCCACGCGGAGCGTGGGAACGAGTAATGTTTTCCCAACGCCTAACGCCTAACGCCTATTTCCCAACGCCTAACGCCTCTCTTCCGGCCTTGCCAGCCTCGCCGCCGGCAACGTATCATGCCCTGCGTCGCGGCTTCTGACCGCAGGATCGGCCTGTGATCGAGGTCGGCGTTGACGCCCACCAGAATGGAGATGCTCCGTGTTGCAGGTCGTAACCAGATTCCCCTTCAAAGTCGCCGATCTCTCTTTGGCCGATTGGGGGCGGCGGGAAATCATGCTGGCCGAAAACGAAATGCCCGGCCTGATGGCCCTGCGCCGGAAATACGGCCCCTCGAAACCGTTGGCGGGCGCCCGAATTGCCGGATGTCTGCACATGACGATCCAGACGGCCGTTTTGATCGAGACGCTCAAGGATCTTGGCGCCGAGGTGACCTGGAGCAGTTGCAACATTTTCTCGACCCAGGACCATGCCGCGGCCGCAGTCGCCAAGGCTGGTTTCCCCGTCTATGCCTGGAAGGGAATGAGCTCGGTCGATTTCGACTGGTGCATCGAGCAGACGCTTTTCTTTCCCGACGGGCAGCCGCTCAACTTGATCCTTGACGACGGCGGCGACCTGACGGCGATGGTCCATCAGAAGTACCCCGAGCTTCTGTCGGGCATCCGCGGCCTTTCGGAAGAGACGACGACGGGCGTTCACCGCCTCTACCAGATGCATGAACGGGGCGAATTGAAGGTCGCGGCGATCAACGTCAACGACTCGGTGACCAAGAGCAAGTTCGACAACCTCTACGGCTGCCGCGAGTCGCTGGCCGACGGCATCAAGCGGGCCACCGACGTCATGATCGCCGGCAAGGTGGTGGTCGTCGCCGGCTACGGAGACGTGGGCAAGGGCTGCGCCCACTCGATGCGGTCGCTCGGAGC
Organism: Pirellulales bacterium; assembly: GCA_035531595.1. Classification (GTDB taxonomy): domain Bacteria; phylum Planctomycetota; class Planctomycetia; order Pirellulales; family JAICIG01; genus DATKSN01. The sequence continues at coordinate 42,506 of DATKSN010000001.1, read as the reverse complement.
CCGCGTGATCATCACCGAAATCGACCCGATCAACGCCCTGCAAGCGGCGATGGAAGGCTTCGAGGTCACGACGATGGACGAGGCGGCGCCGAGGGGGAATATCTTCGTCACCGGCACCGGCAATCGCGATATCATCCTCGGCAAGCACATGCGGGCGATGCCCAACGACGCGATCGTCTGCAACATCGGCCACTTCGATCTCGAGATCGATATGGCCTGGCTCAACTCGCAAAAGAACATCCGCAAGCTGGAGATCAAGCCCCAGGTCGACCGTTACACGTTCGCCGACGGCCATTCGATCATCGTGCTCGCGGAAGGCCGGCTGGTGAACCTGGGCTGCGCCACGGGCCACCCTTCGTTCGTGATGTCGACTTCGTTTTCAAACCAGGTGCTGGCCCAGATCGCGCTCTGGACCGAGCCGGAAAAGTTTCCGCTCGGGGTCCACGTATTGCCCAAGACGCTCGACGAGGAAGTCGCCCGGCTGCACTTGGAGAAGCTCGGCGTCAAGCTCAGCAGGCTCACCGCCGCCCAGTCGCAATACCTTGGCGTGCCGGTCGAGGGGCCTTACAAGGCTGAACACTACCGGTATTAGATGAATCTGACTCCCAACTCCTGCCTCCTTTGCCCCCATGCCCGAAATCCACCCCTTCCGCGCCCTCCGCTACGACCTGGGACACGTCGGCTCGCTCTCCGACGTAATCGCTCCACCCTACGACGTGATCGGTCCCGATCTGCAGGATCAACTCTACAAGCGTCACCCGGCCAACATCATTCGACTGATCCTCAACCGCGAGGAGCCCGGCGACGACGGCTCGAACAATCGCTACACCCGCGCGGCCAGGTTCCTCAAGAATTGGCGCAGCGAGGGAGTGCTCTTCACCGAGCCGGATCCAGCGATCTACGTCTACCATCAAGTGTTTCAATATGCCGGCGGTTCGCACACGCGCCGCGGGTTCATGGCCCGCGTGCGGCTGGAGCGGTTCGGTGAAGGCAAGATTTATCCGCACGAGGAGACGCTTGCCGGTCCCAAGGCGGATCGGCTGCTGCTGACGCGGGCGTGCAAGGCGAATCTGAGCCAGATTTTCGGCCTATATCCCGACCCGCGCTCGGAGGCGCAGGATCTGCTCGAAACGGCCGTCGCCGGCAAGACGGCGTTGGAGGCGACCGACCATCTCGGTGTCGTTCATCGCCTTTGGCCGGTCACCGACATCCAGGTGGCCACGGTGCTGGCCGGCGTCGTGGGCCCCAAGCCGGTCTTCATCGCCGACGGCCACCACCGCTACGAAACCGCTTGCAATTACCGCGACCAATTGGCCGCGGAAGGGAACCTGGACTCCAATCACCCGGCCCACTTCGTGCTGATGATGTGCGTGGGAATGAGTGATCAAGGCATGCTCGTGCTCCCCACTCACCGCTTGTTCCGCGGTTTGCCGGCCATGACTTCGGCCGAGTTGGTCGCCAGGTTGGGCGATTCGTGTACCACACGGCTGGTTGGCGAAGGCAATGATCTGGCGGCCAACGTCTGGGAAGAGATCGAAACCGCCGCCGACCAGGCGACGCTCGGCCTGTACACGGCGAAGGACCGGCGCTGGGTGATTGCCGGCATCACCGCCAGCGGCCGGGCCAAGTTGGCCCAGCTTGCTCCAGAGCACAGCGCCGATTGGCGCGATTTGGGCGTGGCGATCCTGCACCGTCTTGTCGTCGATTCGTTGCTGGCGGCGCCCAGTTTGCCAAAACCACGCTATGTTCACATGGTGGAGGAGGTCGTCGCGGGGCTGGAATCCGACGAGTTCCAGCTTGCCGCCTTGCTCATGCCCGCCACCGTCGAACAGGTCCGCGCGATCAGCGAGCATCACGAACGGATGCCGGCCAAGAGCACCTATTTCTATCCTAAGCTCCTCAGCGGACTGGTGATCAATCCGTTGGAGTAGCCGCCTTCTGATCTTGCCGTGTTTCATGTGAAACCCGCATGCGCCGCTCCTGCCAATCATGCCACCGACACCGAGGAGGCGTTGGGCATGAAATGCGCTGATTGGACGTTCCACGTGAAACATGCCGAGTTTGACGTGTCAATTCGCTCTTTCTCCTACGCTCGCGACCGTGATATACTTCACGCGGTCGAGAATGAGACATTCACGGTGGCTGGGGCAGAGCCTAAGCGATGCCCCGGTCTTTATTGAGCCGGGGCATCGCTTACGCTCTGCCACCAGCCACCACTTTCTCGTGGCAAAATGTCTCATTTTCGGCCACATGAAGCTTAGAATTCCACAGTGAAAACCGTCGCGGTGCTTCAAGGAGGGAGGCCGGTGGCCAGGATTTTGTGCATCGCCAATCAAAAGGGAGGGGTCGGCAAGACCACCACGGCGATCAACCTCGCGGCCGGACTGGCCAAGAGCGGCGCCCGTACTTTGTTGGTCGATCTCGATCCCCAGTGCAACGCGACGAGCGGCCTGGGGCAATCGCCCGCCGCCCGTCACCCGCTGATCTCCGAGCAGCCGCTCAAGGATTCGCTTTGCCAAACCTCGACGGAAGGGCTCGAGCTCGTGCCAGGCAGCCGCAACTTCCACGACGTGGATGCCTTGGCCACCGCCGACGACAACCAAACGGCGACCCTGCGTCAGCACCTGGCCGGCGGCCTGACCGGCTACGACTTCGTGCTGATCGACTGTCCGCCCTCGCTGGGACAACTGACGCGCACGGCCTTGGCGAGCTCGACGGAAGTGCTGATGCCGATCCAATGCGAGTATTTCGCGATGGAGGGTTTGACGCAGATGATCGAGGTCATCCGCCAGGTGATGACCCGATTTCCGGGCAAGCTTAAGTTTGGCGGCATCTTGTTGACGATGTATGACCATCTACTCGAATTGACTCGCGAAGTGGATCAGGAAGTTCGCGATTTTTTCGGCGAGATCGTTTATCGCACGGTGATTCCTCGCGACGTGGCGGTTTCGGAAGCTCCCAGCCACGCGCTGTCGGTCATTGATTACGCGCCGCGGGCCCGCGGCGCGCGGGCTTACGTCGAACTTTGCATGGAGGTACTCGAACGTGAATAAAGAACGTCGCCTGGGACGCGGTTTGGAAGCCCTGCTCGGTAGCCCCTTGCCGTCGGCGGCCGTGGGACCGTCGTTGCATGTGGTTGGCGGGACGGAGCCGTCGCCCGCCGCCCCCCTGAAAATTGGGGTTTACGACATCGAGGCCAATCCGTTCCAGCCTCGCCGCGACTTCGACGAGGCCGAAATCGACTCGCTCGCCGACAGTCTCCAGCAGCACGGACTCTTACAACCGGTGCTGGTGCGTCGGATCGACGAGCGCTACCAACTCGTCGCCGGCGAGCGCCGCTTGCGCGCCGCGATCAAGGCCGGCTGGGCCGAAGTGCCGGTGCAAGTGGTCGAGGCCGACGACCGCCAGACGGCCGAAATCGCGATGGTCGAGAACTTGCAGCGCAAGGATCTGAACCCGCTGGAAAAGGCGGCATCGTTCCAGCGTTACCTGGAGACGTATTCCGCGACCCAAGAGGAGTTGGCCCAGCGCTTGCAGATCGACCGCTCGACGATCGCCAACCTGATTCGGCTGCTTGAGCTTCCGTCGGAGGTTCAGCAGGCGGTGCGTGCCGGCGCGATCACGCAGGGTCATGCGCGCGCTTTGCTGCCGCTGGGCGACGAGCGCGAGCAGTTGGCCGTTTGCCGCCGGGTGATGGACGAAGGCTTGAGCGTGCGCGCGGTCGAGAGTCTCGTGCAGGAGACGATCCGGGCCGCCGACAGGGAGCCCTTGGGTGTGGTGGCCGGCGATGGCGACGCGCCGCCCGCGCGAACCCGCGGCCAGCACCTCGCGTCCCTCGAACAGGAGCTTCGCACGGCGCTGGGCGCGAAGGTCGATGTCCGCGAAGGCAGCAAGGGCCGTGGCCGGATCGTGATCCACTTCGCCAGCCATGACGAGTTTGAACGCCTGCACCAGTACCTCTGCGGAGAAGCGGCCGGGCAGCACAGCCAGGTGGGTTGATCGGTTGCTGTCATGTCGCCTTTCGCTCCGCGAAAGAGCGCCCTTTCGCGGAGCGAAAGGCGACGGGCAGGTCGCCGCTTGCCTTGGCGGTTCTTGATTGGCGTGTATACTGGCGTATACTCAGTAGGGTTTGCTTCCGGCGCTCTTGGCCGGTACGATGGGGGGTGTACGCCTCGGGGCGTGGCGCAGTCTGGCTAGCGCGTCTGGTTTGGGACCAGAAGGTCGCAGGTTCGAATCCTGTCGCCCCGATTCGTTGTCAACAGAAATCCCGTCACCAGTTGCAAAAGCAACCGTTCCGTCGCCATCGGGTTCCTCAGTCCTCAGCTCACCGCTTTCTTCACGAGCGCGCCGATCCTTGCCTCTTCGGCGGCGGTCAACTCCTTCAGCGCGAATGCGGTCGGCCACATGGCGCCTTCGTCGAGGTTCGCCTCGTGCATGAAGCCGAACGTCGCGTACCTCGTTTTGAACTTCTGCGCGCTTTGGAAGAAGCAGACGACCTTGCCGTCCTTGGCATACGCGGGCATCCCGTACCAGAGCTTCGGCGAGAGGGCTGGCGCGCTGGCTTTGATGATCGCATGGAGCCGCTCGCCCAGGGTGCGATCCGGTTCCGGCATCTCGGCGATCTTCGCGAGCAAGGCGCTTTCCCCGTCCGCCTTGTCCGCGCGCGGGCCGGCGCGCGCCGCCGCCTTCTTCGCGGCTTTCTTGCTGGTGCTCTTGGCGCTTCGGATACTTTCAGTCATTTTTCGGTCCCTTTCGTTAGACACTTCTGAAGCCGCTGGAGGTGGTCATCCCAGATCCGCTCGTAGTGCGAGATCCAGTCCCGCACCGGATCGAGCCGCGCGGTGACGAGGTCAGTTGTTGTCCGCGATTTCTTTCACGCTCACGATTTTCAACCGACCGTAGGGATTATGCATCGAGCTTTCGGCGTCGAACTCGTCACTCTCTTTCGCCACGACCTGGAAACGCGGCCCGCGTTCATCGGCCAGCACATGGCCGACGTGAATCGCCCGAGTGCCGCCGCAGATGTAGCGAATGATCTCCACGATCGTCTCGCCTCGCTCGTCGACGTCGGACGAACGCATCCGCAGGTCGGGGAAGCCCATCGTCTGCATCCCCATCGTGGACACCTTCTGCGAACCGCGAATGATCGAGGCAAACGCGAAGCTGATCGCCTCAGGTCCTCCATCCTCGGTCATCGCGATCCAATCGTTTCCTCCATGGGCCAGGGCACTGTTGTCGATGAACACGCCGGCCCCGCCAGCTCGCACGATGGCTGCACCGGCCTGCATCATCGCCAGCGCCGCCTCCAAGGAACCGCCGGCGCCGCTCAATCCTACGTTCACGCGATACCGGGCAAGTACCGCCAGTTCGTCATCCGTCGCAGGCCGGCGACAAGCCGACTGGAAGATCCGCGGAAACTCCCCATCCGCGGGCATCGGAGTGAATTCAATCTCGGTTCCATCCGACAACAACAAGGCTTCGGGGCTCAGCCGAAGCCCCTTCGGCAAGCGCTCCACAAGCTCCTTCGGGTGCGACCAGTCTCCGGGAATGCGAAGTACGATTCGGGGAGTGACGACGGTCTCGCTCATTGGTCAAGTATCCCCAGGTCCCTTGGCGCCGCTGCAGAACTGGTACCTTCGCTCGCTGTGACACGGACGCGGCGCGCATCGCTCGGTTCGGGGCTGCTTTTCGGCCCGCGCCGTCTGTGTCGCGGGTCGATTGCCGGCCCCCCCCCGCGCGGCGTGATTATACCGCGGCGATGAGTTTGAGGGAACGAGCTAGCAGGCCACTGCCACCGGGACCGCCGGGCGGGACTTACGTCCCCGGCTCGCCAGACGGCCGGTGCCTGCAGGATTGCCCGATTGGAATGGGGCAACAAGCGAGCGCCGAGTCCATTGCGTCCGCAGTCGTCGAGGCTCGCGCCGTAATCGAGCAGCCGCGAATCGCCCTCGGATTAACTGGACATTTGGCCGTCAACCCGGCATGCCGTACAGGCTGTTGCCATAATCCCTTTCCACTATATAATCCGCTGAAAGTCAAGGCGACCAGCCGGTCGTGCCGCTGGATCGCGAAGTCGCTGAATTCACGCGGCAGCGCAGAGAGGGCGGCGCAGGGAGGGTTCCGTCATGGCCGATGCGAGGCAAGCACTCGAGACACTTCTGGAGTCGCTGGGCGAATCGTGCAAGTTCGTGACGTCCGGCAATCTGACGCCCGTGCTGCCGGGATTAGATGTCCAGGGAGTCGGTTCGATCGGTGTTCCGGTATCCGCGGCGGATGCCGAGCGGCTCATCGCCCAGGCCACCCAGGCTCCGTATGGCCGCGGCGAGGCGACGATCGTCGATACCGACGTCCGCCGTGTCTGGCAAATCGAACCGTCCCTGTTCGCGTTCCGAAACGCCGAGTGGAACACGCATGTGGCGTCCATCGTCGCTGCCGTCAAGCTGGAGTTCGGCATCGGTGAAGAGGTGAGCCATCAGCTTTACAAGCTACTCGTCTACGAAAAGGGCAGTTTCTTCGCACCGCACCGCGACAGCGAGAAGACGCCGGGCATGTTCGCCACGCTGGTCGTGTGCCTGCCGTCGCGCCACGAAGGGGGAACCCTGATCGTCAACCACGACGGCCAAACGAAAAAGATCGACTTCGGAGGCGCGGACTCCGAATTCAAGACCCACTACGCCGCTTTCTACGCCGACTGCCAGCACGAAATCACGCCGGTGACCGACGGCTATCGGACCAGCCTGGTCTACAATCTGGCGATCGCCGGCCGCATGCAACAGCCCTCGGCGCCGCAAAATGCTCCCGCCGTCGAGAAGGCGGCCCAGTTGCTCAAGGAACTCTTCGGCGATGCGTCGAGCGACCTGAGCAAGATCGCCATCCCCTTCGAGCACCAGTACACCGAAGCCGGCCTCGATCCCAGACAACTGAAGGGCTCCGATCGCGCGCGCGTCGACGTGCTGGCGCGCGCCGCCGAGGCGATTGATTATCAGTGCCATCTGGCCCTGCTGACCCATCACCAATCCGGTGAGGCGGACTATTCGACATGGGATCCCGGCGAACACCGAGGGAGGCGATCGTATCGCTGGTCGCGCGACGAGGATGCCGACGACGAAAACAGCGACGACTCCGGGGTAGGGATGGGCGAAGTCTACGAAGAAGAGTTGTCGCTCGATCACTGGGTCGATCCGCACGGCAATAAGCAACCGTTCGGGGAAATGAACCTCGACGAAAGTGAAATCCTCAGCCAGGAGGGCAAGGATGACTGGTCTTACCGCCAGGAAGTTCACGAAGCGACGGGCAATGAAGGCGTCTCGATGGAGCGCTGGTATCGTCAGGGCGTCGTCGTGATCTGGCCGCGCGACCGCTACTTCAGAATTCTCGCGGACGAGGGGCAGGCATCGGCCGTTCCCGCGCTCGAACAGATGGCGGCCGATACCAAGAAGCTCAGCGCAGCGGCCGAATGCCGCGCGTTCGCCGAGGAAATCATCGGCAACTGGAAGCCCCGCCAGCGAATCGGAGGCGAGTCCTGTTCGGGGCGAATGCTGAAACTGCTCGAACACATCGGCGACCCGGAACTCGCTCAGCGCTTCATCCGCGATCTGCTCCCGAAGGATTTCGACGGCTCCGAGGGCCACGCCCTTCATCAACTCTGCCGGCGTTTCGGCTGGCAACCCTTGGCGGCCGAACTCCGCAATTTCATCTCCCAGCAGACGCCGGAGGCTCATGGCACGCAGCTTGAGCACATCGTGTCGATCTGCGAACCGCTCTGTTGCGATTCGCCGGAGTTGATGGACGAGCGCCGCGCGGTCTGCGCCGCGCTCGCCGATGAGCTGGCGCAACTCGTCGAGCGCTGGGATGCGGCGCCGACCGACGCCTGGTATGGGCGGGAAGAAAAACGGGCCGGCGTCGTGGCCAGCGTCTTCCGCATTTTCTCGGCGGTTTCGGCGACGGAGCGCCTGGATCGGTTTCTCGCGCACATGCTCGCGGACCAGCGGCATTACGACCTTCGCGAGTCGATCATCCCCGGCGTGCGGGCAATTCACGAATGGATTGCGAACCGTCCCGCGGCGCAGCCTGCCGCCTCTCGGCTCTTGCAGCATTGCCTCACGGAACTGCGCGCGGCGACGGCCCAGCCCATCGAGCCGCCAAAGGACTGGACGCGCGACGCCGAACTGGCCTGCCAATGCGAGGACTGCCTCGCCCTAAGTCGTTTCCTGTGCGATCCGGCGCGGCAAGTGGGGCGATTCTCCGTCCGCAAGGATCGCCGCCAGCACCTCCACCAGCAAATCGACCGGCATCACTGCGATCTCACGCACGTCACCGAGCGCAGCGGTTCACCGCAAACGCTCGTCTGCACGAAGACGCAGGCGTCGTACGAGCGGACGCTGAAACAGTTTGACGTTGATACGAAGCTGCTTGCCGAGCTGGAAGCGTTCGCCGGGGGTCAACGAGCCGCAGTCAAACGATCGGCGGGCCGGCGAACGTCGAAAGGGTGAAACGGCACGCATTCTCGCGTTCCAACCGGCCAGACGTACGGGAGCGACGCGGGTTGAACTTGCGCCACAAATGAAGGGGCGACTCGACCATAATCACCTCCAAGGTCGGCCGCACATGCGCCTACAGCAGATAACCCCCTGGGCGGTCCCGTCGGCATTACCGACGACCACGATTCAGTTTCCACAGCACCCCCCCCAACAACGCGCCGGCGCCGATCAAGGCGACCTTCCCCACAGAAAGCCATTGCCGTTGCTGGATCACCTTGGGGTACTGGGCCTCCGGGAAGTCTCCCCGCGGGCCGTGCGGGCCGTCGCGCATCGCCATCTGGATCACCTGGGCCAGGTGCAGAGCCTGGCGATCCGTGGTCTGGGCAATCTGCTCGATGCAGCTAAAGCCGTCGGCGATGATCAACTCGTCCTTGGGCGCCTGACGCACGGCGGGGAGCAAGGCCAGTTCGCCGACGGCGATGGAGACATCGTAGTGCTCGCTCTCGAAGCCAAAGGATCCGGCCATGCCGCAGCAGCCGTCGTCAAGAAGCTGATAGTCCAGTCCGAGCTTCTTCAGGACCGTTTCCTCGTCGTTCATCTTCATGATCGCCTTGTGGTGGCAGTGTCCATGCACGATGGCCTTGCGCTGGAGTTGCGGCGGACGATAGTCGTTCACCTTCTGGTTCAGGAATTCGCTCAAGAGGAACGTCTGTCGCTTAAGCCGCTGGGCATCCTCGTCGTCAGGGAAGAGGTTGGTCAACTCGTCACGGAAGACCGCGACGCAACTCGGCTCCATGCCCACGACGGAGATGCCGGCCTGGATCTGGGGCCGTAGAGTGTCGAGGATCTGCCGCAGCAAAGCCTTGGCCTTGTCGAGCATGCCGAAGTCGTAAAGGGGCCGGCCACAGCAGAGAGACGCCGCCGGCACCAGAACCTGGTAGCCGGCCGCCTCAAGGACTTCCACAGTCGCCTTGCCGACCTCCGGATGGAAGTGGTTGTTGAAGGTGTCCGGCCAGAGAATGACCCGCGGGCCGCCGTCGTTGCGCGGGCCGCGCCGGTGGAACCAGTCTTTGAACGTCTGGGGCGCGAAGGCGGGCATTCGCCGCTGGGGGGCGATACCGCCCAGCCACTTGACGATGTCCCGAAGGATCGGCGTCTGGCCGAAGAAGTTGACGACGTCCGGCATATAAGCCGCTAGCCGCGCCCACCAGTAGATCAGGCCCATGGAATAGGCATGCCGCGGCCGCAGCCGGCCCTCGTAGTAGTGCGATAAGAACTCGGCCTTATAGGTGGCCATGTCGACGTTTACGGGGCAGTCGCCCTTGCAGCCCTTGCACGCCAGGCACAGTTCCAGCGCTTCATGTACATGCGGATCCTTCCAGCCACCTTCCATAGGGCTCCCCTGGAGCATCTCGAACAGCAGGCGGGCCCGGCCGCGAGTCGAGTGCATCTCCTCGTGGGTCACTCGATAGCTCGGACACATGGTGCCGCCTTCGGCGCGGCGGCATTCCCCAACCCCGGCACAGCGCAAGGTCACGTTGCCGAAGTTATCCTGGTCCTCGGGGAAGTGGAAATGCGTCGCTAACTTCGGCGGGTCGTAATCGGCGCCGAGGCGCAAGTCCTGGTCCATGCGGTTGGGCCGCACCACCTTGCCGGGGTTCATCTTCCAGTCAGGATCCCAGATCGACTTGAACTCGTTGAACGCCTGGATCAACTCCTCCCCGAACATCTTGGGCAGCAGTTCGGCACGGGCCTGGCCGTCGCCATGCTCCCCGGAAAGCGAGCCCCCATAGCTGAGCACCAGGTCGGCGGCCTCGTTCATGTAGGCGAGGTAATTCTGAATGCCGTCATGCGTCCGCAGGTCGAAGTCGATACTGTTGTGGATGCAGCCCTGGCCGAAATGGCCGTAGAGCGAGGCGGTGTAGCCGTGCTTGTCGAGCAGCTTGCGGAAGTCGCGCAGGTAGGGGCCCACCTTGTCCGGCGGCACGGCCGAGTCTTCCCAGCCCGGCCAGGTTGGGCGCTGGTTGGGCACATGGGCGGTGGCGCCCAGGCCGTCCTCGCGGACCTTCCAGATTTTGCGCTCGTCGACCGTGTTGTCGTAGAGCTTCATGGAGGGCGGCGCGCCTTTCTTCTTGAGCGCCGCCATCAAGCCGCGGGCCTGGTCGTCCGATTCCTGCTTGCTTTCGCCACCAAACTCGACCAACAGCCAACCTCCGCCCGGCGGCAGCAGTGACAAATCGGCGACGTCCAGGGCAACGGTGTTCATGTCTCGGACAAGGTTGTCGTCGATCCCTTCCAGGCCGACCGGCTTGTGAGCCAGCACCTCCATGATGTGGTCGCCGGCGCAGTACACGTCCGGGTAGCCAAGCACCAGGAGCGAGCGCACAGGCGGGCTGTGGACCAGGCGCAGCGTCGCCTGCAAGATCATGACGCAGGTGCCTTCCGACCCGACCAGGGCCTTGGCCACGTCGAAGCCGTGCTCCGGCAGCAAGTACGGGAGGTTGTACCCCGAAACCCGGCGTGGGATGTTCGGATACCGCGAGCGAATCTGGTCGGCGTACTTGTCACGCAGCGCCTTGAGCCTGGCGTAGATTTCGCCACGCCGGTCGCCGCCCCGGATGATACGCTCCAGTTCCTCGTCGCCGGTCTTGCCGACTTTCATGCGCGTGCCGTCGTAGAGTAGAATGTCCAACTCCTCGGTATTGTCGTCGGTCTTGCCCGCCATGACCGAATGGACGCCGCACGAGTTGTTGCCGAGCATGCCGCCGAGCGTGCAATGGTTGTGGGTCGAGGGGTCCGGCCCAAAGGTGAGTTTGTGCTTCTCGGCCGCGCCGCGCAGGAAATCGAGGACACAGCCGGGCTGCACCCTGGCCCGCTGGCCGTGTGGGTCGAGTTCGAGGATATTGCGCATGTACTTGGAGAAATCCAGCACCACCGCCACGTTGCAGCACTGGCCGGCGAGGCTGGTGCCACCCCCGCGCCCGAGCACGGGCGCGCCGTGGCGGCGCGCGGCCGCGACCGTCTCGACGACGTCTTCCTCATCCCGCGGGACGACGACGCCGATCGGTATCTGCCGGTAATTCGAAGCGTCCGTCGCATACAGAGCGCGGCTCCCGTCGTCGAAGCGCACCTCACCGCGGACTTTGCCGCGCAGCTCTTCCTCCAGGGCCCCGGCGTCGAATTGGGAGACGCCGATCAGCCGGGTTGAGCGGCCCATGCGTTCCGTGCCTAAACTGGTTAGCATCGTCATAAGTTTCCAAGCTCCTGATGAACGGATTCTAGTCAATCGTCAGTCCACACGCGGTAGTGTTCGGCATCCGAGCGTTTGAGTTCCAAGCCGAGTCCAGGCCGCGACCGATCGGGGCGCAGCACGCCTTTGACCGGCGTCAGCGCGCCGTCAAAGAGCATGTGTTCGATGCGCACATGGTCGTGGAAATACTCCAGGTGGCGGAAGGGAATCATCGCGCAGGCGGGATGGACGTGCAGGGACGGGGCGCAGTGCGCGGAAAGCTGAAGTGAGCGGGCCTGACAAAGGGCGCCGGCCTGCAAGAAGCCGGTGATGCCGGCACAACGCGTGGCGTCGGCTTGCAACACGTCCACCGCCTCCGCCTCCAGCATGCGCCGGAAATACCCCAAGTCGTAACCGTACTCGCCCGCGGCGATGTCCATGCCCGCCGGCGCGCGGTCGCGGAGCAAGCGCAGACCCTCCAGATCGTCGGAGGGAACCGGCTCCTCGAACCAGTTGACCCCGGACTCTGTGAAGGCGTTGGCAAAGGCCAAGGCCTGTTTCCGGCTGTACGCCCCGTTGGCATCCACGAATAACTCGATACCGGGCCCGATGGCCTGACGGGCGGCGCGTACCCGGTCGAGGTCTTGTTCGGCATGGGCGCCGATCTTCATCTTGACGCGAGGAATCCCCTCCGCGGCCCAACCGCTGAGCTGTTTCTGGAGCTGGGCCGTCGAATAGCAGGTAAAGCCGCCGCTGCCGTAAACGGGCGCCCCCTCATGAGCCGCGCCGAGAAGAGTCACGAGTGACACGTCGAGCAGGCGGGCCTTCAAGTCCCACAAGCAGGAATCGACGGCGGCGATCGCCATCGAGCAGATGCCCGGCCGGCCAAGGTTGCGGATCGCATGGACCATTGCCCCCCAGGCGGCGGGCACCGCCAGCGCGTCGCGTCCCCGCACTACGCCAGCCAGCAACTCGTGAATCAAGTGCGCGGTTGCCACGTCGGCGTAGCTGAAGCCGAGACCTCGCCGACCGCCCGCGACCGCCTCCACGACGACGAGCGTGGTTTGGTCCCAGGCATAGGTGCCATCCGCTTCCGGCGCATCGGTCGGTATGGTATAAGCCGAGACGTCAATCCCTTCGATGGGGACGTCAACTCCGTGTGTCATGACAAGCATCCTCCCTCTTACTAACCCCCCTTCGCTCCTCCCGCGTAACTGACCGCCTGCCGTGTCCAATCGGCCTCGGTTCTCGCTTGGCGCAGGGGGACGAGCCGCGCTCGCTCGCGCGCCGCCAGAACTTCCCGACGCTGTGTTTTCCCTCTTAACCAGGTGGCGCATCGCCCCGCGGCGATCCCGACCCCGGCCCGAGTCAGCCAACTGCGAGATTTAGTTTTTGTGTCGATCATCGCATTCTCCCTGGTACGACTCAATTTTTCGTTCCCCCCAGCCGCTCGAGCAAGTGGTCCCCCACGCGCAGCGCATTGGCGATGATCGTCAAGGCGGGATTCACCGCCCCGCACGAGACAAAGAAGCTGCCATCGACGACGTAGAGATTGTCCAAGTCGTGCGCTTTGCAATTCAGATCCAGCGCCGAGCTTTTCGGATCGCGGCCGAAACGGATCGTTCCATTCTGGTGGGCCGTGCCGCCGATCGGAATCTTATGGTTCAAATACAGCGAGCGGGGCAGCAGATGCTCGTGGCAACTGATGGCCTTGAGCATTCCCTTGAGCTTGGCAACCAGATGCTGGTGCCCCTCGACGTTGGTATCCTTGAGATTGAGCTTGATCGTTCCCTTCGCGTCGAGCGTCACCCGGTTGTGGGGATCGGGCAGATCCTCCGTCTGCAACCAGAAATCGAGGGAGTGATGGGCCAGGGCGTCCATGGCCATGATCGGCGTCCAGCCTTCCCATCCGGACAACTCGCCGTTGAGGATCTCGCCGTCGGTCTTGCCGAGTAATTGGATTTCTCCCAGCGGGTAAGGCCAGTCGTCGGAACCGGAGTTGAAGTAGAAGTCGTTCAGAGCGAGCGTTTTCTGGAACACCGTCGGATTGGGGCTCACGGAAATGGCCATGAAGGCCGAGCAATTATGGCGCATGTAGTAGCGGCCGATGACGTCCGAACGGTTGGCCAGTCCGCGCGGGTGCCGGTCGTTGGCCGAACGCAGCAGCAGGGCGGCCGAATTGATGGCTCCGCAGGCGACGACCACCACGCTTGCCGAGTATTCCTGGGAGGTTCCATCGTGCCGGACGTGGACTTTGGTCACCTCCCGGCCGGACGGGCTGGTTTCCAGGCGTTCCACGTAGGCGTTGGTCAGGAGTTGGACGTTGTCGTGTTCCAGGGCCGGCGTCACGCACACGACCTCGGCATCGGCCTTGCCGTGAACCAGACATGGGAAACCGTCGAAGCGGTTACAGCGGATACAGGGGCTTGTGTGTGTCACCTTGCCGTTTTCCTCATCGAGCTGGATGCCGAGCGGCAGGGGAAAGGGATGATGACCGAGGCGAACCAGGTCGTCGTGCAGTTGCTGAATGCGCGGCTCGTTGCTGACGGGTGGGTAGCGATAAGGCGCGCTGGCGGGCGGCTCGGTGGGGTCGATGCCGTGCTCGCCATGCACATGATAGAGGTGCTCCGCCTTGGTGTAGTACGGCTCGAAGTCTTGGTAGCTCAACGGCCAAGCGGGGGAAATGCCGTCTTTGTACGCGATTTCAGCGAAGTCCTCCTTGCGCAGGCGCAGCAGGGCGGCGCCGTAGACTTTGGTGTCGCCGCCCACGCAGTACTGGATGCCGGGGTGGAAGGTTTTGCCGTTCTTGTCGAGCCAGGTCTCCTTGGCCCGATACTTGGCGTCAATAAAAACGGCGGTCGAGCTCCAGTTGTCTCGCTCGCGCGGCAGGTAATCGCCACGCTCCAGAAGCAGGATCCGCTTGCCGGAAGGGGCAAGGTGGTAGGCGAGCGTGCCTCCGCCCGCTCCGGTGCCAATGATGATCGCGTCAAAATGAGTCGCTTGAGCCATTACTTTCCCCCCGCGCGTCGGCTCTTTCATCCGTTCAGTTAGTGGGCGGTGCCCACCCTACAAAGGGCCGGTCATTTTCGTTCATCCCGCGAAACAACTGGGTTGGAGGCCACGCACCCCCGGAATGACGGCGAAGAGGCTCCCGGACAGAGGCGCCTTGGCAATCTGTTCGGTCGTCATGGTTTCCCTGGCCGTCGTCACGTACAGCACGTCGAGTTTCTCCCCACCGAACGCGCAACCGCACGGGCGCGGTACGGGGAACTGCACCGAACGGTCGATTTTGCCGGCGGGGGTGTAGCGCACCACCCGCCCGACCGCGTTGTGAACGCTCCACACACCGCCCTCGGCATCGACGGTCAGGCCATCCGGAAAGGCCCCCGAATCTTTGTCCACGGAAGCAAACAGGCGCCGGTTGGCGGTCTGACCGGCGGTGGAATCGAAATCGTAGGCGAAAATGCCGTAGGCGAAACTCTCCGTGAAGTACAGCACGCGACCGTCTGGGCTCCAGTCCAAGCCGTTGGCGCAAACGCACCCGGTTATCTGGCGCGTGACCCGCAAGTCGGTATCGAGCCGATAAAGGCTGCCGGAGGGGGCGTCCCAGTGGCTGCCGTTCATCGTCCCCGCCCAGAAGCGACCCTGCCGGTCGCACATGCCGCCGTTGAAGCGGTTGTCGGGTTTGTCTTCCTCGACGCGGTCCAGCGAGCGCAGATCCTCGGTTGCCGGATCGAAGAACGCGAAGTCCTTGCACAAGGTGGCCAGCAACCCGCCGCGTTGGCGCAAGACCACCCCGGTAACCGGCCGCGGCAAGTGAAACGTGTCGTTCGCGCCCGTGTCGGGATGGAAGCAATGGATCTTCTGGCCGGTGATGTCAACCCAGTAGAGTGCCCGTTCCCGAGCGCACCAGACGGGGGACTCGCCGACGATGGCATCCGCCTTCAGGACACACTCGACCGCATCGGCACTCATGGTCCGTCTCCTCGCCCGCTCCGCCCGAAAGCGCTTCCCCAACAACCGCTTGCGCGTCAACTCCACCGTCAACCCGCGAGCGGCGTGCCTACACGACCTCGCGGATCTTGTTTTTCAACACCGTCTTGATGATGTCCCAGCGATCACGCTGCCCGCGCACGAGGGCCTCGGCAAAGCCGATGGCTTGCTTCATGGTGGCATGGCCGGGCATCGGCGGCTCGTTGGCATCGACGACGCACTCGACCACCGCCGGTCCCGGATGAGCCAGCGCTTCGCGCAGGACCGTCTCGGCCTGCTCGGGATCGTCCAGAGTGTACCCGGCCGCGCCGCAGGCCTTGGCGTAAAGCGCGAAATCGATGGGCTGCAACTGCACGCCGAACTGGGGGGTTCCCTCGAAGACGATTTGCTCCCACTTGACCTGGCCCAGGACGTTGTTTTTGATGATGATCACCTTGACGGGCAACTGGTACTTCACCAGCGTCGCCACCTCCATCATCATCATGGTGAAGCCGCCATCCCCGCAGACACAAACCACCTGGCGGCCTGGATAGGCCACCGCCGCCCCAACGCTATAGGGCAAGGCGTTACCCATCGTGGCCAGCATCCCCGATGCCGAGAACTTCATCTCGTCGCGCATTTGGATGTAGCGGGCCGTCCAGGTGGTCACGGTGCCGCAGTCGCTGGTGACGATGGCGTCTTTGTCGAGGAGCTTATTCAGGTGATAGGTGACCACCTGCGGCTTCATCGGTTTATCCTTGCGGGTGCCGCGCTGCTCCAAGAGATCTTTCCATTGCTTCATGCCTTCCTGGGCCTTCTCCAAAAAGCTGTGATCTTTCTTGGGTGTGATCAGGGGAAGCAGCGCTTCCAGCACGCGCCGGCACTCGCCGACCAGGCCGATGTCGGCCGGAAAACGCAGCCCGATGCGCGCCGAATCAAGGTCGATTTGGACGCACTTGACCTTCCCCGGCTTGGGGTAGAACTCCATGTAGGGGAAGCCGCTGCCGGCGATGATGAGGGTATCGCACTCCTGCATGGCGTCCTGCGAAGGGGCTGTCCCGAGCAGGCCGATGCCCCCCGTGGTGAAGGGGCTGTCGTCGGAGACCACTCCCTTGCCGAGCAAGGGCTTGATGATCGGGCCGCTCACTTTCTCGGCCAACTCCAAGACCTCCTTGCGGGCGTCCAGGCAGCCGCGCCCGGCCAGGATGACCACCTTGGCGCCGGCGTTGATCAGGTCGGCGGCTTGACTCAGGAGAGCGCTAGGGGGCAGGGAGGAGTCGCCGCTAAACAGGTCGGAACTGTGCTTGGCGATGTTGGCCCCGGAGCGTGGGGCGTCGGGGTCCGTCCATTCCTGGATGTCCTTTGGAATGCTGAAATGGGCCACCGTGCGCCGGGAAAGGGCGGTCTTGATGGCCTCGTCGACGACGTTCTGGACGTGGGCGGGCCCCATGATGCGCTCGCTGTAGGCGGCGACATCCATGTACAATTTGCCCAAGTCCACGTCCTGCTGGTAATGCGTGTTGATCAGATCGTGAAAGGTGTGTCCCGTGATGGCCAGCACGGGCTGGCCGTCACACTTGGCGTCATAGAGTCCGTTCAACAAATGCACGCCGCCCGGTCCCGACGTCGCCAGGCACACCCCCAGTCTGCCGGTGTACTTGGCATGGCCACAAGCGGCGAAAGCAGCCGCCTCCTCGTGGCGCACCTGGATGAACCTGATCTTGTCCTGACGGGTCCGCAGCGCCTCGAGGATGCCGTTGATGCCATCCCCCGGAAAACCGAAGATGGTGTCCACGTCCCAGTCGATCAACCGCTCGATCATCAGGTCGGCTACGGTTTTGGCCATCGCATCGTCTCCTTGTCAGCAGATCGGAAAAATGGAATCCTGTTTTCGCCCACCTTGTTCATCACCGCGGGCCTTTCTTCGCCGGCTCAGGCGCGAATTCCAAGGTGACGGCCGCGATGGCCTGGGGCGGCAGGGCGAGTTCCAGTTGAACCGCCCCGTCTTCGTACTTCCAGGGTTGCTGCTCGCGTACCATTTGAGATGCCGCGCGCAACTGCTCGACCTCCGCCGCGGTGGGAAACTCCGGCTTGCCGATTTCGAGCCAGCGGCGCTTGGCGTTCGCGTGGTCCTCGTCAATCCGCTCGACGTACACATTGCGTGGCGGCGCGGCGCCGGTCAGTTGAACGTGGATCCGCTCCGTGTCGATCGGATGGCGCGGCAAGGCGGAGTTGTCGAGCAGCACGGTCGCGCCACTCGGCCGCCGGACGACCCAGGCGTCGACCGTCTCGTGCGACCCGTCAACGAGGCACTGTTCAGCGCCGAGGTGGTGTAGCAACTCGAACGCGCGGTACGACGGTTTCGCAACCCCGTGCAGCGTGAGCAGACCGAAGCCGCCCTGGAAAGGCTCCGAGGGGAAATAGTTCTCCGCGAAGATGTCGGAGAAGGCCCAGAAGCTATATCCTTCCACCAGGCCATTGGCCTCCATCATGGTCTTGACGACCACCGCGGCCGTGTACGGCTCGTCGTGCAGGGGGTCGCGCGGGTTCGACGAGACGTTCCATTCGGTGTAGTAGAGAGGCCGCCCGCGGGACTGGCAGTGCGTTTTCTGCGCCCACTCGCGCAGGATGCCGCGTTCACTGTGGGCCAGTTGCGTCAGCGTATCGTCCCCGACCGCTCCCAGCGCATCGGTCGGGTAGTGGTGCGTGCTGACGAAATCGGCCGGCAGGTGGTGTTTCTCGCAGAAGTCGAGGAATTCCGTAATCCATTCGTCCTTGGCCGTGGCCGGGCCGCCGACCTGCAAGCGGTCGTCAATCTCCTTGATCGCCTGAACGGTGTAGCGGTAGAGCTTGAAATAGTTCGCTTGCGTGCTCGGCCAGAAGGCCTTCAGATTCGGCTCGTTCCAAACCTCGAAGAACCATGTGCGGACCTCTTCGACGCCGTAGCGCTCGACCCAATGGGCCACCAGCTTGTGGATGAGCTTCGCCCATTGTTTGAAGTCTTTGGGCGGTGTGACGTTGGAGCGGTAGTGGAATACGGTCGTGTCGCCGGAAGCGAGCGCCGTCGGCATGAAGCTTAATTCCACGAAGGGCTTCATGCCGATCGACAGGAGATAGTCCCAGATTTGATCCGCGTTGAAGAACGAGTAAAGCAAGCGATTCCGCTCGTCCATGAGCGTACCCATGTCGTCGCTTAGAACCGCGTGAAAACGCACATGCCGGAAGCCGAGTTCCGCATGGCAGCGTCGCAACTGAGCTTGCCAGTCCGCCCGCAG
Organism: Pirellulales bacterium; assembly: GCA_035531595.1. Classification (GTDB taxonomy): domain Bacteria; phylum Planctomycetota; class Planctomycetia; order Pirellulales; family JAICIG01; genus DATKSN01. The sequence goes on along the minus strand of DATKSN010000001.1, from coordinate 23,550 downwards.
CGCCATGGCCGCGTGGCAACTGCCGACGGTATGCTCCCAGAAATGAGGAAGCGGACCTGTCGTTTCCGCCAGATTGCATCGAAACGGCACCGAGTGCATGGAAGTTTCCGATCCCTTCTGCTCGTCATTGAGCCTGGCGGTTATACTGTGCGCGGCCCAGAATGAGACGTTTTGTCACGAGAAGGTGGTGACTGGTGGCAGAGCCTAAGCGATGCCCCGGCTACATAGCGACCGGGGCATCGCTTAGGCTCTGCCCCAGCCACCGTGAACGTCTCATTCTCGGCCGCGTGCAGTATAGCGTCCAGCGCCCGCCTTTTGCTCCGAGATGCCTTGGCCCCCCGCGAGCCCCCGCGCCGGATCATCGCACGTCTGCCGGCCGGCCAAGTGATTCAGGGTACGGCGCTGCGATAGTGCGGCGAGTCCCATCGCACCCAAGGTTCCCAGCGACAGGCCGATGAGGCCGCCGCGCCAGCATTTACTTAACCCGTTTTTCAAGGCGTCGTACACCCCGCCCGCCACCCCGGCCAAGGCGATCCACTCGCGGTGCTGGTCCACCCAGAGTTGCAGACTGTGAGAATGCGCCCGGCTGTCGAAATCGCCGTGCGCCCCGTGATCCATGTGCTCATCGACCGGCTCGTTGAGGTTATTCGGCTGCTTAGAGTCCGCATGCCCGTCATACTGTTGCGCCCCGAAGCCCTGTCGCGCCAAGTACCAGTCGCCAAAGCCGGGGGCGATTTTGTTACCCTGGATGGCCACGACCGTGGACCCGCCGACGAACCACTCGCGCCGGTAATGGTGCGCCGCATGGACAACCGCCTCGGCGGCGACTTCGGGCTGGTAGATCGGAGGCACCGGCTGCGGCTTACGCGGCAGGCGGTTCTTCACCCAGTCGAACTGGGGCGTGTTCAGGGCCGGCATCTGCACCATCGTGATCTTCACGTTGCTTCTGTCGTGGATCAGTTCGCAGCGCAGCGATTCGGTGAACCCCTTGATGGCGTGTTTGCCCCCGCAATAGGCCGACTGCAAGGGGATGCCCCGGTACGCCAGCGCCGAGCCGACCTGGACAATGATGCCTCGGTCGCGCGGCAGCATTCGCTTCAGGGCCGCCAGGGTTCCGTACACGAAGCCCAGGTACGTCACCTCGGTCACGCGCTTGTATTCGGCGGGCGTCATTTCCTTGACGGGCGAAAAAACCGAACACATGGCGTCGTTGACCCAGACGTCGATCGGCCCCAATGCATTCTCGACCGCCTCGGCCGCCTTCTCGACCTGGTCGGGATCGGCCACGTCGGTCGGCACGATCAGGGCCTTACCTCCCAGATTCTCGACGTCCCGGCGCGCGCCTTCGAGTCCGGCCCGGCCCCGCGCCAGTAGGCCGATATGAGCACCCTGGCGGGCGAACGCCCGCACCGTGGCACGGCCCACGCCCGCCGAAGCACCGGTGACAACCACCACTTCCGGTCGTTTCATATTGGTCACGAGTCATTGACGAAGGCAATATTGTTGTGTTTCCCACAAGGAGCGTAAAAACCTGAGTAGCAAATTGAATGCCAGATTGCCGCCTTTCCCACATTCAGCCGCATCGTGGGAGACAGAAATTGCGTCTGCGATCGTCTGCGCACCGTGGAGCACGGCTCCTGGGACGGCAGATTGGATTCGCCTCCTTTTTCGCCATTTGCGCAATACGGTTCCCAACTGGTATCCGGCCCGCGCGGCCTGATCCGGTGGCAGCCAGTCAGTGTGTAACAATTGGTCAATGGCGCGCTTCAAGACAAGACCATTGCTCGCCACGCCATGATCGGGGTACACTGAAGGGTTGATCGATTGGCTCCCTTGGCTGGGCTCAGGTGGTGGCGGCGCCTGCCGAGCCTAGGCCCAGAGGTTCGGCCCAGAGGTTCGGCCCAGAGGTTTCCCGATGAGTGACAACCCGTCGCCTGGTGGCGTCCCGACCACCTCCGCGCCGATTTCCACCGAACCCGCCACGCGCGCCATCCTGGTTGCGAAAGGCCCCCAAGCGCCCACCGCCCGCCAAGGGGTGCCGGCGACCGAACCCGCCAACGGCACGGCCGGCCCCGCGGCCGCTCCCGCCACGGCCGCGAAAACGGCCACGGCCGCGAAAACGGCCACGGCCGGCGGCGCCGCCGATGCCCAGCCAAAGGACAGCACGGCGCCCGCCCGTCGCCGGATCTTCATCGCGCGCGGGCAACTCTATGTGGTTCTTGCCGCTTGGATCTCGCTGATCGTCCACGCGCTGCTGATCGTCGTGTTGGGCCTCTATTTCATCGCCCTGCCCAACAAGACCGAACTCAAGGATCTCACCGCGACCATCCCGGATCGGCCCGACGAACTGTTGAACGAAGTGCTCGACACGACCATCACGCCCACCGAGCAACTGGCGCTCACCAGTTCATCGGCCTCGACCGTCTCGGGCAGCGGGGGAGGCGGCGGTGAGGGCGCGATCGCCGGCACCTCGGCCCCCAGCTACGATCAGTCGGTCGGTTCCGCGCCCGAAGGTCCGAGCATGCCCATCGGCGACATCGGCGATTTTTCATCGGGCGGCAACCACTACGCGATGGACTTGCCCGACGGCACCCTGGGCGAGCCATCGGCCGTGGTCGATAATTACCAGCAGGCGATGGACCGCATCACCCAAGAAATCCTCAACATGCTCGCCAAGAAGAAGGTCTTGGTGATCTGGTGCTTCGATGAATCGGCAAGCATGAAGGACGACCAGAAGGAGATTCGCGACCGGATCGACAAGGTTTACATCGAGTTGGGCCTGGCCGAGTCGGCCCAGGGCGATGCGCTCTTGACCGCGGTCACCAGCTACGGCGAAGGCTTCCACGTCCACACGCCCAAGCCCACCTCCGACATCGAGAGAATCCGCGAGGCCATCGGCGCCGTGCCCGTCGACGAAAGCGGCAAGGAGATCATGTCGATGGCCGTGGGCAAGTCGATCGCGAACTACCACAAGTACGCCTCATTGGGCCGGCGACAGTTGGCCCTGGTGCTGGTCACCGACGAAAGCGGCGACGAAACGGACAATTACGAACACCTCGAAGCCGCCATCAAGGAATCGCGCGACACCCGCTGCGTGATCTACACGCTGGGCCGCGAAGCCGTTTTCGGCTATCCCTACGTGTTCATGAACTGGGTCGATCCGAAGACCCAAATCAACTTCTGGCTGCAAATCGACCGCGGCCCGGAAACCCCGCTTCCCGAGCAGTTGCAGATCGACGGCTTCACGCGCCGCTGGGACGCCCACCCCAGTGGCTTCGGTCCCTACGAGCAGGTGCGGATGGCGCGGCAGACGGGCGGCGTGTTCTTCATGCTCCCCAGCCCCGAGGTGAACTTGGTGGCCCGCGACGACCGCAAGTACGAGATCGAGGCCATGCGTCCCTACCTGCCCGACCTGGGGCCGCGGCTCGAATATGCCCGCGAACGCGATGAAAGCGAGCTGCGCACGACGCTTTGGACCATCATCACCGACCTGAACCCGTACAACCCCAAGGCCTCGCCCTATTGCACGGTACAGGTCACGTTTCCCATCGATCCACAGGGGTTCGTCAAGGCCGCCCTGGCCAACCAGAAGACGGCCCTGGGCATGCTGCAATACTATGAGCAGGCGGAACGGGCGTTGGAGAAGCTCACGCCGCTGCGCAAGCGCGAGTACGCCCCTCGCTGGAGGGCCAATTACGACCTGATGTACGCCCAGATCATCACCTACAAAGTGCGGATTTACGAATACGGCGCCTATCTCGAAGCGTTCATGAAGCAGCCCAAGCTGATCAAAAACCCGCTCGGCGCGACGAAGAAGACAACCCATTGGGACATCCGCACCCGCCCCGAAACGATGACCGGCGATACGACCAAGGACTACGTCATCAGGGCCAAGAAAATGCTCGAGGACGTGATCAAGGAGCATGCCGGCACGCCTTGGGCCGCGCGGGCCCAGTGGGAGCTCGCCCGCGGCTTCGGAGTCGAGTTGATCGAGGCCTTTTACGACCCGCGCCGCGGCGGCGTCAAGGTGCCCAAGCTCTGATCGGCCGGCCGGGGCATTGACTTCCCGCCTTGGACGGTATAGACTAGCCAAGCGACTAGTTTATCCCGGACGAGGTCTTTTTGATGGTGTCCATCGGATCCTATGAGGCCAAGACGCACCTGCCCAAACTGCTGGAGAGAGTCGAGCAGGGGGAGCGAATTCTGATCACACGGCGTGGCAAGGCGGTGGCGATGCTCGTTCCGTGCGTGGCCCACAGCGCGCCCGACAAGCGCGCGGTCATCGATAAGTTCAAGGCATACAGCCGACAGCAGGGGCGAACCCTTGGGGATCTGACGATTCGGGAAATGATCGACGAAGGTCGACAACATTGAAGCGTCGGCGATGTTTGCGATGGCCGACGAACAACGATTCGTGCTCGACTGTTCCATCGCTGTGGCGTGGTGTTTTCCAGATGAACACGCGCCATACCCGCAATCGGTCCTTGACTCGTTGGACGCCGCCACGGCCGTGGTCCCGGCGATCTGGCCGCTCGAAATTGTGAACGCGCTGCTCGTTGGCGAACGTCGCAAACGATGCACCCAAACGGACACCATCGCGTGGCTGGAATTCCTCAAGGCGCTTCCCATCTGGATCGATGATGAGACGGTCGCGCGAGCGACCAGCGAGACGATGAACCTGGCGCGCGCACAGGATCTCTCGTCGTACGACGCCGCCTATTTGGAGATTGCGCTCCGGTTGGGGTCGCCGCTCGCGACGCTCGACGAAAAGCTGAAGGTGGCGGCAACCGCCGTTGGGGTCACTGCCTTCGCGCCATGACGCCGGAAGAACGGCGATCCCTCGGTCCATCGTTCCCGCGATGTCGGTCGTCAACTCGATCGTTTTCTTGACAGGTGAGAGTTTTCACTTCGTGATCGGGCTAGGGGTCGCCGACTTCATCATTGGGATCGGCGGGGGGATCGCGCAGATCAACGCACCGCAGGTGGCGACGATAGCCAAGGTCGTGAGCTTCATCGCCTGTCTGGGCATCGCCGGCATCTTCGCCTTTTTTGCGGCATTGGATCCGCTACCTTGAGGAACCGGCGCCGGGACCGCCGCTGTCGCCCGAGGATCAGGCCCGGGTCAGCCCAAACCGTCCGCGGCGGGGCTTGACCCGCGTTTCGTTTGACATGGGAGCTGATCTTGCCTGTACGGTCCCGCGGGCGTAGACTGTGCGGCCGCGAAAACCGTCGTTGAAAACGACAACGCGCCAGGCGTAGCTGAACTCGTTCGAGTTCAGACCGCACCGCTTCGTCGGTCGGAATTCTCACGAATTCCGCTACATTCCTGGGTTGGCGGTAGGTTTACCCCAGCCGCTCGCCTTGAAAGAACCAGGAACTTCCAATGGCAACGATCTCGAAACCCATGTTTTTCCAACACGCGAATGTGGCCCCGGTCAGCGCGGACGTGTCCGCGGAGAAACGCGATTTCTACCAGCGGATGCCGCCACTGCCGATACCGTTGGACCGGGGCCGAGTGGCGAAGGGGTGGTTGCCCAGGGGGGGGCATGTGCTGGATATCGGTTGCGGGGCGGGCTATCATGTGCGGCACTTCGCGCGCCGCGCGGCGCGCGTGGTGGCCATCGACGTCGACCCGGTGACACTACCCCTGGCGCGACGGCGTGTCCGCAGTAGCCGCGCGACCTTCTTGCGTTACGACGGCCGTAAATTGCCTTTCGCCGACGCCAGCTTCGACGCCGTATCGATGCTCGACGTCTTGGAACATGTCGCCGACCGCGAGGGCCTTATGGCCGAGATTTTTCGCGTGTTGCGGCCGGGTGGATGCTGGATCGTGAGCGTTCCGCACCGGGGAGCGTTCGGTTGGCTAAGCCCGGAAAACCTGGCGATGGACTACCCCACGGTTTACAAGGTCGTCAGCAAGTTGTCGCGGGTCCGTTTCTGGATTCGCGACCACCAGGCAAGTGGCGAACGGCACCACCATTTTGGCAAAGGCGAGTTGGAGCGTCTGGCCGACGGCCGCTTCGAGCCGGTGGCTTTCGCCCGGCGCGGCGGGCTGATCTATGGTTTGGCTTACTCCGCACTTTGTTTTCCGCCCCCGTTCTTGAGCCGGCTGCAGGCTTGGACATCGGCCTGTTTTGCCCTGATGGCGCTCGACTACCAGATGCCCTACGGGCCGCTGGCCTATAACCTGATCATGCAGTTCCGGCGTGAAGAGCCCGCGCCCATGATGGCTGCCGAACCGGTCGAGGCGGCCGACCGATCGCGCAGCGCGGTTGGCGGCCAGTACGACGTGGCGAAGGCCGCCTAGTCGACGCACGGGTGCCGACCCGTTCAAACTGCAGCGACAGATCGCTCGGTTCGGTGCCTCGGCCGCAGGAATGCCGCCTCTGGTCGTCTATGAGGGGTTGGACGGCGCCCTGGTGGTGTATAATGGAGTGACCCGCGCAACCCGGATCGCCAAGTTAGCGCCAGGCACTCTGGTGCGCGTGGAAGTGATCGGCGGCTTGCGCCGAGCATGTGGCGCGGACCCCAAGATTGGAGACCTGTTGCAATGATACCATCAACCCAACGCGAAGCCCTGGCTGTGTTGGCCGAATTGTGCGAGTTATCGCCCGACGTAAGACTGGGACAGTTGCTCGCACATTTGGGGTTTCTTGGTGAGGATCAGGCAGGGCGGTCCCTTTGGGACATCGACGACGAGCAACTGCTTGCTGTCATATATCACCACAAGGCCGAATTGGTCGCGCGAGAAAATCTAGAATCGACGCAAGTCGTATCAAATAAATGAGTTAAAAAGCTACCCGGCTAGGACTCGAACCTAGAATGAGGGAGCCAAAGTCCCTAGTGTTACCATTACACCACCGGGTAATATTGCTGGACTTATGCCGCACGCGGTTCGCTGTGGGACCGCCTTCCTAGACCGTCGCCGCCGTATCTTATAGGATTCGGGCCCATTCTGGCAAGCCATCGAGCCGGCAAGAAAAACAACCGCCCGCTTCAAGGCTGGGATTGGCGGCCGAACCGATTCTGTAGGGAACGCCCTCCGTGGCGTTCCGTGCCCCGCGAGCAGACGCCGAATGGCGGAATAACCGGCTTCCGCATCCTTGGCGGCGCCAAGCGAAGTGGCGGACCTGACCGGCGCAGCCCGAACCACGGCATCAGCCGTCAAAGAAGTTACATCGGCACCACGGTTCCCAAATAACGCATGATTTACAGATCATTTCTTTTGTCCAAATCAAGCACTCCACCCGGTTTGACGATATTCAATGTCATGCGGCGAATCGAGCGGCGGATCGCAGTGGCTACGGCGTCCGGGGCGAGTCGGATGGTCGTGCGATCCGGGCGACTTGGTTAATGCGCGGCAAGTGCGCAGGCCAAAGATTTCGTGGGCGAGCGCCCCTCGCCCGACCAGGCCCTACCCATTTTGTAATGTCCCTTGGAGGAGGCAGGAGCATGAAAATCCTGTTGGGAGCTCCGATGATCGCTGTGGTGATTGCAGCGCTCTCGGTCGGCTCAGCCGACGCCGCCTATTGCGGCGCGGCGCGGTACAAGTGTTGTGCGCGTGGCTGCAACACCGCCAGCTACGCCTGCTGCAAACAGCAGTGTCACACCGTGATGAAGACCTGCAAGGAGGTGGTCTACGAGAAACAAAACTACACCTGCTACAAGACGTGCTACGAGACGGTCTGCGAGGATCGCACGATCGACTGCGTGAAGTACGTGCGGGAGACCGCCTACCGCGATTGCGAGTACACGGTCTGCAAGCCCGTCTGGGAAACCAAATCCCGGACGTGCAACTACACGGTCTGCAAGCCCGTCTGGGAAACCAAGACCAAGGACATCTGCTACACCGTGTGCAAGCCGGTCTGGGAAACCAAGACCAAGGAGATCTGCTATACCGTATGCAAGCCGGTGCAGGAGACCCGCAGCAAGGAGATCTGCTACACGACTTGCAAGCCGGTCTACGAGACCAAGACCAAGGAGATCTGCTATACGGTCTGCAAGCCGGTCTACGAGACCAAGACCAAGGAGATCTGCTACACGGTCTGCAAGCCGGTCTACGAGACGCGCGAGCGCACCGTGTGCTACACGGTCTGCAAGCCGGTTCATTATACGAAGACGATCCAGGTCTGCTGCGGTCGCTGGGAGACGAAAGTCAGCGAATGCGCGGGCCGGGTGATTACGAAGTGCGTGCAAGAGCCGGGCTGCTGGGTCTGGGATCCTTGCTGCTGCCGGTGCATCTACAAGCCCGGCTGCGTCAAGAAGTGCCAGGTGCAGTGCCCGCCGGTCCAGGTCTGCAGGAAGGTCTGGGTGCCGGAAATGCGGACGAAGACGATCGACTGCGTGAAGCACGTCGCCGAGAACTGCACCAGGACGGTGCCCTACACCGTCTGCAAGATGGTGCCCGAGCAACGCGTCAAGACCTGCACCTACCAGGTCTGCCATCTGGTGAAGGAGAATCACACCAGAACTTGCAACTACCAGGTCTGCAAGATGGTGCCCGAGCAACGCGTCAAGACCTGCACCTACCAGGTCTGCCACATGGTGCCCGAGCAACGCGTCAAGACCTGCAACTATAAGGTTTGCCACATGGTGACCGAGAACCGGGTCAAGGCCTGTACCTACAAGGTCTGCCACCTGCTCAAGGAAAACCACGTCAAGACCTGCACCTACCAGGTCTGCAAGATGGTGCCCGAGCAACGCGTCAAGACCTGCACCTACAAGGTCTGCCACATGGTGCCCGAGCAGCGCGTGAAGACCTGCACCTACAAGGTCTGCCACATGGTGCGGGAGAACCGGGTCAAGACCTGTTCCTACCAGGTCTGCCACATGGCGCGGGAGAACCGCGTCAAGACCTGCGCCTACCAGGTCTGCAAGATGGTGCCCGAGCAACGCGTCAAGACCTGTTCCTACCAGGTCTGCCACATGGTGCGTGAAAACCACGTCAAGACCTGCACCTACCAGGTCTGCAAGATGGTGCCCGAGCAACGCGTCAAGACCTGCACCTACAAGGTCTGCCACATGGTGCCCGAGCAATGCGTGAAGACCTGCACCTACAAGGTTTGCCACATCGTCAAGGAGTGCCACAGCAAAGAGGTGCCCTACCAGGTCTGCCACCTGGTTGCCGAGAAGCACGTCAAGCAAGTGCCGTATTGCGTCTGCAAGCCGGTGCATTACACCAAGACCATCCAGGTCAATCGGTGTGTGCCCAAGCAGGTGGCCTACACGGTGACTCGTTGCGTGCCGAAGGTGATCTGCAGGCAAGTGCCGGTGCGGATTTGCTGCCCGGTGCCCTGCTGCAACTAGTTAATTGCCTCCTCCCGCTGTCGGTCAGCGGAGGGCCTGGGCTCGCCACCAGCGGCGGCCCGATCCGGATGGATCGGGCCGCCGTTTTTTATGAGGCGTTAGGGGATAGGCGATAGGCGATAGGCGGCCGAACGCACGTTCCCCCGCAGAGCGTGGGAACGAGAAAGTATTCTGAACCCCGAACCCTGAACCCTAACGCCTAACGCCTAACGCCTAACGCCTAACGCCTAAAGCCTAACGCCTAACGCCTAACGCCTAAAGCCTGATCCCGCCTCATCCCTTGACATTCGCGCTCCGCGCCGCCATCCTCCTCGACATGAGTTCCCGGCAATACGACATTGCGATCATCGGCGGCGGGATCGTGGGGCTGGCGACGGCCTACGCGTTGGCGCCGCGTCACGGTGGCTCATTGGTGGTGCTCGAGGCGGAAGACCGAGTGGCGGCCCACCAGACGGGCAACAACAGCGGCGTAATCCATTCGGGACTCTATTACAAGCCGGGCTCGCTCAAGGCCCGTAATTGCGTCGAGGGACGCGAAGCGCTGTACCGCTTCTGCGCCGAAAACGGCGTCGCCCATGAGCGTTGCGGCAAAATCGTCGTGGCGACCCGGGCCGATGAATTGCCGCGATTGGAAGAGATCGAGCGGCGCGGGACGGCCAACGGACTGCTGGGCATTCGCCGCCTTTCGGCGGACGAGATCCATGAATTCGAACCTCACGCGGTGGGCATCGCCGGTCTGCATGTGCCCGAGACGGGCATCGTCGACTACGTGCAAACCTCACGGACCTTCGCGCGGCTGGCGTCGGAAAAAGGCGCCGAGGTGCGTACCGAGGCGTGCGTGCGCGGCTTTCATCGCGCCGCCGACGGCTTGACGTTGGAAACCAGCCAGGGAGCGTTCCGCTGCCGCAATCTCATTGGTTGCGCCGGATTGCAGGCCGACCGGGTGGCGCGGATGTGCCAGGTGGATCCCGGCGTGCGGATCGTGCCGTTCCGGGGCGAATACTATCAACTGCGCCGCGAGCGCGAGCACCTGGTCCGCAACCTGATCTACCCGGTGCCCGATCCGCGGTTCCCGTTCCTGGGCGTCCACTTCACGCGGATGGTCAAGGGCGGTATCGAAGCCGGGCCGAACGCGGTCTTGGCGCTGAAGCGGACCGGCTATACCCGCACCAGCTTTTCGCTGCGCGATGTGGCGGAGATGGCCCGTTTCGCCGGCGTCTGGCGAATGGCGGCCAAGCACTGGAGAACGGGCCTGGGCGAATTGCACCGTTCGTGGAGCAAGCGGGCCTTCGTCAAAGCGCTCCAGCGGCTGCTGCCGGAGTTGGGCTGTGACGACATCATCCCGGCCGGGGCCGGCGTGCGAGCCCAGGCGATGACCTCGGCCGGCGCGCTGATCGACGATTTCCACATGGTATCCGCCGAACGGATGGTCCATGTGCTCAACGCCCCGTCGCCCGCCGCCACCGCCTCCATCTCGATTGGCCGCGCGATCGCCGAATTGGCAAACCAGACCTTTGGGCTGTCGCCGGATGCCTCGTAGCGGAACATGGTTGGACACCCGTTCAAATGAGCGCCTTGCTTGACACCGGACGACAGACCCGAAGGGTCGGCAGAGTGTAGCCTGGGGCGTTAGCCCCAGGACGGACGTCCCCATGAGGTCGTTCAGCCCCGAAGGGGCGACAGAGAGAGTGGCGCCGTCACCGGTGTCGCCCCTTCAGGGCTGGATAACAGGAGGTATACGCTTCCGCCGGATGAACCGGAATTCTCACGAATTCCGCTACGCCCGACCCCTGCGCCAGCTTGACAATGCCCGTCGGGAAGTGTTAGCTTGGAGATTGCTCTTCATCGTCCACGTCGGAGGGTTCTCATCATGCAAGCCGCTCCAGCAGCCGTCCCGCGTTGGCCCCGCGTATTCGCCGCGGCGCTGATCGCACTCTTTTCATGGTGCCCGTCGATCGAACCGCCGCTTCGGGCGGACGATAACGTGAGCGACGGCGATTATGACGGTTACGAAGACGTCAAAGACAGCAATGGCAAACCCATTTACGCCGGCGGTCTTGTCGAAGGGAAGTGCGGCGCTCGGCTTTCGCCGTCGTTCAGCGCGGGAAAATTCGCCACGGCGGATGACGAGCGTTTCTTCGCCGAGTTTTTCGACGTCAAGATCGGCGAGATGACTTGGAAAAAGAATCGTCAGCAATTGCCGGACCTGCGATACAAGTTCAAGCAGACCCTCACGAAAGCCAGCCAAGCTCCGGCTCCCGATGTTCACGACAAGCTGAATGCGATCACGTTGGCCAAGTGCCGAAAGATCGCGGCCGACGAGCGTTACCCGCGCGCGGCACGGGTGAATTGCATGAACTTGATCGGCGAATTGAATCAGCAAGAGAAACGGGAGGGCGACCCCAAGACGGTGGTGGCACTCGCCGACGCGCGCAACTATCTTCTGGATGCGGCCGCCGACGCGGCGCTGCACGATGCATTGCGGGTCGAAGCGATGGTCGGGCTGAAACGGCACGCGGAAACCAACCTGGCCGCGGACGCTCGCAAGAGCGTGAAGGACCGGATGCTGCAATTATTGTCGAAGAAGAATCCTCCGCCTGGCAAGATCGGGCCGGATTGGATTCGGATGCAAGCCGCCGACATTCTGGGCATTTTGGCGAGCAAGGGGGATGAGGCCAAGCAACCCGACGTATCCGCGGCACTGTTGGCCATGGCGGCCGAAGCCGACATCGAGCTTTGGATGCGTTGCCAGGTGGTCGGTAACTTGAAAAAACTCGACAAGAGTTTCCCCGCCGACAAGATCTTGCCGGCGGCCCGCCGGCTTGCCGGGCTGGTGGTGGAAATCGCCACTTTGACGAACAAGCTGCCCGGCGCCGCCGGGAAGGCGGCGGAGGTGAAGCCGGTCGCTGACGCCGCTGCCGCCGTCAAGGCGAATAAGAAAGACGACAAGAGCGACGCCCGCAAGAAGAAGGCGGACAAGGTGAAGAAAGAGGATGCGAAAGATGCCGATCCAAAAAAGGACGATGAGAACGCCGCCCCGGTCGTCAAGGTGCCGGCGCAGGTTCGCAAAGTAACCGGCGAGGAATTGACGTTCTGTCTGTCTCGGATCCGGTCGGCGTTGACGGGGCGCGAGGTTCCCGAGAAGAAGAAGGGGGTGCTGGTGCCGGACACCGGCGGACTCCTGTCGGCCGCGAACGACCCGAACACGCGCAAGTTCATCGAAGACCTGGTCGCCAACGTGGACAAAATGCTGCTGATTACCGCCAACAGCAAGCTGGCGCACGCCACGCTGGTGGCCGAACTCGAAAAAGCGAGGACGGAACTGGAGCAATGGCTCAAGACCGCGGGGGTATCCAAACCGGCCGGCAAAGCGGTGCTGGCCGATAAGGCCAAGTCGCCTCCCGCGGTGGGGCGCGCCAAGAACAAGTCCGGCGTGAATGCGACGGTCGGCAGCGAATAGAGCAGCGCCGGCCGCCGACCTTGACGTGATGCTCGCGGCACCTGTAGGGAACGCCCTCCGTGGCGTTCCGTGAAGCTCGTGCGACGTCTTCTGGCAGGTCGCGGAACGCCACGGAGGGCGTTCCCTACAGAATCGGTCATCGTTTTTTCGCGTCCCCGGTGTTGCTCGGGCCTTTCATGGTATAAGATTCGTTGTGCTATACTGCACGCGGCCGACCATTGGGACATTTTGCCACGAGAAACACGAGAAAATGGTGGCTGGTGGCAGAGCGTAGCGATGCCCCGGTTCGATTGCGACCGGGGCATCGCTTAGGCTTTGCCCCAGCCACCGTGAATGTCTCATGCTCGACCCAGAAGGAAATGCTCATGGCCAACTCAATCCCCGACTCGAACCGGGCAACCCTGACCCTTTCGATGGCCGAGCCCGACGTCGCCGTGCTGACGCTGGACGCGCCGGGCAAGGGAGCGAATATCTTTTCCCAGTCGGTGCTCGATGAGTTGGACCGGCACCTCGGCGCCTTGGAAGGCCGCGGCGAGCTGGCCGGATTGATCTTTCGCTCGGCCAAGCCGGGCATCTTCATCGCGGGGGCTGACCTCCGCGAATTCGCGGCCGTCAAAAACCCAACCACCGAACAGACGATCGCGGTGGCCCATCGCGGCCGGATGTTGTTCCAGCGGCTCTCGAAGTGTCCGTTCGTCACCGTCGCGGCCATCGACGGCGTTTGCGTCGGAGGCGGCGCGGAACTGGCGATTTGGTGCGACCGCAGGATCATGACCACCAGCCCCAAGGCGCAGTTCGGCTTTCCCGAAGTCAAACTGGGGATGTTCCCCGGCTGGGGCGGCACCGCGCGCACGCCGCGGATCGTCGGCCTGGGCAACGCCGTCGAACTGATCACCGGCGGCGAGTCGATCGACGGGCGAACCGCCGCGCTCATGGGCCTTGTCTCGGACTTGGTATCCAGCGACCACCTGGGCGCGGCCTCGCTGGCGCTGGTGCGGTCGGAACAAGAGTCGAAGCAGTACCTGGCCGACCGCCTGCGTTGGAGCCGGCCGCTGCCGATCGACGAAACCGAACTGGGCTTTCTGGGCGCCACGGCTTCGGCCTACATCCAGCAGCAGACCAAAGGTCAGTACCCCGCCCCGTTGGCGGCGCTGGAGGTCTTGCTCGGCGCCGCCTCCCTCGACGTCGATGCGGCTTGCCGGATGGAGGCCGAAGGGTTCGCCGCCCTGTTCGGCACGCCGATCAACCGGGCGCTGATCAATGTCTTCTTCCTCACCGATCGCAATAAGAAAGACAGCGGCGTGGAAACAGGCGATACCCAGTGTACGGGGATCAAAGCCCGCGAGATCAAGCGTGTTGGCGTATTCGGCGCCGGGATCATGGGATCCGGTATTGCCGCCGCCACGGTCAAGCGCGACATGGCCGTCACGATCAACGATGCCGCTCCAGAGGCCCTGGCCGGCGGTGTGCGGAAAATCCTCGAGGAAGTCGCCTACGACAAAGCCGCGAAAGCGACCGACCCCCACAAAATGCTCAGGTTCGCCCCGCTCGTCAAGGCGGCGACGCTCGACGCCGAGTTCACGCCCTGCGATCTCGTGATCGAGGCGGTGGTCGAAAATCCTCAGGTCAAGACGGACCTTTACGCGCGGATCGAGCCGCTCCTGGCCGACGATACGATCCTGGCTTCGAACACGTCGGCCATTTCCATCGGCCGGCTGGCCGAGAAGCTCAAACGGCCGGAGAGGTTCTGCGGCATCCACTTTTTCAACCCGGTGCGCAAGATGCCGTTGGTCGAGGTGATCCGCGGTCCCAAGACAAGCGACGCCACGGTGGCCGCCGCGGTGGCCTACGCCAAGGCCATCGGCAAGTCGCCGATCGTCGTCAACGACGGGCCCGGTTTCCTGGTCAACCGCCTGTTGCTGCCGTACATGAACGAGGCCCTGGAGTTGATGCTCGACGGCGTCGAGATCAAGGACATCGAGAGCGCGGCCAAGGGGTTCGGCATGCCGATGGGTCCGATCACGCTTTACGACGTGGTGGGGCTCGACACGGCGTTCTACGCCGGCCAGGTGATGCGCGAGGCGTTTCCCGACCGGATCGTCGAATCGCCGCTGTTGGCCGCGATGGTCAAGGCGGGCCGCCTGGGTCAGAAGACGCTGGTCGGATTCCACAAGTACAAAGACAAGCAGGGGCGCGGCGAGCCGGACGCCACCTTGGCCGACGTCGTCAAGCCGCTGCTCCGTCGGCGGGAGAAGCTCTCCCAGCGGCAGATCACCGAGCGGTTGTTTCTGCCGATGGTGCTCGAAGCCACTCGCATTCTGGCCGAACGCAAGGTCCGCGACCCGCGCGACGTCGACCTGGGCTTGATTTTCGGCATCGGTTTTCCGCCTTTCAAGGGCGGCCTCTTGTTCTGGGCCGACACGCTCGGCGCCGGCAAGCTGATCGAGATGCTCAAGCCGCTCGAATCGCTCGGCACTCGTTACCAGCCGACGCCGATGCTGCTGGAAATGGCAAAGGAGAAGGGAAGTTTTTATGCGAACTGACTCCGCCCCTGATCGAGGACTAACCCCATGAAACGAGCCGTCGTCATCGACTGCCTGCGCACGGCGATCGGGCGGGCGCACAAAGACAAGGGCGTGTTTCGCGAAGTCCGTAGCGACGACCTGGCGGTGGCCGTGATCGAAGCGCTGGTGCGGCGAACCGGCATCGACCCCATTGAGATCGAGGACGTCGTGCTGGGCAACACCCAGCAGCAGTTGGAACAGGGCTTCAACGTCGCGCGCAACGTCGCGCTGATGGCCAACCTGAGCGTGGCCACCGGCGGGGCGACGGTCAACCGCCTGTGCGGCTCCAGCCTGCAGGCCCTGAACCAGGCCACGCACGCGATCATGGCCGGCTTCGAGGACGTGCAAATCGTCGGCGGACTCGAGCACATGCAGCACATCGCGATGGACCAGGACATCGACATCAATCCGAAGCTTTTCCACCGCACGTCGAAGGCGGCGCTGATGATGGGAATCACGGCCGAGTTTCTGGCGCAGACGCAAGGCATTTCCCGCCAGGAGCAAGACGCCTTCGCGGTGCGCAGTCACCAGCGCGCGGCCGCGGCCCACGCCAAGGGTGAATTCAAACGGGAAATCGTTCCGGTCTGGGGCCGCGACGAAGCGGGCGCCCGCACGCTCATTGAAATCGACCAGTGTGTGCGGCCCGATTGCGGCATGGAGGGGTTGGCCGCGCTCAAGCCGGCGTTCATGCCGGGCATGGGCACCGTCACGGCCGGCAACAGTTCGCCCTTGAACGACGGTGCGGCGGCGATGCTGGCGATGTCCGAGGAAAAGGCCAAGGCGCTCGGTCTCAAGCCGTTGGTGCGCATCGTGGCGACTGCGGTGGCCGGCGTCGATCCATGTCTCATGGGCACCGGGCCGGTGCCCGCCGTCACCAAGGCGCTCAAGCGGGCCGGTTTGAAACTGGCCGACATCGACCTGATCGAGTTGAACGAAGCCTTTGCTTCGCAAGCGCTGGCATGCATTCAAATGTTGGGAATGGACGAGGAAAAGGTGAACGTCCGCGGCGGGGCGATCGCCATCGGCCATCCCTTGGGCGCCAGCGGCGCTCGGATCGCCACGACGCTGGTCCACAACATGGTCGACCGCGGCGCCAACCTGGGTCTGGCCACGATGTGCATCGGCGTTGGCCAAGGCATCGCTACGATCTTCGAACGGGTGTAGAAAAAGGAGAAAGGAGAAAGGAGAAAGGAGAAAGGAGAAAGGAGAAAGTGACTCGTTCCCACGCTCCGCCGACCCGCTGCGCGGGTGCCCCGAACGGCTCCCCGGACGCTCCGCGTCCCCGTTGCCGGCGGCGGCTCCGGTCGTCACGGGGCCGCGGAGCGGCCGAACGCATGTTCCCACGCTCCGCCGACCCGCTGCGCGGATACCCCGAACAAGGAAAGGTGGGGCAGGTTTCCAACCTGCCATACGACAATTTTGGCAGGTTGGAAACCCGGGCCGCGGAGCGGCCGAACGCATGTTCCCACGCTCCGCCGACCCGCTGCGCGGATACCCCGAACAAGGAAATGACTTTTTCCTTTTAGCTTTCTCCTTTTCCATGTCCGCCACAATCCTTTCCTTGCTGGCCGCGCGAGTCGACGCCGACGCCGAGCTACCGGCGATCAGCTTTCGCCGCGACGGCGCATGGCAGACTCGGCCCTGGTCGGCTCTGGCCGACGATGTGCGGCGCACGGCGGCCGTGTTGGTCGAATTGGGTGCGACGCCGGGTGATCGGGTCGCGCAGGTCTCGCCCAATCGCTACGAATGGATCGTCGCCGATCTGGCGATCCAAATGGCATGTGCCGTCCATGTGCCGGTCCACGCCACGCTGGCCGCCCCGCAAATCGCCTTCCAGATCATCGACAGTGGCGCTCGCGTCGTGCTGCTATCGGGCGTCGATCTGGCGGCGAAGCTCGCCACTTACTCGGAGGCCGACGGCGCGGCGCCGTTTCCCGCGGAGCTGAAGTTCGTCTCGTTCGACCCTTGCCCGCGGCCCGTCGGGCCATTCAAGGTCGCGTTACTCGCGGACCTGACGGGCCATGTCGATCCCACCGAGGCCCGGCGGACTGAAGAGGCGGCGTCGCGGCATGTCGGGCCCGACGACCTGGCGACGATCCTCTACACCTCGGGCACGACGGGCGAGCCGAAAGGAGTGATGCTTTCGCAACGGAACCTGGCCAGCAACGCGCTGGCGACGCTGGAAGCGTTTTGCCAGCAATCGTCCGATTTGCGGTTGGCTTGGCTGCCCTTGAGCCACATTTTCGCCCGCACATGCGACCTGTACACCTCGATCGCCGGCGGCTGCCAAATCGCCTTGGCCGATAGCCCGGAGCAAGTCACGGCCAACTGCCGTGAATTGCACCCCACGCTGATCAACGGCGTGCCTTACTTCTACGAAAAGGTGATGCGATACCTGGTCGATCATCAACTGGCCGACCTGCCCGGCGCCTTGGCCACGGCCTTCGGCGGCCGGCTGCGAGCGGCTTGTTCCGGCGGCGCGCCGCTCCCCGATCACGTCACCCGCTTCTACAACGAGCGGGGAGTGTTCCTGGCCCAGGGCTACGGGCTGACCGAAAGCTCGCCCGTCATCACGTTGGGCACGCCGACCGCGATGAAGATCGGTACCGTCGGCCGGCCGGCGCCGGGAGTCGAGGTGAAGATATCGGACGAAGGCGAGATCGTCACCCGCGGCCCGCATGTGATGCTCGGCTACTGGAACAAGCCTGAGGCCACGGCCGAGGCTTTTCGCGACGGCTGGTTGCGCACCGGCGACCTGGGTGAGCTGGACGCCGAGGGCTTTTTGACGATCACGGGACGCAAGAAAGAGTTGATCGTCACGTCGGCCGGCAAGAAGATCGCCCCAGTCCACGTCGAAGCGCTGTTGACGGCCGACCCCTTGATCGAGCGGGCGGTGGTGATCGGCGACCGCCGCGGATACCTCGTGGCGCTTGTCATTCCCAACCACGAGGCCCTGGCCGCCGAGCTGGCGCGCCTGGGCATCCAACTCGCGTCGTCGGCCGACGTTTGTACCCACGCCGGCGTACTGGCGATTTACCGGCAACGGATCGACGAGCGGCTGGCTGGCGTCTCGCAATACGAGCAGGTCGGCAAGTTCACGCTGTTGGAACAGCCGCTGTCGATCGAACGCGGCGAGCTGACGCTGACGCTTAAGCTGCGGCGGCAGGCGATCGAGGCCAATTACGCTGAGGTCATCGAACGGATGTATCGGACCTGACTCATCGTCGCGCCGCTTCTGATAGGAGGCGAGCCGACCCGCTGCGCGGGTGCGGGGTTAGGCGATAGTAGGCATCCCGGGCGCCCCGTTTTCCAACGCCCAACGCCTAATGCCTAACGCCTCTCTCCGCCACTCGGTTTTCACTCGAAATTTGTTGTTCATCGACGAACGGCAGTGGATGGGTGCCTTCAATCAATCCCCGAGACGATTCAAACCGTGAATTGCCATCCTTGCGCCAATTCTCTTGGCAAGGCTCTTGAAGTCCAGGTAACAGGCTTGCACGGCGGCCATGTGTCCACCCAAGGCGCCGTCGGCTGGTTTGAGTGAGAACATGGGTTTCAATGCGTCCTGCGCGAGGGGCATCAAGCTACGGTAGTTTTTCAAGCTCGCCAGACAATTGGGATCCTGCCCCACCGCCGGAACCTGCTTGGTGTGCTCATCAAGCACTTCTGACGCGTAAATCGCGGGGATTCTATCCATCCAGCGCTGATAGGCTTGCACCGGTCGGTCAAGACGCACCGCGTGCTGAAGCACGACGTACCCGATCGGCTGCATATCGGCCGGAGGAAGCCGAAGATTGGGATCGGCCGGCTTGCGCTCAAGCCGGTCGAGCCACTCGGCGCGCCATTCGCGTAGATTGGGACCGAGGTTCTTGAGGCCTTGCAGCGAGAACAGGTCCGACGCCAGGGGCACGACGACGAAATTCGCGGCCAAGATTGCCGACCGATTGATGGCGCCTAAATTGGGTCCCACGTCGATGATGACCAGGTCCGCCTTCCGCTCGGCGGCCGCGCGAAGGATCACTCGATAAAATGACGAGACGACGCGAAACGCCGCCTCGTCACGGCTAAGGCAACCCGGCCACGCGGCTGAGAGCTTCGCCTCGAAGCGCGACAACCCCAGGTCGCCCACGACCAGCCCGATGCGCTGGGCGATGGGTTCGACGTGCGGCTCCGCGACGTCGCCGGTGCCACGCAGGATCGGCCCAACAGCCCCTAGGATGGAGTCGGGGTGATCGCCGTCGGGCCAAAGCTCATCGAGCCGGTCTTCCGGCACGAACATGGCTGACAGATTCGCTTGTGGGTCGAGGTCCACCGCGACGACGCTGAGTCCCAGGTCGGCATACATCCACGCCAGGTGGTAGACCAGAGAGGTCTTTCCGACACCCCCTTTGTTGTTGAAAAACACGACGCTTTTCATGGACGCCTCGTCAGGGAAGTTGAAGTGGTATCGCCCTGTCGTTTTCGGCCAAAACGTCCGCGGCGAGGGCCGAGGGCAGGTAAGCGCGTTGGAAAAGGTCAAGGTCGAGGTCTTCCAGGGTGGCGCCACGAACCAGGCGTTGGTCAAACGGCAGATCGCCGGGCAAGCGATAGTCGGGTAAATCGTTCGCGAACGCGCAGATCGCTTGTCGTATTCGATCGCGGTCGCCGATCGATGCTTTACGCTCGACCCGATCCGACTCGGTATCCGCCAGTAACGCGGCGAGTTCGGCGTCGGTTAACATGAGTTCGTTCCCTTCCTCGGAAGCTGATTCACGTAGCATAGCCTGGCCTTGAAGCGGGTCAATTGCTTCTCGGCACTTCCTCGCGTACAGTATTGGCAAGCGACCGACTTCTCTTGGAGAAACTCCCATGTCCGCCGAATTGCCGCCTGAACCGCCGCCGGGGGGCGGCACACCGCGTTTGGGTCGCCGCGAACTGCTGGGTTACACCTCGGCCTTCGGCGCCGCCTTCCTGGCCGGGCAGGGGTTGCTCCGCGCCGACGACGCCGACGAAAAGCCGGCCGCCAAGGCGAAGCCGATCAAGACCACGCCGGCCGGTCCCAAGCGGTACGACATGAAAAAGTCGATCAACCTCTGGGCCTTCCCCTATCCGCAACAAATGTCGCTGGTCGATTGTTTCAAGCTGGCTAAAGACGCGGGCTTCGACGGCGTGGAAATCAACTTCGCGCTGGAAGGCGAGTTCTCGGCACATTCGAAGCCCAAGGAAATCGAAGCCATCGGCAAGCTGGCCGCCGACGTCGGCATCGCCGTCAGCGGTGTCTGTTCGTTCCTCTATTGGCCCTACTCGCTGACGCAAAACGACCAAGAGCGGCGGGCCAAGGGCCTCGCGCTGGCACGCCAGATGATTCAGGCGGCCAAGCTCCTGGATACCGAGAACCTGCTGGTCGTGCCCGGCGCGGTTTATATTCCCTGGCTCGAAGGGGTCGAGCCGGTGCCCAACGACGTCTGTGATCGCCGAGCGCGCGAAGCCGTGCGGCAGTTGATTCCCGAGGCCGAGGCGGCGGGCGTCTACCTGAACATCGAGAACATCTTCGCCAACGGCTATCTCTACAGCCCACAGGAGATGGTCGAGTTCGTCGACAACTTCAAAAGCGACCATGTCAAGGTCCACTTCGACACGGGCAACATCATGCAGTACCAGTTCCCGGAGCATTGGATCGCGATCCTCGGCGAACGGACGAAGAACATCCACTTCAAGGAGTGGGACAAACGGACTCACGAGTTCAATCTGCACACGTTCCGCACGCTCTTGGACGGCACGACGAACTGGCCCGCCGTGATCGAGGCCCTCGACCAGGTCGGCTACCGCGGCTACTTGACGTTCGAGTACTTCCATCCTTTCCAGCACTATCCCGAGGCGCTGATCTACCAGACGTCCGACGCCCTCGACCGGATGCTGGGAAGGAAATGACCTATGACCCACCAATGACCCCAAATCCCCATGCCGCGGCGGCCCGTGAACAGAATCGCCGAGCGTGGAATGCGCTGGTTTTGAAGAAACAGCGCTTCACCAGTCCCGCTCCGGACGACGACCTGCGCGACCCACTCGCGAAGGCCGATGGTCTGGGTTGGCTCGGCGGCAGCGTGGCCGGGAAGCGGTTGCTCTGCCTGGCGGCGGGGGGCGGCAGGCAAAGCGCGATGTATGCCGCCGCCGGAGCCCAGGTGACCGTGGTCGACTTGAGCCCGGAGATGTTGGCCCTAGACCGCCAGGTGGCCGCCGAGCGCGGGCTGGACATCCGCGTGGTCGAAGCTTCGATGGAAGATCTGAGCGTGCTGGAAACGGCCGGCTTCGAGGTCGTGATCCAGCCGGTGAGCACCTGCTACGTGCCCGACATCGCGGCGGTCTACCGCGAGGTGGCGCGGGTCACGGCGGCGGGCGGAGTTTACGTCAGCCAGCACAAGCAGCCGGCGAGCTTGCAGTCGTCGGTCGGGCCGTCGCGGCACGGCTACGAGTTGAGCGAGCCGTATTATCGCGGCGGCCCCTTGCCGCCCGTCGTGGGGAGCTTGCACCGTGAGGAGGGGACGTTGGAGTTTCTGCACCGCTGGGAGGATCTCGTGGGCGGGCTGTGCCGGGCGGGGTTCGTGATTGAAGATCTCGTCGAGCCGCTGCACGCCAAGAACGATGCTGAACCGGGGACATTCGCCCACCGCAGCCGGTACGTGGCGCCCTACGTACGGATCAAAGCCCGCCGCGTCGGAACGGCGCCCGGCAAGGTCTGGACGCCGTAGGTCAGGCTTTCCAGCGCTTTCCAGCCTGACGGCATGATTCGTTCCCACGCGGAGCGTGGGAACAAGGAATCGGAATTCTTACGAATTCCGCTACTGGCCCAAGATCGCGTGGCGATCGCCGGCCCGCCATCCTGCGACTCTTGCAGTCCGGCCGCGACTCAGCCAAGATGCAGCTATCTCAGGCTGCCGAAGGGCGGCGCGACCGCTTCCAACCGACCCGAGGATTTCATCCACGCCCGTGCCTAGCCCCTCGTTGCAGGAAATTTGTGTGCTGTTCGGGCAACCGGTGGCCGGAAACCCGACGCAGTTCATGATCGAAAAGGCCTTCGCCCACCACGGTCTCGAATGGCGCTATCTCACGCTGGAAGTCGCGCCCGAGGATCTGGCGGACGCGGTTCGAGGCATGCGGGCCATGGGCTTTCGCGGCGGAAACGTCACCAAACCCCACAAGGTCGCCGTGATCGAATTGCTCGATCGTACCAGCGACGCCGCCTCGCGGATGGGCGCCGTCAACTGCATCGTGCGCGAAGGGAAGGAGTTGGTCGGCGAAAACACCGACGGCAAGGGCTTCATCGAGTCGTTGCGGGGCGTGACCGACCCCGCCGCGAAGCGCGTCGTGCTGTTGGGCGCGGGCGGCGCGGCGCGGGCGATCGGCGTCGAACTGGCCCTGGCCGGCGCGTCGGCGATCACGGTGGTCAATCGCACCCTCGAACATGGGCGACAGCTCGTCGACCTGCTCAACGCCAAGACCGGCGTATCAGCCACGCTGGCGGCTTGGGACGGCGAATTCCCCGTTCCCGAAGAGACGCAAGTGCTGGTCAACGCGACCTGCATCGGTCTGAACGATCCCGAAGCGCGCGTGCCGGTGAAGTTCGACGCATGCCCGCCGGGGCGGGTCGTGGCCGACGTGATCGCCAGCCCACCCGATACGCGGTTTCTGGCCGAGGCCAAGGCGCATGGCGCGACGACGCTCGACGGGCTGGGAATGATCGTCAACCAGGGCGCGATCGGTTTCAAGCTCTGGACCGGCGTCGATCCCGACAAAACCATGATGCGCGAGGCGGTGGAAGAGTTCTTGGGGCTGTAAGGCGAGCGGCGGAAAAAATCTATCGCCGGCAAAGGAATGTAGTTGACTACGTTGACGTTGTCGCGCTCCCAGTTACAATGACCATCATGACGATCGAACAATTACGAAAGATGCACCAAGAGCGGCCGTTCCAACCCTTCGACGTTCACCTTGCCGATGGCAGGGCGATTCCCGTCGAACACCCGGAATTCTTGTCGCAGTCGCCGAAGGGGCGAACGATCTCCATTGGTTTGGCGGACGGAACCCATGAAGTCGTGGACCTTCTCCTAGTTAGTGCCTGTCGGAAAATCCGCTTGGCCCGTATTTTCCCGGCAACTTTTGGAAAAAATCTCCGCGAAGATGGCAACCTTTCTCAACCTGGCGTGTAGAATACGCGGGGTTTTGGTTGAGACACGAGGTCATCTT